>DATGVJ010000176.1:0-25789 GCA_035300505.1 Xanthobacteraceae bacterium
TACGACATCAATGTCAACGGCGAAGCCCGCAAGGTGCTGGGCCATTTCGGGCGCAACGGGTTCTACTACACGCTCGATCGCGCCAACGGCAGCTTCATCAAGGGCGGCCAGTATGTGAACGAGCTCAACTGGACCAAGGGCCTCGATCCGAAGACCGGCATGCCGGTCGAGTACGATCCGAAGCTTGACGTCCAGCGTTACATCCCGGAGACGCGCGCGCTCCGCGCCGACCGTGGCGTCATGAAGCGGACCTGCCCGACCTGGCACGGCGGCGTTGCGCACCAGCCGACGGCGTACAACCCGGTCAAGCACATCGCCTACGGCGTCGGCGCCGAAGGCTGCTTCTCGACGGAAGGCCACACTGTCGCCTATCTGCCGAACGGCGGCGAGGACAAGCCCAAGAGCCAGCCGCGCAAATTTACCAGCGACCTCTACTACGGCGCGATGACGGCCTACGACACCGTCAGCCACAAGGTGGTCGCGAAGGCCGTGACCGACATCGAGAACCGCTCGGGCGCGCTGGTCACCGCCGGCGGAGTCGTGTTCACGGCACTGCAGGACGGCTGGGTGGTCGCCTATGACGACGAGAGGCTCGAGGAGCTATGGCGCTTCAATGTCGGCACCCCGCTCAAGGGCGCGCCGGTGACCTATTCGATCGGGCCGAAGCAATACATCGCCGTGCAGACCAGCGGGCGCCACCAGCACCCGGTGAAGTACGACAAGCTGGAGAACTCGAGCTACCTGTTCGTGTTCGCGCTGAATTGACAACACTTCCGTGAACGGATTGGGGCGGGCCCATAGCGCGTGAAGACGCGCGTAAACGCGCTGGTGGGGCCCGTCCTTTTTTGATGCGACAGATCAACGCTGCAGGCCCTCGACAAGTGACGACGACGCGGCTTTTGCGTCCTCTCTCCCCGCTGGGGAGAGGGACAGGGTGGGGGGACCAACACCGAGCTTTGTGCCCGCTCACCCCTCTCCCCAAAGGGGAGAGGGAGCCACCGAACTCGCTGAATCACCTCGAATCACACCAACTCCGTCTGCTATCCCTAACCCCACGCAACCAAAGCCCACCAGACCCATTGTCCGGCCGCGCCATCGCGGCTAGAATTTTTCCACACGCCCATTCAACAGGGCGAGAGAGAGGGAGCCATGCAACATAGGGCTAAAATAACCATGAAATTTGCGACCATCGCGCTTGCGAGCGCTTCGGCGCTTGCGCTCGGCACGCTATCGCTGAACGCGCAGACGGCCACCTACCGGATGACCGTCAACAAAGAGCGCCTGCTCAACGCCCAGAATGAGCCGCAGAATTGGCTCATGATGAATGGCGATTACAGTTCCCAACGCTATTCCAAGCTCACGCAGATCAACCGCGACAACGTCAAGGAACTGCGCATGGTCTGGGCCATGGCGCTCGGCGGTATGCAGGATATCAAGCAGAACGGCCTTGAGGCGGAGGTCAATCCGCTGATCGACAATGGATTCATGTATTTGATCGATGGCTGGGGCGGTCTCTACAAGATCGACGCGCGCGCTCCCAACAAGGGCGAATTCGTCTGGACCAACGACTTCGGCGTCCGCCATGAGGGATTTACCCCCCTGTCGCGCGGTTTCGCGATGTACAACGATCTGCTCATCGCCCCTCTGGCCGACGGTCGCATGGTTGCGGTCAACCGTGACAGCGGCGAAGTCGTCTGGGACAAGATGATCATGCAGCGGAATGAATTCGGCACCCGCGAGCGCTTCCGCACGGCGCCCATTGTGGCCGAAGACAAGGTCATCATCGCCAACGGCGCCGGTGACGCCGGCACGCGCGGCTGGCTCGCCGCCCTCGACGTCAAGACCGGCAATGAGCTGTGGCGCTGGTACGTCGTCCCGAAGCCGGGCGACCCGGGGAGCGAGACATGGAAGGACAAGAACAACGCCTGGAAGACCGGCGGTGGTGGCATCTGGCAGACCGGCTCCTATGATCCAGCGACCAAACTCACGATCTGGGGCACCGGCAACCCGGTTCCGCAATACGATCCGGAATCACGGCCGGGCGACAACCTCTACACCAACTCGGCGGTCGCGCTCGACATCAATACCGGCAAGCTCGTCTGGCACTTCCAATACCTGCCGAACGACTCGTGGGACTGGGACGAAAACGGCGTCCATTTGCTCTACGACGCAACGATCAATGGCGAGACGCGCAAGGTCGCGGCGCACTTCGCTCGCAATGGCTTCTTCTATTCGCTCGATCGCAACAATGGCTCCTTCATCAAGGGCAGCCAATATGTCAACGAGATGAACTGGACCAAGGGCCTCGACCCGAAGACCGGCATGCCGGCCGAATACGATCCAAGGCTCGACGTGCAGAAATATCTGCCCGAGGCGCGCGCGTTGCGCGCCGACCGTGACGTCATGAAGCGGGCTTGCCCGACCTGGCACGGCGGCGTCGCGCATCAGCCGACGGCCTATAATCCCGTGAAGAAGATCGCCTACGGCGTCGGCGCCGAAGGCTGCTTCTCGCAGAACGGCGCAACCAACACCTTCAAGAGCGCGGATGGCGGCCTCGACCGCGAAAAATGGGAGAAGCGCACCTATACGAGCGATCTCTATTACGGTTCGATCACCGCCTATGACACGGTCAATCACAAGATCGTCGCCAAGGCCGTGACCGACATCGAAATCCGCTCGGGCGCAACGGTCACGGCCGGTGGCCTCGTGTTCACCGCGATGCAGGACGGCTGGGTCGTCGCTTATAACGATGAGACGCTGGAAGAACTCTGGCGCTTCAATGTCGGCACGCCGCTCAAGGGCTCGCCGGTGACCTATGCAATCGGACCGAAACAGTATCTGGCAGTGCAAACCTCCGGCCGCCACCTCCATCCGGTCAAGTTCGACAAGCTGGAGAACTCAAGCTACCTGTTCGTATTCGCATTGAACTGACAGGATCGACGGAACGAATAATGTGGGGCGGGCCCAGAGGTCCGCCCTATTTCTTTTTGCGGTTACCGCGGTTGCCGCGCAAAACTCCGATCGGGGCCAGGTGCATCCTTGCATGCGTCGACGACCTTTTGCCGGGTGGCCGCAATTCCGTCGAGCCGGAAGATGGATTCATGCGCCGCATTTTGTGAATCGAAGACGCGGATCAATATCTGGCCGCTGGACGGCAGCGCCTGCAAGAACTGCAGCGTGTTGCCGTTGAAACTGGCGGTCTTGCCGCCCGCAGACGCGGTCCAGCGCTCTTCGACAACGGGCCGCTGTTCGATCTGGTAGGCAACCCGAATTTGGTTGTTACTTGGCGCCTTCCAAGCGCTGATCGCGCTGACCGACAGGTCGATCCTCCTGGCGCGGCATCTAATGGTCAACGATAACGGCGCATCTTCCGCAGTCGCACGAGAGAGAATGGACGCACTGACCTGCAGACTGTAGTCGACCGGCGATGTCGTTTCGCTGACGTACCAGCCGCCGCCGTTGGTCGGCGCCGAAGGTGATGCCTGAAACGCGGCGTCCTTGCCGACCTGCTCCCACCAGAGCTTGAAGAGGCACTCTCGCCGGGCGGTCGCGTCCTCCGACGGCGGACAGGACTCCAATGCTGTCTGCGCTTGGGCGACGTAGCCCATGCCGACGAACGCGATCGCGGTGAGGAGGACATGCCTCATGGCCGCATGCCCAATTTTGGTGCACTTGTGTCAAGCCACTCCTGTGCGGCGCGGAACCGTGTCAGACCCGGGATACTGGCAGCAAGATTGACGTCCTTCCACTTGGCATCGAATCCGGCGGCATGGAGCTGGCTCTTGCGATTGAACAAACTATCGACAAAACGCGCCACGCGCCGATAGCGGTCGGATTTTGGATCCCAGTTGTAAGAAACCAGAATTGTCGGCGCAGAAATCGTGTCGATGCGCTCGCCGGCCGCGAGCAGGCTCGGATAGTCGGTCGATTCGATTGTCGCCGGCAGGTAATAATCGGCGAAGCGCCGGTCGTATGGGACAGGCAGGAACTTGAAGCCTGGATCCCACCTACCCTTGAGGAACGGATCAATCGGTTTTGATGTGATGAAAACCACCGCGGCCATGTCACTGTCAGGCTTCTTCATCTGCTCCATCGCTACAGGGTGCGGGATGAAGGTCTTGTTCACATTGAGTTGCAAGCGGCTGAAGACCAGCGGACCGGTGTAGGCGGCGGCAGTTCCTTGGGTGTTGAAATTGACTTTCTTGCCGACCAGGTCTTGCAGCGACTTGATCTCCGGTCGCACGAATACGTGCAGTTCGGAGGGGAACAGATTGAGTATATATGAAATCCGATTTTGGATGTCCGGCACCTGCGATTTGTACTCTTCAAGGGAATCGCTCGCAATGATCGCCATGTCGACGCCCTTGAGATAGAGCAGATCGTTGACGTTCTCGGTCGGGCCGCGGGTGACGATCGGCAAGACATGCAGATTGAAACCGTCATTGACAACGCGCGACATTTCGGTTGCAAGCCGTATTGGCGCGCCTTCGAGCAACCCGCCGGCCAAGCCTATGGTCCATTCGTTGATCTGCTGACGGCGCGCCGAATCGGCCGGCCCAGGGGCATTGACCGTCTGAGGCCTTTTTTTCGTAGCGTTCTGGGCTTGCGCGTCGCAGGTAACGCAAATCGCAAGCGCTGCCGACACCGCCGTCACGAGCTTTCTTGTAAATCGCATTGCTTGTTCCTCCCTGTCAGATTATCGGTTTCGCGCGGCGGCTCTAGGTAGACTGACAGCGCCGGTCTTGGGCGGACTGTCGGCCGATTGAACGGCACCGCGCCACGGTTGGATTTCAGGACTGCCAGAGCTTGCAGTCGGGATTGGCTTGGTAAGCTTGAGGCGACCCGGCTTGGGCGTCGTCGTTCGGTTCTGCAGGACGCTTAAATATTGAACCGCCACCTCGACCGCATCGAGGTTGCCGCCATTTTCATCCTTGAGGACAGAGATTTCCTTCGCCGGCGTCGTGTTGATCAGGTCCGGGTCGGCTGTGTAATAATAAGACGCGTAGGTGTAGTCAGCTTCCAAATTCAGCGGCTTCCATGCCTTGGTTGCCCGATCCAAGACGTTGATGTTTGTTGCCCGTTCGCCCGCTTTCGCATAGGGGTCGATCTCCGCGCGCACACCGCTGTAATTGAAAAGCCATCCGCCGGTCCACTTGGACACATCGGCATTGAGCGAACCGTCCACCGAGTTCTCGATCTGGTTCTTGAGTTGTCGGCCCTTGATGGTGCCTTTGGCAATCATGGGGCCGATCGGTATGAAGTGATAGAGGTCCTCTCGGGTGATGGGGCCTGGACGCACGACAGTGCCGTAGCGGAAACCACGAATGGCGGCGATATCGGCTTTCGCTTCATTCCGGAAGGCGTCGGTGAGGAATATGTGTGATGTTCCCTCGATCACCGCCGCAGGCTCATGATCAGCGAAATTCATGCGATGCAGCGCAACCTTCGTCTGTCCGACCACCTTATCGATCGGCTGCGCGAGCCTGGCGCCGTTGAATGGATTGACGTGCCGCTTGAACTGCGGGCCTGAGAGGAAGGGCCTTCGAACATCCGCGACGAACTTGGCGATGCCGGCATTCGGTTCGATGCGATCGTCGATGTGGTGCAGCGTCCACTTCCATTTCGCGATCCGTCCGCCCTCGATTGTCAGGTTCAGTTCGCCGATCACCTGGCCATCCTGGCCGACTTCCGCAATCAGCGTGCCGTTGTCGGTCATAACGGGTGTTCGAGTTATCTCGTGCATGTCGGATGACAGGATCACGTCGACGCCCGGCGTCTCCTCGGCCAAGCGGATGTTGTTCGAAAGGCCGAGTTCGGAAATCACGACCACAAGGGCGACATTTTCGCGTTCGCGCAAGATGCCGACAAACTCCTTGAACTCTGCATCGCCTTTGCTGAAGCGCACGCCCTTGGTGACGCCGCGACCCACCACCTGGGGCCCGCGATCGGTCGTGAAACCGAGTATGCCGACCTTGACGCCGGCGATTTCGCGGATGAGGTATGGGGGCAGCAATCGTTGGCCGGCTTGCGCCGCATAGGGCTCGCCCTCGTAATAAGCGTTGGCGGCGAGCGCGTGCCACGGGGCTTTCGGGTTCGATCCCGCAAACAGTTCGAGCGTGCGGTCGGCACCGTAGACCCAGTCCCAATTGCCGGGCGCATAGGCGTCGATACCGAAGTGATTGAGTACATCGACGAGAGCCTGACCGCGGGTGAATAGTGCCTCTGCCGAACCTTGGATCGTGTCGCCTGTGTTAATGAGAAGCGTCCGGTCACGGTTGCGCTGTTTGCGGATGTCCTCGATCTTGGTGTAGACCCTGGCGAGACCGCCCTCTGTTGCCGCCGTCGTTTCACCACGCGCGCTCGGTCGTGGTACCATATGACCGTGCAGGTCGCCCATGTGAATCAATGTCAGTTCCGCAGCCTCGACACCCGCCGCCGACAATGCAAGAGTTCCCACCAAAAATGGCTTCAGTAGCCATCTCCAGCGCCACGATTTGGAACTTTGTCGCATATCTACTGAACGCTTGAGCCCCTGGTTTGAATTCAAAGTTGCCATTGCGCGACCTCCTCGAGGCTCTGCTTATGTTGGTTCACATCCGGTTGCGACGATCTAGCGAGCCGATGTCTCAATTCATCCAAACGCCCGCGCACGCCGCCCCATCATGCGCTGAATGAAATAGCACCGGTTCGACGACATCATCGACGCCGCGAGCCCCGGCCGCATGTATGATGGGTGTCTTAACGTTGGTTGGCGTTTTCTTCTGCCGCCATCAGCGCGACCGATTGAAATCCACGCGCGAGAATCAGGTCGCCTCGCCGAAAGGTTATGGATGACCTCTGACGGAGAAAACCACAAAAACATCACGCACGACAAACCCCGCCCAACGGTACTCATTACACCCCCGATTGGACTCGAATAGTAACTGCTCACTCACACGCTCCAGCGTGCGTATGAGTTACAGGTGCGGCAAATTGAGGGCAGAAAGCCAGAGAAACCAATTTCGCGATCCGTGCGCCGCGCTTGTCAGTCGGATTTGGCAGATCCCGACACACCCCGGCGTGCGGCTTGCCCTTGGGTTTGCGACGTGAATGGGGCGGGTCTTGAACCCGCACCGATTTTTTGTGCTGCGGCTGCAACGAATTGTCGCTGTTGACCCGCAACCCGGGTTGATACCATATCGACAAGCCGACATGGACGCGCCGTGGCCGTTGAAAATGGCGGCATTGATGCGATCGGCCCGCGCGCACCGCAGATCAATTGGTTGCTTTCGAACAGGCGATTGCGGCCCGCATCCCAAGCGTGCAATTCCGGGGAGGACGATATGAAACTTTCGCGCCGCAAGTTCCTGCACTTGGCCGCGACCAGTGCCGCATTGCCGGCTACCGCGCGGATATCACACGCGCAAGCCTACCCGTCGCGACCGATGAGCATGATTGTTCCGTTTGCCGCAGGCGGGCCGCAAGACGTGCTCGGTCGCCTCATCGCACAGCGCATGAGCGAAATCCTCGGCCAGCAGATTATCATTGAAAATATCGGCGGAGCCGGCGGGGTCAACGGCTCCAAACGCGTCGCAGACGCCCAGCCCAATGGTTATACAATGGGGATTGGCAGCGTCGGGACACATGCCCACAATCAGACCCTCTATAAACGGCCGGCCTACGATGCTTCGGCCGACTTCACGCCGGTCGCACTGATTGCGGAAACCCCCATGGTCCTGGTCGCTCGCAGGGATCTGCCTGCCGAAAATTTCAAAGATTTCGTTGCCTACACGAAGCAAAATCAAGCCAAGATGCAATTTGGCTCGTCGGGCGCCGGGGCATCGGCTCACATCGCCTGCGTGGTGCTCAACCATACCATTGGTGTCGACCCCACCCATGTGCCCTATAGAGGTTCCTCGCCGGCCATGCAGGATCTTATCGGCGGTCGGATCGACTACCAGTGCGATCAGATTGTAACGTCAAAGCCGCAGATCGACGGCGGCGCCATAAAAGGCCTCGCAATTTTGACAGAACAACGGTCACCGGTGTTGCCGAACCTGCCGACTGCACTCGAACAGGGTTTCGACATCCAGACCTACGCCTGGACTGCTCTGTTTCTCCCCAAACGTACGCCCGAGGCAATCGCGGAGAGGCTCAACAAGGCTGTCGTGGAAACGCTGCGCACCGCAACGATACGCACGCGCATGCTTGAATTGGGCTCGACGCCGGTCTCAGACGAGCGGGCAACGCCGCTATATCTTGCCGGGTTTGTAAAAAGCGAAATCGAAAAGTGGGCGGGCCCGATCAAAGCGAGCGGCGTCTCGATGGACTGACTTCAGTCACTTTGAGTGACCCAACTCGGACAAGCCCGAGTTGGGTTTGTAGACGGTACAATTACGAACATCGTGATTGCGGATATGCCGCCCTCGGGCTTCGGCGCAATGCGTAAAGCACGCATTACGCCTCAACCTGGGCTACAATCCTTAACCCCCGCCACCCACTTGCGGCGCTGTCGCCGCAACTGGACCGACGATGCGTTCGAAATCGGCATTCGATCCCGGATTGCCGTGGATCGGAACATGCTGGGATACGTCGAGCTTCAGCCGCTTGATATTGCGATAGAGCGCGACGGCGTTGGGGCTGACGAACGGCAGGTTGCCGCCTGCCGCCGGCGGGCCATACATGTCGGCGTTGATGACGATCTTCTCCTTCGGCAGATACACGATCGCCATGTTGTCGCTGTGATTGAATCCTTCGACGTAGTGCAGTTCGACGATCTGCTGCCCATCGCTGATGGTGTGATGGTCCGAGAACGTCTGCACCATCAACTGACCAGGTCCCGTCGGCGCGAATGGCCGTTGCGACAGCCGATCAGGCAGGAGCGACCGCGACTGCGGTGCCAGCACAACCCGCTGGTAGAAGTTTCTGTTGCGCTCGTCCGTGACGACCGTTGCACCTTCCGCCACGTAGGTACGTACCCCACCCAGATGGTCGAAGTGATTATGGGTGTTCAATACATAGCGGATCGGTTTGTTGGGGAAGGTCCTCTTGACTTCCGCGATCACGGCAAGCGAGCGCTGCTGGTCGAGCGGCGCCTCGATGACCGTGACGTAGTCCTTGAACTCGACGGCGACGCTATTATGCGATCCGCCGCCCATGAGCACGACGCCCGGGGCAAGCGTGGTCGCGACAACGCGGTTCGTCGTCACCGGCGGCGCGTTACGCACGGCGTCGGGAACCGCCTGCGCGGCGTCCGCGACATTCACCTTGATATCACTGATCCGCAGATCCAGGAAGTTATGGCCACCGGGGATCAAAGGATGATCGCCGACATGGGCGTGAATGCGGTACGGCATCTTCACGCCCCCACCGACATCGCGGTAGTCGCTCCAGCGGAATTCAACCATCTTGTCGCCCAGGACCGGATCGGCAAACCAGGTGATCGTCCGCTCAAGCAGGTTGTCATTGTTGAACTCGCCGGTGACCCGACGGGTGCAATACGGTTGTGGGCCGTCGCAGACCTTGGTCGTAAAGCCGATGACCTTGACGGTCTTGTTTCCCCGCGCGTAATAGTGCTCGGTGGCCGCCGCATTGTTGTCTGCCAGCGCCGCCTGGATGAAGGTGACCGGGTGGATCCACAACCTGAGCTGGCGATCGGCTGCATCACGTGGGTTGATGGGAACGGGCTGGCCCTGCGGGTTCAGGTTCCAGGCCAATTTGCCGTTGACGAACTCAGTGAACTTCTGTTCGCCCTGGACCGGGAATCCGGCGCCGCCGCCGCGGGGCCCATTGTTCCCCTGGACACGCACATAGTCCCATTTGGCGGACTTGCTGGCGAAGTCTTCAGTGAAGGTGAAGCTTTTGAGATCCGAATGCGGCAGGTCGCCTTGCGCGAACTGTTGCCCCGGATAACCCATCCAACCTGTTGCGGTATTGGTAAAGGACTTGACGCTGCTTGCGCCGATCACCTTGTCGGCAGCTTGCAGCAGTGCCTTGGCGGCAACTTGGTTCGGGTTTGGCCCGGCCGGTTGCGCCGTCGCCGGGCCGACCAGCATCGCTGCCGGCAGCCCTAACAACAGTACCTTTCTGATACTCATGAATTCCTCCTATGGCCCCGGAAATTTTCGTTGATGTGAATAGTCCGCAAATCGGTCGCCTGATTGTCGGATCGCTCATTGGCAGCTCCGGGGACCCGGGGACGATATCCCATCGGCTGCGGGGCGTAAACCAGCTGTTGCACTGCAGATGAGAGCGGTACGCCACTCTATTAGAGCCACACTATTAGAACCACTCTATCGACGTCATGGCCGGCCACGAAGTCGAGCTTGCGCAGACTGCGTAAACCTGTCTGCGATGCCGGCCATCCACGTCTTTGCCGGAACGTAAGACAAGAGCGCGGCCATCACGACAAAGAGACTCCAAATGATTGGGAACCGCTATGGTGACCCAACTCGGGCAAGCCCGAGTTGGGTTGAGAGGGCAAGATTAGGCACCGGGATCACGAACGGTGCGATCACATAATGCCTAACCACCGCCACCAGGGGCGGGAGCGCGCGCCGCGGCCGGTCCTACGACCCGCTCGAACTCGGCGTGCGGTCCGGTAGCGCCGTGGATCGGCGCGTGGGTGGCAACATCAAGCTTGAGCCGCTGGATGTTCCGGAACAGCGCAATCGAGTTTGCGCTGACATTCGCCGGCGCCGGCGTTCCTGCCGCAGGCGGGCCGCCCAGGTCCGCGCTGATGATCAATTTCGCCTTTGGGATATATGCCATCAGCATGTTGTCGCTGTGGTTGAGGCCTTCGACATTGTACAGCTCGATTGACTGATTTCCATCGCTGATCGTGTAGCTGTCAGTGAACGTCTGCACCGTCAGCTGACCGGGGCCGGTCGGCGCAAACGGCCGTTGCGACAGACGGTCGGGCAGGAGCGTCCGCGACTGCGGTGCCAGCACGACGCGCTGGTAGAAGTTCCTGTTGCGGTCTTCAGTGACGACGGTTGCGCCTTCCGCGACGTAAGTGCGGACCCCACCCAGATGGTCGAAGTGGTTATGGGTGTTGACGACATAACGGATCGGCTTGTTGGGGAAGGTCTTCTTGACTTCCGCGATCACTGCCAGCGACCGCTGCTGATCGAGCGGCGCCTCGATGACGGTCACGTAGTCCTTGAACTCGACGGCGACGCTGTTATGCGAGCCGCCGCCCATGTGCACGACGCCCGGGGCGAGAGTTGTCGCCACCACGCGGTTCGTCGTCACAGGAGGCGCAGTGCGCACCGCGTCGGGAACCGCCTGCGCGGCATTCGCGACATTCACCTTGTTTTCGGTGATGCGCAGATCGAGGTAGTTGTGACCGCCCGCGATCAAAGGATGATCGCCGATATGGGCATGAACCCGGTGCGGCAATTTCACGCCGCCGCCGACATCCTTGTAGTCGCTCCAGCGGAATTCAACCATCTTGTCGCCCAAAACCGGGTCGGTAAACCAGGTGATGGTCCGCTCGAGCAGATTGTCGTTGTTAAACTCGCCGGTCACGCGGCGTGTGCATTGCGGCTGCGGCCGGTCGCAGACTTTGGTCGTAAAGGCGACGACTTTGACGGTCCGGTTTTGCCGGGAATAATAGCGGTCAGTGGCCGCCGCATTATTGTCGGCGAGCGCTGCCTGGATGAAGGCGGGCGGGGTAAGCCAGAGCCGCAGCTGACGATCCGAGGCGTCTCGCGCCAGAATCGGAGCCGGTTGGCCTTGCGCGTTTACGTTCCAGGCGAGATTGCCGTTGACGAACTCTGTGAACTTCTGCTCGCCCTGAACGGGAAATCCTGCGCCGCCGCCGCGGCCCGGGTTGTTCCCCTGGACCCGCACGTATTCCCATTTGCCGGACTTGCTGGCGTAATCAACCGTATAGCTGAAACTTTTGAGGTCCGTTCGCGGCAGGTCGCCTTGCGCGAACTGCTGCCCCGGATAACCCATCCAGCCAGTGGCAGTCGCAGTCCAGGACTTGACGCTGCTTGCGCCGATCGCCTTGTCGGCAGCTTGCAGAAGTGCCTTGGCGGCGACTTGGTTGGGGTTTGGCCCCGCCGGTTGTGCCGTCGCCGGGCCGACCAGCATCGCTGCCGGCAGGCCCAATAGAAGTGCCAGTCTGATACTCATCATTTCCTCCCAATGCTGGGCCCCGGGCATTTGTTTGATGCGAGTTGATGACGTCCGCAAACCGGTCGTCCGATTGTCGGATCGCTCGTTGGCAGCTCCGGGGACCCGGGGAGACTATCCCATCGTCTGCCGGACGTAAACCGGCAATCGCGCGTTGCTGAGTTTGTGTGCGGTGCTCAGTTTGTGACCTGCCTGGACGTAGCACCTGAATGTGATGATTGCGTGTCCAGGCTCAGCGCGACGAGTCCTGGCAAGCGTCAGATGCTTGCCGCAGTTGTCGTACTCGGCCCCTCGGCCGGCGAGAAACTACCTTAGTTCAATCCGTTATGGCGCCTATAGGCTACATCAGCGGCAGCGGGTCGAACCTCCCGCGCAGCACGCCCTCGGTATCGGCGTGTCCCATCCACTTGCCGATGAGCGTCGCATACATGCGGCGGTAATCGGTCGTATATTTGAGATTGCCGTCCTCGAGGTCGGTGAGACTCGGCAATGCGCCGTATTGGCCACCCTTGACGGGCTCGCCGATCACGAAGGCGGGACCGGCCGTGCCGTGATCCGTGCCCTGGCTGGTGTTTTCTTTCACGCGCCGGCCGAATTCGCTGAAGGCCATCATCACCACATCCTTGCCGCGGCCGAGCCGCGCTACATCGCGCACGAAAGCCGCGATGTGGTCGGATGTGTAGGTCCACAGCCGCGCGTGCACGTCGCCCTGATAAACATGCGTGTCGAAGGCGTTGTTGCGATAAGCGACGTAATAAATCTTCGTCGGGAAATCGGCTGCGATCAACGCCGCGACGCGCTCAAGACCAAAGCGCACGAGGCCATAGTCGACAGGTGTTCTGTATTTTGCCCAGGCGTCGCGTACGAGTTGCTCGGCATCCAGCGCACTGCGCGACACATCGAACATGAACTGCTGCGCGTCGTTCTCGCCTTGTCCGTGGCCGGCAATTTGGCGCAAAGCCGCAGCCTCCTCGGCAAAGCCGGTGCGCACGAATTTCTGCGGCTCGTCGAATACGAGCGGCACGTGCGCGCGCGCGCGCACCGAGAGCGACTGCTGGGTATCGATATTGACGATGTAATTGGCGTGGCCTTGCGGGTCCATGGCGTCGGCGGCGCGGCCAAGCCAGCCGTAGAGTTCGCCGCGATTGGGCGCGGCCGTGTGCCAATAGGCCATCGAGGCAAAATGCGAAAACGACGGCTGGTCGTAGCCGACGCCGTGCACGATGGCGAGTTGGCCTTCCCGGTAGAGCCGTTCGAAGCCCGCCATCGTGGTCTGGAATCCGATATGATCATCGAGCTTGCGCACGCGCTGCGGCTTGATGCCGATGCGCGGGCGTGCGCGGTAATAGGCGTCGTCGCCAAAGGGCACGACCGTGTTGAGCCCGTCGTTGCCGCCGGAGAGTTCGACGATGACCAGGATGCGTCCTTCCTGGGTCGCCGGAGCAGCAGCAGCCTCGGCCCAGAACGGCGAGCGGCCAAAATTGCCGGAAGCCCCAAGAGCAAGGCTGCCAAAACCTGCGCGCAGCAGATCGCGCCGCGCAATGCCGAGGCGGGATGAGATTGGCATAGTCATGATGGCGCTCTCCTAAATCTGGCATCCGATTGTTCACGACTAGCGTCGTGTCAGTCAATGCTCCCTCGACGACCTCGGTCTAGTCCCTCTCCTCTCCGGGGAGAGGGTTGGGGTGAGGGGGGCCGGGGCCTATGGATTGGCCCAGAACCTTTCCTAAAACGTCAGTCCGAGTCGATCCGTCGAGGTGCGCAGTCCCGGCCTTTCGGTCCCCCCTCACCCCCGCCCTCTCCCCGGAGGGGAGAGGGAGTCAGACCGAACTCGCCTCACTGTCATCGACTCACACTGCCATTCGATCCATTTACAATTCCATCAACCCAGCTGGAACTGCGGTGAACTCATGATCAAGTGCGCCACCAGACGTAGCGGCCGTTCCAGATAGGTCGCAGCTTGACCCAAATCGCTCGTGCCCAACTGGCGATCGAGAAATTCGGTCAAGGTCCGACGCACTTGGCCATCGACCGGCACCCGCAATAGCCGCAGCAACAGATGATCGACGGCGTCGGCACTGGTCTTCGCCCCTGCAGCCATGACCATCTTGGCAAGATCGAATTGCGCCGCCGCACGCGGTATAGGCTTAACGCGGCGCACGGCCTCCTGCCAGCCGACCAGGCTGCCGTAGCGGGTATTGAAATCCTCCGCACTCGCGATGACGTTGGCCATGGTTTTTTCGCCGCCGCCCTCCATGCCACCCATTCCACCGCCTTCGGCGGGGCCGTCCTCCAGTGTAGCAACACGGATATCCATGCCGGCCAGGATGCGATCATTCACACGTTTGACTTCACGACCGGGACTGAAATTCGGATCGGTGAAATTAATGATGTCCGGAAACATGATGTCACGCGCGAGATTGCCACGCGCGAGCAACAGGCCCGGTGTGATCCATGATCGGCCCTGCGCCCAGCCCGCCACCGTCGGGGGATTGAGCAGTATCTGCCCCAGCTCGCGACTCACGGTGTAGAGGTCGGGAATACCGGGCAGTCGTTTAACCCCGAGCTTTCGATAGGTGGACACGACGAATTCGGTCGGGCCCTTAATATGTGTTCCAAACGAAGGTGCGCTGTAGAAATCGCGTGAAAGAAAGAGGGTGCGCAACAAGGGTGTTACTTCATAGTTGTTATCCCGCAGCAGCGCACCCAGTTGGGCTTGGAGGCCCAAGGGCAGTTCCTCCCTGACGAAGAATCGGTAGATTTTTCCGGCGATGAATTCCGCCGTGATTTTTTGATCGAGAATGATGTCGAGAATATCCAATCCGTCAAAATTGCCGCTGCGGCCGAGAAAGGTTTTTTGACCGTCGTCGTGTTTTGCAACATCGACTTTGAAAGCAAGATCGTCGTCGATCCATCCCGTGAACGCACGCGCTGCTTCCCGGATATCCCGCTCGGAATAATTGCCCACCCCCATGGTGAAGAGTTCCATCACCTCACGGGCAAAGTTTTCGTTTGGTGCGCCCTTCACGTTCTGCGCCGCATCGAGATAGGCCAGCATGGCGGGATCGCGCGCGACGTCACGCAACAAGTCACGGAAATTGCCCGTGGCACGCCGATGGAACAGCGCAAGCTGTTGTTCCATTTTGCGATAGTCCCGGATTTTTTCCTCGCCGGTTGCGAAGTGGCCATGCCAGAACAGCGCCATCTTCTCCTCGAGCGGCCGGTTGGTCGCGACCATGCGGTCGGCCCACCAATAGGCCAGACGGCGCGTTTCGAGAACGGTCGCGCGCAGCCAATAGAAGAAGCGATCGACAACCGGCTGCAGGCGACGCTCGCCGGAGGGCTTGATGCGTACCCCCATGGCTTGGCCGGTTTTTTCCGCAAGCTCGGTCGCGGCAACGCGGCTCACCGGAAAGTCACGCAGGCTCGGATCCCAGACATCGGAACGCTCAAAGGGTGCCAGGTGGTCGTTGGCAATCGCGCGGTATTCGGTGAGAGAAGCGACCGCAGCCTCCGGTGTCATGCCAGCAAGACGTGCGATTTCGTCTGGCGTGCCGCTGAAGCCCGCACGTTCCAGAAGATGGCCGGCGAAATCGAAACTCCAGTCGGCAGCACCGACCGGCGTCAAATCGTTGGCCCATTGCTCCGGCCCGCCGTTGCGGCGATTGGCGCCGGGCGCGCCGGCATTCGCAAGGGTGGCAGATTGCTGGGAAACCTCGGCCATTGCGGGACACCCCGGAATTCGAAATGCTGGACGCGTATCTCCGATATCGCCGCAACTGCCTCCAAGCATTCAAGCTATGAATGCCATTCCGTTTTCGAATAGAAGATTTTGACTACGATCGTAGCCCGGATGGAGCGCTAAAGTCGCGTTTACGCGACTTGGAGCGTAATCCGGGGTTCACGTCAGACCAAGAGATCAATCCCGCATTGCGCGTTGCCGCGCGTAAACGCGCTTAAGGCTGCATAGGCCGTCGTAGACGGGCGTAAACGCCCTTATGCTGGGCTACACCGTCCGCTTACTCGCATCTTTGATGATTTGTGGCATCGGCGAGATTGGCGGCAAAGCCACGTTTTGTCCCGCAGCCTGGAGCGCCTCGACAAAACCGCGGTACGGGGCAATCCGAAGATATTGGTCGGCCACGAGCGCAACGGTGCTCCGATGACCATGGTCGGTCGCGAATAGTTCAATGCCCTCCAGCGATCCTTCAATCAGGAACGCCGTCAATGCCGGCACCAGGCTGACGCCGAATCCCGATCGCACGAGGCCGAGCGCCACCTCGTAGGTGCGGCAATGCGCCACCAGCCGATGTTTGGGAAGAATGCGCTGGTACCATTGCTGCACGCGCAATGTATATTGTGTGCCGAAATGAAACTGGATGCAATTGTTGAGCACGCGCGCGACATCGTGCGGCATGTCATCGAGACTCTTTAACTCACCGAGATTGATCGCACGCGGGACCGCAAAGACATAAGGATCGTCGACCACCGGAACCTGTCGGAAGCCGATGCTGGCCTGCGCCACCGAACCAGCCGCGACCAGGCCGATGTGCGCTTGCCGCGCATAGAGCATTTCGACGACCTCGCCGGGCGCGGCCTCGTGAATATCGATCTCGATGCCGGATGCGGGGCCGCCACAGCGTCGCAACGCGTCCGGAACCAGCGCCTTGATCACCGAGTTGATACCCGCGACGCGAACGATAGCGCGCCTGCCATTTGCGAATTCGCGTAACCCGGCTTCCGCCTCGTCAACGCCGCTGATGACGCCCTGCGCGTGATGCAGCAGGAGGCGTCCCGCATCCGTAAGCACCATCCTTTTGTGAGCGCGTTCAAACAGTTGCGTCCCAATGCTATCCTCAAGGGTCGCCAATTGTTTGGAAAGCGATGGCTGCGCAAGGCCCAGCTGTTTGCTGGCTCGCGTCAGCGTCGTCGCCTGCGCCACGGCAAGGAAGATTCGGAGCTGGTGGAGGGTCATAAACGCGATCTTGTAGGATGGGTAGAGGCAAAACGCGTTCTTTCTTTACGCGTTTTGCCGAAGCCCATCAATGTGCGGCCCGAGACCATGATGGGTTTCGATATCTCTACCCATCCTACAGAGCCTACGGATCCAACGACGCGATGAATGCCGTGATCGCCACGATGTCGTCGTTGGTGAGCTTCTCGACCACCTGCTTCATGAGTACGGCCCACGGTCCTGAACGAGCTTCGGTTCCAAACAAATAGAGCTGGCGCGCGATGTTCACCGGTGACTGGTTGGCAAGGCCCGGGACATCGCCAAGCCCCTTGAGCGTCGGCCCATGGCAGATCGTGCAGGCGATCGTCCGGCCGTCGCCGCCGGTTGCCACCAGCATCTGGCCCTTGGCCAGGCTTCCGGGCGGCACATAGGAAACAAAGCCGGAATTCGGATCGCGTAGCTCCACCAGGTGGGCATCTTCCGGTAGCTCGATCACGCGTGCGCCGATCGGCTCGGTGCCGCCGGCCGGCAGCGGCATGCGTCGCGTCCCGACAAAATAGGATTTCGGCACGGTATCGGCCTCGACCACGCGGGTCCAGCGCTTGACCGGAAGCGATGCAAAATATTCTGCAACGGTCCTCATGTCAGCGTCGCTCATGGCCTTCGTGAAGGTGATCATGTTGGCTGCGCCCTTGCGTGCGCCGCTTCGAAAGTCGGCCAGCTGGCGCGCGATATAGCCTGCGGTCGAACCGGGCAGCCGCGAATTTTCGGGATGGCCATGGCCGGTCGAGAGATGGCAGCTGATGCAGGCGCGCACCTGAGTGCCTTTGCCGCGTGCAACAATGTCCGGCATCTGGGGATGAGCGTCCGGAAACCAGTCCGGCGCTTCGTTGAAGGCGTCGATCTGCGACTGCGTGTAGGTCTTGGTGCTACCCGGCACGCGTTTGAGTTCGCCGGTTTCCGGCGGTCGCGGAGCTCCCGTCACGCCGGCCGGCGGAAAGGCCCAGTCGGGCCGCTCGATTGCGCCTGCCAGCGTGGGCAGCAGCGCAAGGACGAATGCGCAAGTCAAAGTCTTCATCAAGAGTCTCCGTTTCTTCATCAAGAGTCTTCGTTAATGCGTTGACCGATCCACAACAACCGGGCAACATTCCGTTTCCTGGCTTGAACTATCACATAATTGTCGCCAGTTTGGAGGAGGAAAGCAATGCAGCGTTCCCTGATCTTGTTGGCAATCGGCGCCTGCGCCAGCGGCGCCTGCGCCCTCGTCAGCCTGCCCGCTTCAGCTCAAACCCCGCCTGAAGTCACTCTCACACGCCTCGAATGCGGCACCCCCGGTGCCCCGATCGACGTCAACGTCCGTTTCTCTGACACCTACGCGTACAACAACTTGAGAATGGCGCTGGTCTACAGCTGCTATCTCGTCAAGCACGGCAACGACTATATGGTTTGGGACGCCGGCCATGCCATGAACGCACCAAACGTTGCCCCCAAGGTGAGCATCGTCGATCAACTGGCGCAATTGAACATCAAGCCCGAGCAGATCAAATACGTCGGGGTGAGCCACTACCATGGCGACCACATCGGCCAGGTCGCTTCCTTTGCGAAATCGACGCTACTGATCGGCAAGGGCGATTGGGACGGTCTCAACGCTCCGAAACCCGGTCCCGGCGTCAACCCGGTGCCATTTGCGGCCTGGATCAAGGGCGAAGCCAAAGTCGAACCCGTGGTGCTCGACCAGGATGTGTTCGGCGACGGCACCGTCATGATGCTTTATACGCCCGGGCACACGCCCGGCCATCACAGCCTGCTGGTCAAACTGCCGCAGACCGGCAACGTGATGCTCACCGGCGATCTGGCTCACTTCCAGGAAAATCTCGACACCAACGGCGTGCCGTCGTTCAACTCCGACCGCTCGCAGACCCTGGCCTCGCTCGATCGTTTCAAGAAGATCGCAGCAAGCATGAAAGCCAAGATCATTATCCAACACGATGCACGCGACCTCAACAAACTGCCGGCGTTCCCGGCGGCGGCGAAGTAATTGTAGGATGGGTACAGGAAAATCGCGTTCTTTCTTTACGCGATTTTCCGAAACCCATCATCGACCGTCGCACAAGGGGTTGATGGGTTTCGCAATTTTTTGTGCGCGTCTAGAGACGCGCACAAAATTGCTCTACCCATCCTACAAATTTCAATTCAGGCTACGAAATTCCACGACGGTCACGGAGGCATGGATGCACTGTCGTATTTTCACGGTTGCCACAATGGCGGTTGCGATGCTGGCGACATCGCTTTCCGTCGCACAAGCCGCCGACGCAAGATATCCTGACCTCAAGGGTGCCTGGGGGCGCTTTGTCGTGCGCGGTTTAGGCGGCCAGCCATCATTGGACCAGACCAAACCGTGGGGCAAAGCACAAGGGGCCCCGCTGACACCGGAGTACCAGAAAATTCACGAGGACAGTCTGGCGGACCAGGCCAACGGCGGCCAAGGCAATTTTCTCGACCATGCGCTCTGCCATCCGGCCGGCATGCCATTCATGATGGTCGCGACGCGGCCGCTGGAAATCATAGTCACGCCGGAGACCACTTACATTCTCGTCGGCGGCAGCGATCATTATCGGCGCATCTTCACCGACGGACGCGACTGGCCGAAAGAAATCGAGCCAAGCTTTTCCGGATACTCGATCGGCAAATGGATCGACCAGGACGGCGACGGGACCTTCGATGTCCTCGAATTCGAAACGCGTGGGCCGTTCAAGGGCCGGCGCTCCTATGATGCGACCGGCCTGCCGCTGCATTACGACAATCTGTCCATCTTCAAGGAAAAGATGTACGTCGACAAATCCGACGCGAACATCCTGCACGACGAAATGACCGTGATCGACAACGCCCTTACGCGGCCGTGGACGGTCGACAAACGCTATATACGCCGCTCCGATAAGCATCCCGATTGGGTCGAGGCCTATTGCACGGAAGGCACCGCCCTCGTCTCGATCGGCCATGAACTTTATTATCTTGGCGCCGATGAAGTGCTCATGCCGTCTCGCAAGGGGCAAATGCCCCCGGACCTGCGGTTTTTCAATAAGAAGTAGGATGGGTAGAGCAAGAGTGCGTTCTTCACGCGCTCTTGCGAAACCCATCGACACCTCCCAAGTTCGTCTCCCTCACTGACCCAAATCCTTGCAGGCCTCGACGTCCGAGCCCCAGAACTCGATGCACTGCGCGCGATTGATCGGCCCCTTGCCGACGACTCTTGCAAGCAGGAAATCGACCAACAGGTTGACTTCGCTCGGCTGCAGCGTCGCCGGCGGATCACCAACACTCAGTCCGCGCGCGCGCAAATCCGCGGCCTTGAGGCCAAAACAGCGGCCATCGCTATAGGCCAGCCGGTCAAAGGGCGGCATGCCGGTTCCGGGACGACCGCATTTGATCGTCATGGTCAAGGTCTCGCGGTCGATCTGCATGCCGCGCAGGTTGGCACCATCCGGCATCTGGCTATCCATCTTGCGCCCATCGCCCGCCCAACCGTGACAGGCGCCGCAATCACCCTTCTGGGTAAATAGACGCAGGCCGGCCGCAAGATCATCGGCAGATTGAGCATTGACGGCCGGGGCCCAAAGGCTCGCCGCCACCAAAAATATCGCGCATGAAAGGGATCGGGTCTGGTTCATCGGGTGTCACCATCGGGTTGGAATCCGCATGATCTATAGCGGTTTTTGCCACGACGGGCATCCATCTGAAATCGGAAGGCTGGTCCACCTTTATGATGGGTCTCGTGGCTTCTCGAATCCATGCCTTCTCGGCCTCACGAGTTCTGCCTCATGAGTTCTTGGCCGCAGCCGCCGCAATCGGTAGACTATCGCGTAAAGGGAGCGCCCCATGATTTCACTGCTTCGCACCGCTTTCGTCATGCTCGTCCTCGCCTGGCCTTACGCCGCCGAGGCGCAGAACCTGCGCCGGTCCACTGTCTGGGACCTCAAACTCGGCCAGCCGATTGCAGCCCAGCCCGGCGTGCAAGAGTTCCGTGCGTTTGCCTGCGGTTCGAACGGCGGAGCGCCACGCCTCGGCCTCACCGGCTTGTCTGAATTTGCGCGCTGCCGCGCCGAGCCTGATGGCTTGTACGAGGTCTATTTCGAATATGACGACGAATTCGAGTATATCGCCCGCGCGCGCGACCTCGACCGCGAAATCTCGCGCTGGGCCGGCACCACCGAAGTGAGCTTTCCCGTAGTGGTCTCGGCGCTGTTCGATCGGAATGGTATCCTCCAGGCCATACGCCTTGTTACCGACGCTCGTCCCGACCATCGCAACGATGTTACGGAAGCAAACGTGCGCAAACGCGCCGACGCCTATTTGCTCGGCGGAATTTTGGCCGGGCGTTACAACGTGGACGCATCGCGAGACTGCATCTCGCAGCCGCCGGCGGAAGGCGAGAGCGCGGTCGGCGACGCTTTCATCAAACAGCTTTGTGAAGTGACCGACACATCGGCCGGCCGCAAGATAATCTTGCGTGCTCATTTATACCGCAAGCCAGGCCAAAGCGGCTTCAATCCGCAATTGCCCACACAATTGACCGAAGGCCAGTTTGAAAGCCTGACGCGGTTCGAAATGTACAATATCGCCAAGGCCCCGTAGCCCGCATGATGCCTTGAACGCGCTTTCGCGAGGTAACGGCGAAATGCGGAATTCCACGACGGGTCACCGGTTCAATATTGCAGGAGCCTGATGCCGAAGTTCCGTGCCGTGTTCATTTCGCCCATCGTTCCTTCCGGTACTGGAAACGGGTTAGCCATGCGCATGGGGCTGTTCGTCGAGGCCTTGTCGCGGATCGCGCGTGTCGATGTCATTGTCGTTCCGGTCGCCGGCGAACCAAAAGATGAAATATCCTTCTTGCAGGAGCGCGGCGTTTCGCTGCATTGGATAAATATCAGAGGACGTACCGATACGCATTTCTCGCTGTTATCGCGTATAGCGAATGGACTGGCGCGCCTTGACGCCTTTCGGGCCTATGGCAAGCCCAGTATCGCCCGCGCCTTGTCGGCGCCGGTGCTTACAGATATCGCCCGCGTGATCGAAATCTGCAAACCCGATTTGATTCACATCGGACGCAGCTATCTCCTGCCCTGCATCGCCCAGTCGCCGCAAGGAATTGCCGCAACCGTTGATCTCGATGAGGACGACTTGAGTTCTTTTGCGTCACAGGCGCGGCTCGCCCGCTTGCGAGGAGACTTGACCTCTGCCGATTGGCTCGAGCAAGAGGGCCGAGCATGTGATGCGCTGATAGCCCGCTTCGGGAGAAATTTTCGGCGTGCGTATGTCGCAAGCCGCCGAGAGAGCCTGCGGCTTACCCAACGACACCCAGGCCTCAGGTGCGAGGTGCTGCACAATGCGGTTGAAATTCCGCCGCGAAAGCCACGACGGGACAATGGTAAGACGCTGCTTTTCATTGGCGCTCTGCAATATTATCCCAATTCCGACGGGATCATCTGGTTCGCCCAAAAGGTCTTGCCGTTCTTGCGCGCACCGGCCGGCGGTGCTTGCCGGCTGTTGATTGCAGGCGCATCGCCTCCTCCGGGCGTCGTGGCATTGACCCGGCATCCATCCGTCACCGTGCTCGGCCGGGTCAAGAGTGTCGCAACGCTGTACCAGCACGCAACACTGGCACTCGCGCCGTTACACGCCGGAGGCGGCACACGCATCAAATTGCTCGAGGCTGCTGCGCATCGGGTCGCCAGCATATCAACGCCAGTCGCCGCGCAGGGGATCGACTGGGCACCGGAGGTCGGCGGCTGGCGCGCGGCGCGGCCGGGAGATTTCATACGTGCCTGCCACATCGCGCTCGGAAACGCAGCAGAGCGTGACTGGCGCGCGTTGCAGGCGCAAAGCTCGGTGCGAGCGCATCATGCAAAGGAACGAGTTGTGAAGGATCTTGCGCGGTCCCTGCTGGCCGCCGTCGACGATGCGCCGGCGCCCACCCAGTGATGGAATTCCTGCCCAATCAGGGAAACCGCGTGCCGTCCGGCATCATGGTCATATTGAACACCGCGTCGTCGAGCTTGGTATCGTGAAAGGTCGCGCGACGAAAATTGGCGAGTTCAAGCTTGGCCCGCGTCAGGTCGGCTTCGCGCAAATTGGCAGTCTGCGCATCGGCCTCCGTCAAGTCGGCCCCGACCAGGCTGGCTCCCGTCATATCGGCGCCCATCAGCCGAGAATCGGCCAGCAGTGCGCCGTCAAGCCGCGCGCCCCGCAGAATAGCAAAATCCAGCGCGATGGCGGCAAGGTCGGCCCCCGTAAGGATCGCCTCCGAAAGGCGCCCCTTGCGCAAGTCGACGTTCCGCAACACCGCCTTGGTGAGGTTGCTGCGCGTGAGCCGCGCCGTCCCCATGAGGGCATTGGTCAGGTCGGCGTCGCTCAAATTCGCACCGTCAAGGATGGCGCCATAGAGCATTCCGTCACGCAGGTTCACACCCCGCAGGTCGGCGCGGGTCAAGTTGGCCTTGTTGAGATTGGCCTCGGTGAGATTGGCGCCCGCGAGCTTGGCGCCGATGAGCCGCGCATCGTGGAAATTGGCCTCCTTGAGGCTCGCCCCCGTAAGATCTGCGTTCGAGAGGTCGCGCCGCTTGAAACTCGCGCCGTCAAGGGTACAGCCCGGACAGTCGCGCGAGCGGCCGGCCAGGAATTCGTCGCGCTGATCGGCGCGCGCCGGCGCCTGACACGCCAGCACAACGGCCAAGACAACCAAGATCGCAAGACCGGACAGCTTCACCGGCGTTTGAACCATCGGGACATCCTCCAACTCCAGGACCGTAGCCGCCGACGGGCCGTCGCGCAATGACGGGGACGCCTGCGCCTGTTGGCGCCTGCGCCTCTTGCAAATTGGCGCTCCGGCCCATCCATCGATGCAGGCAAACGGCATTTCTAACCATAGGGCGAATAGCTTTTTTGTTCGACGATTTCTGAATTGTGCAGCAAGTTGATTTCGTTCTTGAGGGCGGATCGCTTGTCATTTGTCTTATAGACCGATCGAGCCAGAGCGATAAATTCCGTGCCAAATTCCTGCCTGCGTTCGCAATTGCGGATCGCATCTTCGATGTCCCAAAGCGCCTCATTGACGCGCTTGAGTTCGGCAAACAATTGCATGTGCCGCGTGTCGGTCGATGCGTAATTCTTTTCGACCGCGCGCAGCAGAGCCAGTTCGTGGGTCACGTGACGCAATCGCGCGGCATCAGTGATCCTCGCGGCCTTGATCTCCAGAATTGTCAGCTTGTCGTACAACTCTCCGACCGAAGCAGGAATCTGCGGCGGCGACCTTTCATTCATGTGCACCTCGGAACTGCTCCAAGTCGGATGCCATCTGGGAAAGCACGCTTTCCCAACGTTGGTCAAGCCGGACACGCCAGCACGTCCGCCCGGCTATTGGCCAGACGCCAAGATTCCTGTTAAATCGCTTGGCAGCTAATTTTGGCAGCTGGGGAGATAAAGCGAGCCGCGACAAACCACTCAATCGCATCACCATCCGGGGCGGACGAGTCGTGGCGAGGGGTCACCCATCAACAATGGAGGAGACGTATGCTTTGGGTAAGCTCGATCCGGTTATTGACGGCGGCGGCGGCATTGCTGGCAACCTTCGCCGTCGCTCATGCGGCTGACACGAAATATCCCAACCTGAAAGGTCAGTGGAACACGCTCAGCCCGCGCGGATCGTTCGATCCCGAAAAGCCGCGCGGCACCGCGACATTGGCGCCGCTGACGGACGAGTACAAGGCGATCTACGAGTGGAACGTCAAGGACCAGCAAAGCGGTGGACACGGCTGGGAACCATCATACATGTGCCTGCCGCCCGGCATGCCCCGCGCCATGATCGCCTATGAATCGATGGAAGTTGTCGTGACGCCCGAGACGACCTACATCCTCATCGACCACATCCAGGACAATCGTCGCATTCATACCGACGGCCGCACATTCCCGGCCGAGGTCGAGCCGTCATATCGGGGTTACTCTCTCGGCCGATGGATCGACGAGGGCAACACCGGGACCTACAACGTGCTCGAAGTCGAAACCCGCGGCTTCAAGGGCCCGCGCGCCTACGACACCAGCGGCCTTCCGTTGCATGCCGACAATCAATCCGTCATCAAGGAACGGATTTACCTCGACAAGACCAATGCGAATATCCTCTACGACGAGATCACGGTGATCGACAACGCGCTCACGCGTCCCTGGGTCGTTACCAGGAAATTCGAGCGCGATCCCGATTCGCAACCGTGGTGGCGCGAAGTCGTCTGCTCGGAAAACAATCAGCACGTCCATATCGGCAAAGAGAATTACATGATCAGCGCGGACGGTCTGTTGATGCCCGCCCGAAAGGATCAGCCGCCGCCCGATTTACGATTCTTCAACCCGACTCAGAGATAGGTCGCGCATCAATGTCGGCCGGGATGGCGCCCGGCCGTTCTGAGCTACCCGATCTCGAGCAGAAGCTTCTGCAGGATCGCCTGGTAGAAATTATCGAAACCGATCGACTCGATCATGACATGGCCGGGACCGCCGACCACATGATTGCGGTAATAGACATCAAGTCCTTCCGGCGGCTGCGGTGGGCGAATGAAATCCGGCGGTTTGACGATGATCGGAAGCCCGTTAATGGTCACGCCTTGACTGACCAGCGTATCGCGCATCTCGCGCAGGCGATCCACAATTCCGCGGCTTTCGCCGCCATCG
>DATGVJ010000177.1:0-16841 GCA_035300505.1 Xanthobacteraceae bacterium
CTTATGATCAATAGGGTCCACCCGCCGCCCAGCACTTCGTGGGCGCGCGCCATGGAGCAGAACTGTCCGTATCCGGTCATGCCGGCAGTCTAACACGGCGAGCCCAACAGGTCGGTACGGATTCCGGACCTCGCGATTCCCGTCATCAGTTGCCGCGCCGCCGCCAGGCGGACGGCGCTACACCGACCATTTTCTTGAAGGCGCGGCTGAACGATTCCTCGGATCCATAGCCGGTCTCCTTGGCGATCCTTGCGATATTGGCATTGCTGCTGGTCAGCAGTTCCGCGGCGATTTGCATCCGCCACTTGGCGAGATAGTGCATTGGGGGAAGCCCGACCAATTGTGTAAACCGTTCGGCCATCACCGAGCGCGATAGTCCTGCCTGCTTCGCCAGTTCTTCGATCGTCCAATTATGTGCGGGCTTTCCATGCATCAGCGACAAGGTCCTGGCGATCGAGGGATCGCGCAACCCCGCGAGCCAGCCGACCTGCTCCGACGGGATGGCCGCGAGATACCGGCGCAGCACGTCGACAAACATCAGTTCGCTGAGTTTGGTCAGAACGCTTTCCCGACCGGCGTGGTTCTCGGCAGCTTCAGCCACCGCAACCCGGATGAAATCCACGATCCAGCCACCGCCTTCGTCATGGGCGTCCCCCGCCTTGAACATGGGCGGAAGGCTATCCAGCAGCGGGTTGAATGGCCGCGCATCGCAAGCAAAGTATCCGCACACAAGCTTGGTTGAAGCCGGGCCGTCACCGTAATTGATCCCGAACGGCTTGCGTCCGGCTGTGGCAATTTCGAGCACATCCGACGTGGGCGCGTCGGCGCGCATGCCCGGCTGGCTCGACATGATGTGCGGTTGGCCTTGCGTCAACACAACGACCTCGCCGGCCTTGAGTGGCATCGGCTGGCCGCCGGTGGCGGTGGCGAAGCATCGGCCCGCGGTCACGACATGATAGGCGATCAGGTGATCCGCGCCCGGAAGAATCTTCGGCAGAATCAGGTCGCGGGGCGGCGACGCCACGGCCCATGGACCCTGCGCCGCAACCTCGAAGAACACGGCGCCCGTCAGCCGAACGGTCTTCAACACATCCGATAGTGGATCAGCTTCCATTGACCTCTGCTTGAACTGCAACGTCCTTTTTCAGGCCCTGCGCGCGCTGGACGCGCTGTCATGCCATTCGGACGCGGCATCATTCCATATTCTGCCGTGACGGATAAGTAATGGCACGTCTGAACCACACGGGGCCAGCGCACTGAGCCGCGTGCCCCACGCAAGGAGATACAAATACAATGGCCGTGCTGACCGGAAAATGCTTTTGCGGGTCCGTAGAGATTGAAGTGAGCGGCGTACCGCAAGCCATGGGCTACTGCCACTGCAGTTCCTGCCGATCCTGGTCGGCGGCGCCCGTGAACGCCTTCACGCTGTGGAAACCTGAGAACGTAAGAGTTACCAAGGGAGCCGAATTCGTCGGGCACTTCAGCAAGACAAAGATGAGCGACCGGCAGTACTGCACGAAGTGCGGCGGCCATCTTTTGAACAACCATCCGCCCTTGGGCCTGGTCGACGTCTATGCGGCCACCATACCGGGCTTGAAGTTCAGTCCCGGCGTGCACGTCAATTATTCGGAGACGGTGCTACCGATGAAGGATGGGCTTCCCAAGCTGAAAGACTTCCCCGCCGAATTGGGCGGGTCCGGTGTGGCTGTACCCGAATAGGGAAGATGCCACACGGGCACAGGCCACCGCGTGGGAGCCAGCAAAACAAAATGACGGACATCGATGGATGCAGCAGTGCGCCATGGGCCACAAGGGCGTTCACGCGCTCATGGCTCATGATGCACTGCGCCGGGAACACACTCACGGCATGCGCGGCAACTGCGCCTGCTCCTCGACCGTGACCTTTTCGAAATCATTGATCAGGATTTCGATCCGCAATTTCCAACGTCCTGCGACCGGCACGCGCAGATCGTCGATCCGCCAATTTGAATCGCCGGTATTTGTCGCCGGCCGCCGCATCGGCTCAATCCCGGCCGCCTCGTTTGAAAGAATGAGTTCCACCTCCTTCACGGTGATAGGATTGAACTCTCCATCCGCCACGAAAATATCCACGCGCGCGCCACCTGTCCGGTTGGGCTCGATTTCAACCTGCGCCATGGCACGCGGGCTGTGCATATGGATGGATACTTGCGCGGCTGCTGGCGCGGCTTCCGGCGCCCGTGGTGGCGGCGTAAAGCGCCAAAGGCCGACGATTGCCAGAATCCCGATCGCAACAACGATTTCAGAACGAATCGACCAGACAAATGGGCGCACGGCCGCACGCCCCCCCTTCTCGAATTGGGGAACAAGCGAAAATCGATTGGCGGCAGCCAAGCCCAATAAGGCGAGCACGAGAGCGAGCTTGGCAGCCAGTACGATGCCATAATTCGATGCCCACAGGTTTTCGATACTTCCAAGCTGCACGGTCGCAAGCGTGGCGCCGCTGAGCGCAAGTGCCGCAACCGCATAGGGGATGAAGCGGCTGAAACGCGATAACGTCTGCCGGCCGCGATCCGGTTGTTGGATCGCGCGCAACAGCGGAAACAGGGCGCCGATCCAGAACGCCACGCAGAGGCCGTGCAGCAGAACAGCTGACTGCGTCAGCCAGCGCGGCTCGACGGTTCCGGCATGGCCGCTAAGCGTCAAGGCAATGGCGCCGACGACAATACCGAGCAACGCGAGAATGCGCGCAAGAACGCGCGATGCGACGGCCATGGCCAGGCTGCCGGCAGCGAGCGCAAGCACAGCCGCGATCGCCGTTCGCCCATAAGCCGTACCGAAACCGGTTTGCCAGGCAATGGCCTGCATGAAACCAGTCAGCGGCAGGCCAAGAGCATCCAGGCCCTGCAGGCCAACCGACACCGGCACGGCGACAAGAGCAAGTCCAAGAACGGAAAGCAGAAGCAAACGGTCCGACCGTTGCTCGCGCGCGATATCGCCGTGCCCGTTCAGTGGCACGGCCTGGTCTGCCATCCAGACCTGAAAAAACGCGCCGCCGATCCCGATGAACAGGCCCGCATAGATGATCAGCTTCACGGCCCATAGTGAAGGGCGCACGCCAGGTTCGCCTTGCGGCAGGATCTGTGGCGTGCCGGCGCTCTGTTCGCCCACCGAAAACACCAGCGTGCCGGCGACCGGGTGTCCGTCGCCGGACACGACACGCCAGCTCAGCGCGTGCGTGCCATTGCGTAGCGACGGCAAGGTAATGGTGACGGTCACATTGTCGGCCACAGTTGCGGGGGCGATGACCTCACCGCTTGGCCCCACCAGGCTTATGACCAAGGGCGAGACCGGTTCGTTGAACGTCAGTGTCGCGACCGCGGGCGGCTCGGCCAAGACCGCCCCGTCGGCCGGCTGCGCATGCGTCAGCGCCGCATGCCCAAATGCAGGGATCGAATGCGCGATCAGAATCCATAGTGTGACAAATATGGCCAATCCACGCACGCTCTTATGCTCCACTCGCAAGACCGGATCGATGGAGTGTTGCGGGCGTTTCAAGTGTTCGCACGAAGCCTCATCGTCTCGGCAACAGCCTCAAAGCGGGGGCCGGTTGCGAACTCTCATTCGCATGATCAGGTGCCGCTCCGCCTGCTGGAATCTCGATCCAGCGGGCCACACCCTTTTCACACTCTTGCACGACGGGAAAATAGATCGTCGAGCCCGCTTGGAGGTCATCCGAGATCGCGCCGATGAACACGAATTCGTCGTAGTAAGCATCAGGCAGCTGACCTCCCGACCAGGTGATCTCGGTCACCCCCTCGCTCATCTTGGCGCTCCGCAGCGAATAGGTTTTCGAATATTTTGTGCTCTTGGTCTCAAGCTTCCAGCCGGCCTTCGGCATTGGTTTGACATCGACCACGCCGTCAGCGACGCGAATGCGGATTGAAACCGTCGATGACCCGGCGCAGCCGTGCGGCACCCTTAATGTCGCCTTGTAGCCCGAGCCGACCGCCGTCTGCTGGGTCTCCAGCGTCACATGCGCCAAAGCGCCAGTCACATTGACGATGCCGAGAGCAAGCGCGCCTGTTGCCAAGCAAACCGAACGAAACATTGATCTCCTCCAAGATAGTGCGACGCCTTTGATGTCGGCATTATATCACGGCAATTTTCCAAGAAATTGAAAAAATCGCACTTCGACCCCCTCGATAAATTACTGCCGCAGACGATGTGCGTGTCCCGGGCGTATTGCTCGCCAACGCATTTTTTGCGTCGCGGCGCGGCGCCCGGGACACGCAATCGACTCGGTTATTCCCGGATAAGCCTCGATTGCGGTCGATGGTCGGAGCGCAGGGATCCTTCACGCCGCCGTGGCCGAAGATCTCTTCTCCGAACTTTCAATTGCTGACCCGATTTTCTCGGCCAGGTCACGCTGCGTATAAGGCTTATTCAGCAGGTTGAAAGCAACGTTTTGATGCAGGATCGTGTCACACGCGTAGCCCGTGGTAAACAACACGGGCAACGAAGGCCGCAGCTTGAGCAGGCGTTCTGCGAGCTGCGTGCCGGTCATGCCTGCCCCGAGAACGATGTCGGTAAAAAGCAAATCGACGCGCGTGGATTTTGCAAATATTCGTAGTGCTTCTGCGCCGTCAACTGCGACAAGAACCTCATATCCCAGTTCTTCAAGCACATCGATCACGTATTCGCGCACACCTGTGTCGTCTTCGACCAGAAGAATTGTTTCACCTCCGGCGGCGCGACGAAGCGGTTGCACATCAACTTCAATGCCCTGCTGTGCCGCACTGTTCCGAATTCCGCCGACGAGCCTGGGTAGATAGATCTTGACCGTGGTCCCTTTTTCAACTTCGCTATTGATACAGATGTGACCACCCGATTGCCTGACAAATCCATGGACCATCGCGAGCCCAAGCCCAGTGCCTTTGCCGGCTGCCTTGGTGGTATAGAACGGCTCAAAAACCCGTTCGAGTATCTTTGGCGCAATCCCGGTCCCGGTATCGCTGATGCTTAGCATCACAAATTGCCCCGCAACCAAGCCGACGAAGCGCGCGACGTAGTCCTCATCGAGAAACACGTTGGCGGTTTCAATGGTCAAATTGCCGCCCGACGGCATGGCATCGCGGGCATTGATAACGAGGTTGATGAAGCAATTCTCGACTTGATTCGCATCCGCAAACGTCGGCCAAAGCCCCTCTGCGAAAATGGTTTGAACCCTGATATCTTCGCCGACCGTTCGCGCCACCAAGTCCGACAAGTCAGCAACTTCCGCATTGACATCGAGAACTGAAGGCTCCAGTGGCTGTTGACGGGCGAACGCCAGGAGACGGTGAGTGAGTTTGGCGGCATTGCGCGTGCCTTGCAAAGCGGATTCCACAGGCTGATGAAGTTCCGCGGAATGCTCCAATGATTTCAGGCGGCGCTGGACGAGGTCGAGATTGCCCATGACAATAGTCAACATATTATTGAAGTCATGTGCTATTCCGCCGGTCAACCGGCCAATGGAATCCATTTTCTGAGATTGGCGCAGGGTCGTCTCGGTCTCCTGCCGACGCTTGATCTCGGTCATGAGTTCCTCGGTGCGTTGGAGCACCTTGGTCTCCAGTTCGATCTGGTGCCGCCTGATTGCTTCGTCGCGCCGATTGAGTTCGGCTGATACGACCGTAAGCGTATTGGCAATGGTCTTGGCCTCGGCAAATGGCGCGGGCGGTTCGGTGAACAGGCGGCCCTCGCCCAAATCTTGCACCGCGGTCGCAAGCGCCGTCATGCCGCGGCTGGAGTGCCAGGCCGTGAATACGGCGAGGGCGAGGGCCAGCAGCGTCAAAGTTCCGGCGGTGAGCGCACTCGACCACAGAATCGTGCCAAGAGGTTTGTTGATATCGACTTCGAGGAACGCGACACCCGTGCTCCAGCCACGCGCGGTTTGCGCGAAACCCGCAAGGCTCCAATCGCCTTCGACGGTTTTGGTCTCGATCCAGCCTGCAGAACTGCGAGCCATGGCGGCGCGCCAGCCCTCACTTGCTTGCGTGCCTACACGCGCCTCATGATCGGGAATGCGTGCAACAAAATTCTTGTTGCGATCGACAATCGCGACGACCTCTCCGCGCGTGAAGTGGTTCTGCATGAGTGAAAGGAACCGCTCCGGCGCCAGAGCGATGGACAGGGAGTACAGCGGTGCACCGTCCCGAAACACCGGCATTTGAACGAAGGCGATCCGCTTCTGGGAAACACTACCGATAACCATATCCGACACCAGCGGCCGCCCCTCGGCGAAGACGCGTTGGACAATGTCAGGTGCGAGATGTTTCGGCAGCAGCGGAGTTCCAAACGGCTCAACGGTGATGAGTTCAATCTGGCCATCCGGAGTGGTGACCAAAAGCCAGGCGGAGGGCACGATGGCGAGCGCTTGCTTCGCCTCGTGCCAAAACGCCGCAAGATCTCCTCGTAGCAATGTGGGGGACTGCGCCAGCGTCGACACGATCGCGACGTGGGTGTCGATTTCACTATCGACCAGGCCCGCGAATGTATTCGCGCTCACGAGCAGGCTTTGACGGATGCTCTCGCGCGCGTTGGCGACCAACCGGTTGTACATCAGCAGCGACGACAACATCAGCGGCAGGGCAGTCACGAGCACAAGCAGCGTGAGCTGGAACGCCAGCGGACGGCGGCTTAGCACGACAGCCAAATGAGACAGGACTCCACTCTCGCGCATCAAATACCCCTGTTATCCAACAAGGCATAAGAATACAACCGCAGTATAAGTGATTCGTGCCGCAGAATGAATGCATTTTAGAGAAATCTCCCCTCGTACGCGAATATTTTAGGCAGACCGAGGAGCATTTTGGCGTCCCAATGACCACAATGACCACGACCGCCATCGCGCAATGCCGTGCATTGGGCTAATAAGATGCGATACCAACCACCAAAAGAAATCATGGCCAATCGCGATTCCGCCAGTCTGGAAATAACGCCGGAAGTGCTGCTCAAGGCCTATTCCTGCGGCATCTTCCCGATGGCCGACAGCGCCGACGATCCGGCCATCCATTGGTATGAGCCGCCACTGCGCGGAATCATTCCGCTCGACCAGTTCCGCGTGTCCTCGCGTCTCGCCCGCACCGTCCGGTCCGACCGTTTTACCGTTGTGATCGACAGGGATTTCGACGCCGTGCTCGATGGCTGCGCAGCGCCCCAGCCAGGCCGCCAGCGTACCTGGATCAATGAGCGCATTCGCACGCTCTATCGCAAGCTCTACGAGCGCCGCCGCTGTCACACTGTCGAGGTCTATCGCGGCGACGAACTCGCCGGCGGCCTCTATGGGGTGTCGCTTGGCCGTGCTTTCTTTGGCGAAAGCATGTTCCACCGGGAGCGCGATGCCTCGAAGGTGGCACTCGTCCACCTGCTGGCGCGCCTCAATGCCGGTGGATACAAACTGCTCGATACCCAGTTCGTCACCGATCATCTCAAGACATTCGGCGCAATCGAAATATCGCAACAGCACTACAATAAGCTGCTGGAAGCGGCGCTGGCCGGCGAAGGTGATTTTACCGCGCTCGGAATGACCGATCCCGTCAAAGGCACAGCGGCCCTGGCCCATCTCGGGCGAGGCACTCTATAGGGATCGCTTACGAAATAGGGTTCGCTACCGAAACAGCCCGAAACCCGGCTGCTGCTGCGGAGGCTGTTGCTGAGCGGTCGGTTGCTGCTTGGGCTGTTGCTTGGGCTGCGCTTTGGGCTGAGCGGGCGGGCGCACCGGCTGGGTAGAAGCAGTCGTTGGTGGCGGCGGTGGCGGTGGCGCGGCGGCCGTCGCCGGCCCCTTGCAGTCCGTGAGCCACAAATCATAGATCGGATGTTCGACGGCATGCAGCCCAGGGCTCGCCGCGAACACCCAACCAGTGAAAATCCGCTTCACCTCCCCGCGCAGCGTCACCTCGTCCACCTCGACAAAGGCGTCCGTATTGGCGGTCTCGGTCGAGGGCCGTGTATAGCAAGCCCGCGGTGTGAGTTGCAGCGCGCCGAACTGCACGGTCTCGCCGATTGCAACATCGAAATTGATGATGCGGCCGGTGATCTTGTCGAGGCCCGAGAACAACGCGGATGCATTGACGATTTTTTGAGACGGCGGTTCGCTCACCACTTCGTCGCCCGGCTGGGGACCCGTATCGCCAGGCTGTGGCGGGCGCGGCCGCTGCTGCGGGGCCTGGGGATTGCGTTGGGCCGGGTCAATCGCCGCAGTACCCGGCGGTGGCGGCAAGGGCCGCGACTGCACTCCTCCCGGCGGCGGGAAACTGTTGGGCGGATATTGCTGCTGCTGTGGAGGCCGCCCGCCCTGTGGTTGCCCGCCGGGTGGCGGTCCGCCCTGCGGCGACCCGCCTGGAACGCCCGACGGCGGACGCGGCGGTGCGCCGAAAAGGTCTTCGAAAATCGACCCGAACTGCGCCGCAGCCGGCGCGATCATCATCGCGCCAAGCAAGGCGGCAAGTATCGCGGTGGGCGTAAATCGCAGCATCGATACGTCCGGAAAATCCTGACCCAGATTTCAAAGAGAATCCCAATGGTATTGAGTAACATGGCGAATACGGCCAAGGAAGGGCGAGTTGTCATTAAGCAAGATGGCACGGCTTGACCCAACGGGACTCCAAACGGGAAACATCCCCCATCCGTTGGTCGACCAAACCCCTGCTTAGCCGTTCCCGGGACGCCAGGCCTTGTAGTCGCCGGTGGCCTTTGGCCTGCGACCGCGCGACAAGGTCGAACCCGTCGGACGTTGGGCGCCCGGCGAACCGGTCATATTCGCCCGATGCGGTTTCCACCACGGGCGCGCCACCACCTTCTCGAGCGTTGGCGGAAGGTCGACCGTGTGGTGGAGCCAGCCGTGCCACGTGGGAGGGACCATCGAGGGTTCCGCGACGCCTTTATAGATTACCCAGCGCCGCTCGAACCCCAGCCCCGCATCAATCTGGCCACCTTTGGTTCGGTAATACAAGTTACCGAATTCGTCTTCCCCGACATATTCGCCATAGCGGTGAGTCCATAGCTGCGTGCCAAGGGTCTGGCCGTTCCACCAGGTAAAGAACTTGAGAAAGAAATTCTTCATGCGCGAAACCCTGAGGGATCATCCCCCGTTGCCACGTTTGATACGGGCGCGCCAAATAGATGTCCAGCCGGCATGTTGTGGGCGTTCGCCTGCTTTTGTTGGGCGTTCGCCAAGTCGCAGTCGCGGCCTCGCCACAACCCTACGAAGGTCCACATGTTGGAAACCGTCACGAACACCACGGCCGCCCTCAACCGCGCCCTCGCCTGGGCTCCAGACGCCCTGGTCGGTGTCCTCATCATGCTGCTCGCCGCCGGCATCGCCGTCACGGCGCACCGCATATTTGTTCGCCTCTGGCAGCGAATTCTGGGTGATCGCCACCCCTATTGGCGATCCTTGCTGGCTGGCACGACCTCGATTACGCGCCTGGCCCTCGTCATATTTGCGCTCTTTGTCGTATTACCAGGCACGCCACTTGATTCAGACAGCCAGGATGCGATCACGAAAATCCTGACGCTGGCTGCCGTCATATTGATCGGCTGGTTCTGCGTCACAGCCGTTAATTTGGCGGCCATACTCTATCTACAGCGTTTTGGTCGCGACACCGCCGATAATGTTTTGGCTCGCAAACACTTGACGCAAATCCGCGTGTTGGCGCGCACAGTCAATATGCTCCTCATCATAGCGACGGCGGGAGCCGCATTGATGACGTTTGATGCGGTACGTCAATACGGCGTGAGCCTGTTCGCTTCCGCCGGCGTCGCCGGCCTCGTTGCCGGTCTTGCCGCACGGCCCGTGCTGAGCAATTTGATCGCGGGTATCCAGATCGCCATAACTCAGCCGATTCGCCTTGGCGACGGGGTGCTGGTTGAAAACGAATTCGGGCAGATCGAGGAAATCACGTCGGCTTATGTGGTGATCGAACTTTGGGACCACCGCCGACTCATCGTTCCGTTGACCTACTTCATCGAGAAGCCATTTCAGAACTGGACGCGCGAATCGTCGAACCTGCTTGGAGCGGTTCAGTTGCAGGTGGACTACACGACGCCGGTCGAACTGGTGCGCAAGAAGCTCGAAGAGTTTGTGACAACCTCCCCGCTTTGGGATGGCAAGGTATTTAACCTGCAAGTGACCGACGCCCGCGAGGGCACATTGGAACTGCGCGCGCTCGTCAGCGCTAAATCCGCCGGCGATGTCTTCGATCTGCGTTGCCTAGTCCGAGAGAAATTGATCGATTTCCTGCAACGCGAAATCCCGAACGCGCTGCCGCGCCGGCGTCAGGAGGTCGTCGCCTCCGGAGGAAACGCGACAGGAAGTGCGTGATTCGGTCGCCGACCGGTGCACGCAAGTCGGGCCTGCCCAACTTGCACAATTTCATGCGGAACCCCAGCAAGCCAGGGGTCCCAAGACGAACAGATTCTGCCCTGCTGATTTCGCTGGGCTGCCGAGACAGTCCCGGGGGGCTGCATTAAACTTTTTTGTTTCAATGAGTTATGGGCGTTTAGATCGAATTCCCAAGTTCACCCTGTGAAAACAAACCCCGCCGGGCCCTTTCCAGTCGAGGCCGAATCGCCCGATACTTTCAACAGTCGAGGCCTTTTTCGTCCCCAGTTGGTTTTCTCTCTCCCCGCATTCCACAGCGTCCTACCATATTTAGCGTTTGATTCAGACTTTGACACTATTCCTTGACGAAACCGCCGAGTCGTCTTAATCCTCTGACTGTTCGGCGCGAGGAGTTCTCAGTTCCCGCCGGGCTCTCACCCGAAGGGATCTGCGTAGCCACTCCGCGAAGCCATGACGGCACGGAGTCAGGCATTCATTGCCTCGGGGCGAACCAAGTAGCGTGTCGCTTACCGGACCCAAAGGGCCGGACAAACATGGTGTTGAACGGGACAAACAGGGCGTTGAGGGTGTTGAAGTAGAGCGTAAGGCGTCAAATCGAGACCGGAGAACCGGTAAACCAAAGCGCGGGCGGGGACAGGCCGCGCGGAAACGGCGTCGACCACCTATATTGGGGGTTATGCTCCCCATGGGCGGCCGGGCCGGCAAAAAGGGGCAAAATCAATGCGAATCGATCGACGATATACAAAACCAGACCAGTCGCCCTATGCGGATATGGAATTCCGCATGGCGACGAGCGAGATTCGCAATCCTGACGGTTCGGTCGTGTTTCGAGCCGAGAACGTCGAAGTGCCTTCATCCTGGTCTCAGGTCGCCTCCGACGTCATCGCACAGAAGTATTTCCGCAAGGCCGGAATCCCGGCGCGCCTGAAGAAGGTCGAAGAGGAGACGGTCCCCTCCTGGCTGTGGCGCTCGGTCCCGGACGAGGATGCGCTGCGCGCGCTCCCCGAAAAAGAGCGCATGATTGGTGAGCAGTCCGCCAAGCAGGTGTTCGAGCGCTTGGCCGGCACCTGGACCTATTGGGGATGGAAGGGCGGCTATTTCGATTCGGAAAACGATGCGCGCGCCTTCTTCGACGAACACGTCTTCATGCTCGCCATGCAGATGGCGGCGCCGAACTCGCCACAATGGTTCAACACCGGCCTGCACTGGGCCTATGGCATCGACGGCCCGAGCCAGGGCCACTTCTATGTCGACTACAAGACCGGCAAGCTGACCAAATCGAAAACGGCCTACGAACATCCGCAGCCGCACGCGTGCTTCATCCAGTCGGTCAAGGACGACCTCGTCAACGAGGGCGGCATCATGGACCTCTGGGTGCGCGAAGCGCGCCTGTTCAAATATGGCTCCGGCACCGGTTCCAATTTCTCGAGACTACGCGGCGAAGGTGAAAGGCTCGCGGGCGGCGGCAAGTCGTCGGGCCTGATGAGCTTCTTGAAAATAGGCGACCGCGCGGCCGGCGCCATCAAGTCGGGCGGCACCACGCGCCGCGCCGCCAAGATGGTGATCGTCGACACCGACCATCCCGACATCGAGCAGTTCATCGATTGGAAGGTGCTTGAGGAACAGAAGGTCGCAAATCTCGTCACCGGCTCGAAGATCAACCAGAAGCACCTGCGCGCGATCATCAAGGCCTGCGTGAACTGCCAGGGCTCGGGTGACGATTGCTTCGACCCGGAGAAAAACCCGGTCCTTCGCCGCGAGATCAAGGCGGCGCGGCGTGTGTACGTGCCCGACAATATCATCCAGCGCGTGATCCAGTTCGCCAAGCAGGGCTATACCGACCTGCACTTCCCGATCTACGACACGGATTGGGACTCGGAAGCCTATCTCACCGTCTCGGGGCAGAACTCCAACAATACGGTGCGGGTGACCGACGAATTCCTCAAGGCCGTCGAATCCGACGCCAACTGGGACCTTACCTGGCGGACCAAGCCGGGCCGTGTCGCCAAGACCATCAAGGCGCGCGATCTGTGGGAAAAGATCGGCTTTGCGGCCTGGGCCTCGGCCGATCCGGGCCTGCAGTTCCACACCTCCATCAACGACTGGCACACCTGTCCGGCTTCCGGCCCGATCATCGCGTCCAACCCATGCTCGGAATACATGTTCCTCGACGACACGGCCTGCAATCTTGCGTCGATGAACCTGCTCGCCTTCCGCGACAAGGCAACCGGCCGCATGGATGTCGAGGGCTATGAACACGCGATCAGGCTGTGGACCGTCGTCCTCGAAATCGCGGTGCTGATGGCGCAGTTCCCCTCGCGCGAAATCGCAGAACTCTCTTATGAGTTCCGCACGCTGGGCCTCGGCTACGCCAACGTGGGAGGGCTCCTGATGTCGTCCGGCATTCCGTATGATTCGGATGCCGGCCGCCAGCTCACGGGCGCGCTGACCGCCATCATGACCGGCGTGTCCTATGCGACCTCCGCCGAGATGGCGAAGGAACTCAACCCGTTCCCGGGCTACAAGAAGAATCGCGAGCACATGCTGCGCGTAATCCGTAATCATCGCCGCGCCGCTTATGGCGAGCGTACCGGCTATGAGCAGGTCGCGACCCCGCCGGTGCCGCTCGACCACAAGCTCTGCCCCGACCAGACGCTGGTCGAACATGCCAAGCGGGCATGGGACAATGCGCTTCGCCTCGGCGTCCAGCATGGGTTCCGCAATGCGCAGGTGAGCGTGATTGCGCCGACCGGCACCATCGGCCTCGTGATGGATTGCGACACCACCGGTATCGAGCCGGATTTCGCGCTGGTGAAGTTCAAGAAGCTTGCGGGCGGCGGTTACTTCAAGATCATCAACCGCGCCGTGCCGGAAGCGCTGCGCGTGCTCGGCTATACGCCTGCGCAGATCGCGGAAATCGAGGCCTATGCGGTCGGCCATGGCAACCTCGGGCAATCGCCGGGAATCAATCATTCCACGTTGAAGACCAAGGGCTTCACCGAGGAGGCTATCGCGACCGTTGAAAAAGCGCTGCCGACCGCATTCGACATCAAGTTCGTGTTCAATCGCTGGACGCTGGGCGAGGAGTTCTGCGTCAAGCACCTCGGCATCGATGCCGCCGAAATCAACAATCCGAAGTTCGATCTCCTTGCGGCATTGGGCTTCACCAAGCGTGAGATCGACGCGGCCAACATCCATGTGTGCGGCGCCATGACGGTTGAAGGCGCCCCTCACCTCAAGTCCGACCACTATGCGGTGTTCGATTGCGCCAATCCGTGCGGACGCACCGGCAAGCGCTATCTTTCGGTCGAGAGCCACATCCGCATGCTGGCGGCGGCGCAACCGTTCATCACGGGCGCCATCTCCAAGACCATCAACATGCCGAACGATGCCACAGTGCAAGACTGCAAAGCCGCCTACATGTTGTCGTGGAAGCTCGGCCTCAAGGCCAATGCGCTTTACCGCGACGGCTCGAAACTCTCGCAACCATTGCAGAGTCAGCTCATCGCGGATGCGGATGAAGAAGACGACGCAATCGACCTTTTTATCGAAAAGCCCGCCGCCGCGCGCGTCTCGGCGCTCACCGAGCGTGTGGTCGAAAAGGTGGTCGAACGCATCGTCGTGATGCGCGAGCGCGAGCGCATGCCCGACCGCCGCAAAGGCTATACTCAAAAGGCAGTCGTCGGGGGCCACAAGGTGTATCTGCGCACCGGCGAATATGACGACGGCCGCATCGGCGAAATCTTCATCGACATGCACAAGGAAGGCGCGGCGCTGCGCTCCTTCATCAACAACTTCGCCATCGCGGTGTCGCTCGGCCTGCAATATGGCGTGCCGTTGGAGGAATATGTGGACGCCTTCACGTTCACGCGCTTCGAACCGGCCGGCCCCGTGCAGGGCAACGACTCGATCAAATACGCGACCTCGATCATCGACTACGTCTTCCGCGAATTGGCGGTGAGCTATCTCGAGCGCTTCGATCTCGCCCATGTCGATCCGAGCGAAGGCTCCTTCGACGCGCTCGGCAAAGGAGTGACCGAGGGCAAGCCGACAGGCGCGACCCAATATGTGTCGCGCGGACTGACGCGCTCGCGCACCGACAAACTCGTGGTGATGCCGGGCGGTTCTTCACCCTCCCCTGCAGGGGGAGGGTCGGCCGCTGAAGGCGGCCGGGGTGGGGGAACGTCGCGGCTAACCGCCGTGGCCTCTTCCGGCCCGCGCAGCGAACTCTCTGCCGCCACCGCACTCAAGCAGGAGCCCGAGCAAAAACTTTCGCCCGCCGAAAAGCTCGAACTTCCCTTCGGCGAACCAAAACGTTCCGCGAAAGCCGCCGCCGCCGAACGCCGGGCCGAAGCCAAAGCCAAAGGCTACGAGGGCGAGATGTGCGGGGAGTGCTTGAACTTCACGCTGGTGAGGAACGGCACGTGCCTGAAATGCGAGACGTGTGGGAGCACGACGGGGTGTTCGTGATCGTGAAACCTTAGGCGGCGACGCCCCCCTTTTTAGAGGCTCCATATGACTATGGCCCAGAACGCATCGTCTGGATGAACACGAAAGGCGGAACCTGAAGGTTCCGCCTTTCGTAATCGTGAGAAACCATGCGCGTTGCTGAAAACAAGCGCGTCGCTATCGATGGTGGAGGGGTCGCCTCATTTCATGTCGGCTGGGGACAACAATATGACCTCTGCCATCGCGCTCGTAAGCCCAAGCGCCTCGATGGCTCTGTGGATCACCATATTGCGGCCCAAGGCCAGTGTCTGGGAGACCATATCGCGGCGGAAGACCTTCGTCGTCGCGAATGCCCTGATCCTGGAATGCAGACCCGGGTTGTGCCACCGCCAATCCAGTTCCTATTCCTGTTCCAATCACCAGCGTTGCGAGCGCCGAGCCGATCAGCAACGTGCTCCTCAACTTTTGCATCGCCATTCTATTCAACATAGCACACCTCGTCTTTCCTTTGACATCGATTGAAACCTCCCGATGTCAACGCCTGATCGTAGTCGAGGTTGCTTATATATTGATATGTCTCGGCTATATCTTGATATGTCTTTGTCAGCTGGCGATGCTATCTCTTCTTCCCCGCCGGCGGTTCAGTTAGCCCTTTGGCTTGCCCGGCCGGTGGCGGCTGGGCGTTGAGCGCGTCCATTCCTCCGAGAACCGGAAGGACCGCGCCGGTCAAGAAGCACAGGATCGCCAGCAGCGGCACCCACATCGTCGCCAATTGAAAATAGAGGCCCGAATTGACCTGGCTCTTTCGCAACGCCCAGTGCCGGATGATGTAGCCGAGCGAGGCAACAGCAATACCGCCTGCGAAGGCCATGATTCCCCAAAGTACCGCTTTTTTAAGCGTCAGCGCGCCGGCATTTGGCCAGATAGCCTGCAAGAAGGCCAGCAAGGTCACCGCGCCCGCAGCATTGATGATGATATAGGCCTTCTGGCCTTCGACCAGAACCCGCTCCTTCACATCCCGCAGAGGATCGTCCGCCATTTTTGCCTCCCCGCCATCTCTCGCCATGTGAACCGATGATTCGGCCATCTTGGTGGCCGCATGGTAGTTCCTCCCCAATATTGTGTCGGTGGCGACCTCGATCCGTAACCCTTCGCTGTCGCTCGATAGGGGCCGTACGGGTCCCCGTCGGCCTTGAATCGCAAGCAAAAAAGAACGAGCCGCCCGCGACGAAGCCGCCGTCAAGGCGGGACTCCCAGCACGCGCCCGCACAAGCATGCAAAACCGCTTGGCTTTCGCCAAGCGGCTTTGCTATCGAGGTCTACAATTACCGCGTCAGCGGGTCTCGTCGCCGCCTCGGCGTCCTCCACTACTGCTTCCCGCTCGCATTGCGGCACCACCGCCACGGCCGACCGTGCCGCGGATTTCGCCGCTCGCGCCGCCGCGGGACTCTACGCTGCCACGCGCACGGATTTCGCCGCTCGTGCCGCCACGGAAGTCTCCGTTGCCGCGCGTCAATCTGGCCTCACCACTCGTGCGCTCGCTGAACGCCGTGCGGTTCATCCTACTGCCGCGCGTCTCTCGACCGCCGACGCTGACGTCGGCACGGACGCGATCCTCTCGGCTGAAGCGATCGAATCTGCGATCATCATCGCGCCAAGTGCGGCGACTGGCCCAGCCGTCATCGTTCCAACCGAAGTTGGCGGACGCGTAGCCACCGCCATAGTAGCCACCGTAATAATTGTCGTCGTAAGCATAGTCATTGGGATAGCCACCCCAGGCGTAGTCGGAAGAGCGATAACGCGGCGCGACCCGCGTCGTGCGGTAGCGATTGGCACAAGAGCAGCCATATGTGGGCGCGGCCGCATAGGAACTATAGTTCCAATCATCGTAACCCCAACCGGGGGATCCGAATCCGACGCTCACGCCAACGCCGGGCCTTCTACGGTCGTAATAGCGGTCGTTCCAACCGCTATCGCCGACTCCGACGCCGACCCCGAATCCGAGCGGGTCCTTGGGCTAGTGCCG
>DATGVJ010000178.1:0-2150 GCA_035300505.1 Xanthobacteraceae bacterium
AAGCGCCGGTGACGAGTGCAGTTTTAGCGGCAATTTGCAAATCTATGATGCCCTCAAGTGACGTAACAAGCTAACGACTCGGCCACGGAGCCAGCAGGCTCTTGGGGGTGAAGTCCGCCATTCTTGATTTGGGCGGCGTGCTGGTTTCGGTCGAAGACTCCGGAACGGGCATCGATCCGAAAGACATCAATCGGATCTTCGACTCATTCTTTACGGCAAATCGCAAGGCATGGGGATGGGGGCTCTCCATTTGTCGGTCGATCATCGAAGCTCATCGTGGTCGGCTTTGGGCTTCAGCCCGCATCGATCATGGCGCAGTTCTTAACGTGCGGTTACCGGTTGTCGCGTCCGGAGGCGAATAGTGGCCTTAAGCAAAGCATTTCAGCCGATGACCAGAGCGTCGGTTCGTCACCGTGAATTGATGCATTGCAAAAGATTCATTCCCCCTTGATGTTGGCCGCCTTGATAGTCGGCCACCACTTCTCGATTTCTGCTTCGTGAAAAGCACGCAACGGTTGGGCGTCTGCCGTTCGCGTGCCGGAATGTCTTGCGCAAGGTCGACGAGGCGCGACTGACGGCTGGATCGGCCAAGGCCTCCACGATTGCGGCATTGAGCCTTGCAATGATGTTTGCCGGCGTCCCAACGCAGCTTTTTGCGAAGCAGCAGCAAAATAGTTTGGAGGGGATGGAACATTTATTCACGCGCCCAATTAATCCTCCGCGAAAGCCGGGGCAGGCAGCAGCTTCCTTCCCCCACCTCCCCCCAGAGGAAGCGCGACATTGACCCGCGCTTTCGCGCCTGGGCCCCTGATCGCAAGTGGCGATACTGGAGCGCTTTGATTGGATACGAGGGTTGTGGCGAGGTGCCAATGTCCCCAAAGGAAAAGGATCCATCTGGTCCAAGCACAATCGCGTCGCTCGGCATCGAACAAACCCATCGAGCGATGAGCGAGTTCCTCCGGCTTTTTCAATCGAATATTTCAACGCTGCCATGGGGTCAAAGCGAACTCACCAAGAAAGTGGCAGGTTACGCAGAACAAAATCTTGTAAATGTCTTTAATCTCACGGAGAAATTGTCCCAAGCCCAGAACCTTCAAGAGGTTGTTACGATCCAGTCTGAATATTTGCAGACGCAACTGCACGCCCTAGCTGAACAAGCAAAAGATATTGGAGAGACGGCGACGAAGACAACGGTGGACGCCGTCGCGCGCACGATTAAGCCGGGCAAAGCATAGGCCATGTGCACGCGGTTTTTACGTTGCCGGGAGTGATTGCATCAGAGGGGCTTCGTCGAAGTGGTGGCACTATCGCGCCATACGGCTCGACTATGTCACCCGCATGGGCCGAGACGCGAGCGCGGCTCGGGCGATGCCTAGAGCCGGGTCCGACGCAGCCGGAGGCGACCATACCCCAAGCTGTAACTGACATTTTTCAAAATAAATGCTTCGCGAACTCATGCTAGTCGGTGGCATTGGCGATGCTACGCTGTTGCTAGGAGCCAAAAAACATGACGCGCCATCCATCGCCGCAGGAAACACATTGGCCGACGGGCGCGATATTCACCGTCGGTCATTCGACTCTTTCCATCGAGCGCTTCATCACGCTGCTCCAGACCTACGCCATTGAACGTCTGGCGGATGTCCGCACCGTGCCGCGCTCGCGGCACAATCCGCAATTCAATGCGGATGAGCTTGGCCGCGCGCTCGCACACCAGAACATCGATTACGTGCCCCTACAAGCGCTGGGCGGCTTGCGGCACGCGCGCAAGGACTCGATCAATACCGGTTGGCGCAATACAAGCTTCCGCGGCTACGCCGATTACATGCAAACGGAGGGGTTTCAGGAAGGACTTGAAGAATTAATCGCGTTGAGCCGCGGGAAGCGCACCGCCATTATGTGCGCGGAGGCTGTCCCGTGGCGCTGCCACCGATCGCTGGTTGCCGACGCGCTGAACGTGCGCGCCATTGCGGTGGTTGAGATCCTCTCGCAGAGCGATTACCGCGCGCACAAGCTCACGCCCTTCGCCCATGTCGAGGGGACGGCGATCACCTATCCGCCGGAACAGGCGACGTTGCTATAGCAACGCCGGACGCTGCCCGGCCGCCAAGTCTTGCAGAGCCGGCGCGCCGCCGCGATAGGGCACGAATTGA
>DATGVJ010000179.1:0-10025 GCA_035300505.1 Xanthobacteraceae bacterium
GTGTATCGACGAAGCAATGACGGACGCTGTGAACTCAAAGGCCCGCGGAAATGGTCGACAAGGCTCGATATGTGACGATCGGGGTTCGGTGGGTTATGCACCGACCGAGAGCACGGCATCGCGTGAAGCTGCCAAGCAAAAAAATGAAGTTTTGAGCGGGTTTAAAGGCCTGCTATAGCGGATTCTGGTCGATTTGATCCAGCCACGCAGCCAAGCATGCGCAAACAGCGTAAATCTTGTCTGCATGCCGGACACCCACGTCTGTCCCGCGCGTGTGACATCAGTTCGCAAAGGCTTCCATCAGCGTCGAAATCTTGATCGTCGCGAAATTGGAGAACGTGTCCGATACCGCATAGGGCAAGATGATCTGATCGCCGTGACGCATTGCGCCGCATGTATAGACGACATTTGGAACGTAGCCTTCGCGTTCGGTGGGTTCCGGGCGAAGCAGAGGTTCGCGTGTCCGCGCGAGAACCTTTGAGGGGTCCGCCTTGTCCAGGAGGGCAGCCCCGATCGAATATTTCCTGACCGGCCCAACGCCATGCGTCAGCAGGAGCCAGCAGTCGTCTAATTCGATCGGGGAGCCACAATTGCCGATCTGAACGAATTCCCAAGGATATTGGGGCTTGAGCAAGGCCTGACCACCGTCCCATGTGTAGAGGTCGTCGGAATAGATCAGATAGAGATTCTCGTTGTCCTGCCGGCCGATCATCGCGTAGCGGCCATTGATTTTCCTTGGAAACAGCCCCATGCCCTTGTTGCGTGCTGCCGATCCGCCGAGCGGAGTCAGCCGAAATGATCGGAAGTCTGCTGTCTCGAGCAACTCGGAGCGAATTCCCCTGCCACTATAGGCCGTGTAGGTGGCGTAATAGGTTTTTCGAGCACCATCGTTGAATTCGACAAATCGGGCGTCCTCGATACCATTCGCCTGGGCGTCGGTGATCGGAAAAATGACCCGTTCACTCAATTCTTCGCCCTGTTCGAAGATTACTTCAATATCGTCGCCATTGCTATTGGACGTACGGCTGTGGACTTTAGGAACCGAGGCGAGCCGTGCGGTCGGATCGACGGACACGTTCCCGCCGGCCGCAATGGTGCCGGACCGGAAAGTCAGCGACGAAATATGACCTTCTCCCACCGCGCGCAGACTCAAGATGAATCGACAGCCATTCTCCGGAGCACCGGACTGGTCGGGGTGCCGCACGATGCTCGGGTTGAATAGCGCCGACGCCTCGAAGGAATATTCATGAAGAAAATATGCGCCGACCAGGCGGCGTTGCGTTTGATTGAGCGGGGCATGAGGCGTGAATGCTTCCTCCATATCCGCGGCACGGGCCTCAAAGATCCGAAGGAGGTTCCTGTGGCGACCTTCGAAATTCTCCAGCACATCGGTGAGTTGCTGTGAGGCTACGTCGGGATCGAGCCGCAGAACCCTGTCGACAATATGATTGGCACGAACTTTGTCGGTTGGATTGAGGTCCCGGGGCTCAGTCGCCGGTTTGAAAGGTCTGACGACGACCCTGGCCGGATCCGGGCGCAGGTATAAGGAGTGGCGGGTCAAGAATAGAGATTGTAGCAAGGCAATCCCCTGGCGCTGTTCGAGGTGCAATCGAGTGAACTGTGCTGTGTACCAATCGGGCTGCGGGCTCTGTTCGCACGGTCGCGTTGGCGCGCTTGACCCGACGGATTTCTGTAAGTCCCAGCAGATAAGAGAGTGTGGATTCCGCACCCTTGTTCTCATTGGGCCGGTCGAGATGAAGTCCATCTGCGCAACTGCCGGAAGCAGGATCTATCAGTGTCGTCCTGAGATCGTTTTCACCCAGGAACCACCTGAACGCGCGCATCGCCTCTCCGGCCCAGTCAGAACCATCGCCTACCCGCGAAGCCGCAAGGCAGGCCGAAATCGTTGCGCACGCCTCGACTGGTTGTTGGTCAAACGCTTCGGGGAGCTGACGGATCCTGCCGAAACTGTGGGTGCCAACCGGCCTGAAATGTCCTGTCGACGCCGTCTGAAGCGTCATGAGCCAACGCAGCGACCGAAGGCCGGCCTCGATGTATGCTGGCTTGCCGGTCGCCAGGCCTGTTTCGATCAGTGCCTGGGACAGTCGCGCGTTGTCATAGGCGAGTAGGTTTTCAAACCAAACCCAGTCTTTGCTTTCGACCGCGGCAAACAGGGCCATCAGTTTGTCAGCCAATTGTTTTCGTATGCGGTCCGCGAATTCGTCCCTGCGCACCAGCGTGCAGTGGGCGTTTAATCCAAGGAGGGAGAACGCCCAGGCCCGTGGCGAGGAGAAGTTTTCAACCGCGGGAAGGGCGGTCTCGAACAGCGCCGCAGCCCATCTGCGGCGAGATGGGTTATCATCCTTACGTGCGGATTCGCCTAACGCCCAAAGCGTCCTGCCGTGACTGTCTTCTGAACCAGCTTCTTCCAACCATCGGCGATCGTAGCTCATGAAATTCCGGAACCGTCGCGTATCGGGATTCCAGGCGTGTTGAATGAAGGCTGCAAATCGGGCAATGACGATGTCCGGTATTCGTACTTCACCCGTGTTCGCAAGGGCCGTTGAGAACAGCAGGGCGCGAGCATTGTCGTCGATACAGTAGCCATGGGCGCGGTTCGCGACCGCATGGGTGGCGTGCTGAAGCATGCCGGTACTGTCGCATAGCGATAGAAAATGTCCGATTTGTATTTCCGGAATGTCGATTCCCTTGCTCCCAGGGAAGTTCGAATTGAATGAGTGCGATATTCCGGATCGGGTGAGCGCCCGCGAATCATCGAATATCGCGAGGTAGCGCTTGGCGGATTGCGCCCAAATCATCGATCGGCTGTCTGCATAGGCCCGGACACGCATTGACTGCCGCCGAGCATCGTCGGTCAGCAGACTGGCGACTTCAATGCCCGTGGCTTCGGGGTCCTTGAAGGGAACGAGAATACCGAGACCGTCGCGCAGGAGTTCCTTGGCATGCCAATAGGGCGTCGAAACGACAGCCTTCCCGAGCCCGAAGCTGTAGGAGAGGGTTCCTGACGTCATCTGGGCTTCATTGAGATAGGGCGTCACGTAAACGTCGCACATCGAAATGTAGTCAAGCAGTGTGGGCTGATCCACGAACTGGTTGAGAAACGCGACGTGATTTTCGACGCCAAGCTCGTGCACGCGCGCGATCAAGCGGTCGCGATATGCTTCGCCCTCATGCCGCACGAGGTTCGGGTGAGTTGCTCCCAGAACGACATAAACGACGTCGGGGCAAGATTTGATGATGCCTGGCATGGCATCGATGACAGTCTCGATGCCTTTGCTCGGCGAAAGGAGACCGAACGTGAGAATGACCTTTCTCCCGCTGAACCCGAATTTCGCTTTTGCGTGATGCGTTTCGAGAAACGGAAAGTCGGGAATTCCGTGCGGAATTATCTCGATGCTGCTCGCAGGAACGCCATGAACAGAGCGCAGAAGTTCCTGACCTTTCTCCGACATCACGACGAGCTTCGCCGAGGCATTGATGATCCGACGCATGACATTGCGCTGGCTTGGGTTGGGCGTGCGCAGAACGGTGTGAAGCGTTGTAACGAGCGGCATTTTGAGTCGTGACAGAAGTTCGATGATGTTGCAGCCGGAGGCACCGCCGAAAATTCCATATTCATGCTGCAGGCACACGACATCGACATCCGATCGGTTCAGGAAGTCAGCAGCCTGAACATAATCGTCGATTTTGTCGTCGTGGACCTGAAAGCGCACAGCCGGTGGATAATCGTAAACATGACCCGGATCGGTCATTGCGACAACGCTGGTCTCGACGTTCGTCGCGGCTGTCGAGATGGACTGCTGCATGTCGTAGGTAAATGTTGCGATTCCGCAGCGACGGGGGAGATAGTTTCCGATGAAACCGATGTGCTTGATCGACTTCATTGCGCAATATCTAGGTGGCCGTTTGATAAGATTGACGTCGCTGGACTGACGGAAGGCGCCTGCATGAGCGGTGAACGTCGTGCATGTGTTGGACCTGGCTGACCGATGCGACGCGTCAGGTGCGGAATCTCGCCGCTGTTCGTGCATGCCATGAGACCCACCAGGCCGATCGGACCGGTGCATAGTTCGATGTGATCCGATTGCGCGAAAATGGCCTCGCCTTGGCGGATGTCGAATGATTCAATATGGGCGCTTCCTTTCAGAACGAGAAACCAGGTTTCTTGCTCTGCGCCTAGGGACCAGGCGGAGTTTGCCGGAAGAGTTAATTTTTCAAATCTAAACAACGAGTTGGTTACGAGGAGGGTTCGTTCGTGAACGAGGTCGTCTGGCTGCACCAGGGAATCGGCTGGTCCGGTGTTCGCGACTGCGATTGCGCTTTCGATGTGCAGCGCACGGTGCCGACCGAAATCAAATAGACGGAATGTTGCGTCGCTACGCTGCTGGATTTCTGCAATGATGATCCCGGCTCCGATCGAGTGGATCGTTCCGGCGGGCACAGAAATGACGTCGTCGGCCGACACGCTGTGCCATACGACAAGGTCCCGGATTGTGCCGTCGCCCACGGCAGCGCGAAATTGCTGTGACGTCAATCGCTGTTTGAGGCCAAGAGCAACCTTGGCGTCCGGTGTTGTACTCAAGACGTACCAGGCTTCGGTTTTGCCGTTTGGCAGGCCCATCGCATGGGCGGACGCATCGTCGGGATGAACCTGGATCGATAGTGGCTGGCTCGTGAAGAGCAGCTTGAGCAAGAGAGAGGAATTTGGCGTTGCGTCGCCAGGCCGCTCGTACCAGATTTCCCCGATTGGGCCATCGTCCTGCCGTGCGTCACTCCAAGGGCGCAAGTCTGCAATGCCCCAAGTTTTCGAGACTGTATGCGGGCGGGCGCGTTCAATTGTCATTGCTTTGGCTTGTACCCAACTGTGAAAATGGATTCTTGATCTTAAGGTGCTGTCAAAACGGAACGTTCCAGCGCTAGCCCCAAGGGCTGGCCTGGCATGAAACATAAGCGTGATAGGGTCGTGGCCGGGAGCGGGATGAATTAAGCTCGGAAGCGCGCGGAACGACGCTTCTATCCGCAGACGGACAGCAGCGCCCCCATACCTCTCCATGTTCGCCTACGATGTTATATGGCAGCGAACCGTGGCAAATTCAAGCGCCGCGTCATCCCAGTCTCCGGCATTGCGCTTTTGGCCGTGATCGGAACGCCCAATCGCGGATAATTTCGAAGACATCGATACATTGCCCGATCGTATGCATCTTCCACGATAACGTGACTGGTAAAGACCGATTCAGTAAGTATGTGCACGCCACGTCTGCCTCTTTGAACAGGCCTTCAAAAATGCTTTTGACCTCCTCATCGCATCAATGGCCCGTCGAACCTCATTTGTCGTTTCCATCGCTAGAAATTAACTGCCCATTTGGAGGATAGCAACTGTGGCCACAAGCATTCTTTTCGATGTTGCAACAAAGACGATGTATTGGTCATTTATAGCTGCCGCATTCGTGTTCATCCTGATGCTGTTGACCGTTCTCCATCCCTGATCGGAGAGCTTCTCGCCAAATGTTGGTGCGCATTTTCCCACGGTCATAATACTGCGATTGCTCATCACCGGGGGCATCGCCAACCTAGGCTTCAACGTCATCGACGGCATTAGCGACACCGGGCACTGGCAAGCAAAGCACGTGGATTCGCAATTGCAAGTTATTGTACAAAAGCTGCGCGCCTAAGGCGCAACCATGAACGGCCTGATACTGGGCCCCTATCTTGTTGCTTTACCATTGTGCTTTACGTCCCGACACCCCACATAACCAGGTGCGGCCTAGTAGCGCCTTACCCAAGAGCTGCCCAAAAAGCGGTGACGTACCGAAGTCTCCGTTTGCTTTCTAAAAAATTGACGTTCGTGTTCGGATGCGATCAGCATTCGGATTTTGCGCGTCTGCGCACTGGCTGCGGCGCGCATTCCTCTTAATTCTCCGGGTGAAAATCATGGAAGTACCTTCAATGCTGCAGGGAGACTCTCTGCTGCAAATCTCCGCTGATAACCATTAAATGACCGCTTGCCGCGCCTGCGAGCAGTGACGCCTCAGCAAACCTACGAAGGCATAAGTCTATGGCATTGAACTTTCCAAATAGTAGCCGCAGCTATGACGCCACGCGACGGGCTGTAAGGTTCTGGGGTTATGACAGTGCGATGGAAGCTTCATTTTTCGTGACTGAAGAGGCGCTGAGGCGCGTTCAGCCCAGCATGGCCTTCGATGAGAACGGTGCGCTTGGGGCCTTTGACGTCAATCGCCTTATTATCTACGCGACCGCGACCGAGGTCTATGCCCGCGGACACAGAGGCTCCTATGAACTCGTGGCCAGCGATTTTTGATCTCTATTCTCCGTTGTCATGAGTTCATGGCCTCGGACCTAGGGAGGAATACAGAATCAGCACAAAAGCGCGCAGCAAAGTTTGATGGAATTCGCGTCGGTCCACAATGACAATGTCGAGGAGGGAAACATGGACGAGAGGACTGCGAAAGGTATTAAGGCCAGGCTTGATGATGAGCTTTCGAAAGTGGGTCCGAACGTCGGGATTGCTTTTGGTTTTAAGTTGTTTGGTGTGTTCAAGGAACTCGGCTGGCTGACGTTGCACAAATTTGGTGTTCTTGGAACGCGCTTCGCGTCATTAAAATTGCCTGCCTATCGCTCGCATTTTGCCTTCACAACCTGGGACATTCCAGAAAACGAGTTCAAGGTGGGTCGCGATGCCTAGAGCCCCAACGCGAGCAGGGTGCCGCCGATGTGATCGGCAATGCGGTCCTTGTCATGGGGAATCGCTTACGGTTATCAAATCTGTTGATTGCGTGGTGCGGGAAAGGCGAAACACCACAAGAGGCCCAATCCCACCTCATCTCATACTGGTAAAGCGATAGTCCATTGAACAACATTCACACCTTCGAGTATGCTAACGAGGCCGAGCTGTTTGATTTCAGTCTCGAAGCGGAGCTTTTTGTTGCGAAAGGCAAGAACTCCCGGCGGCAACCGCTGGGATACAAACGATTTGCGAGAGCCGCGGATGCCATCTGCTTCGCGATTGAAGATCTGCCGCCGCACCTGCTGGTTGGCACCTATCTCGAGGTCGATGAAGAAAGATACCAGGCCAAAGAGATTCGTCGTTTGTACGAGAGAGCCGAGTATCCCCTTGCGCGACGGTCTGTATCCAAATGACCATCCGCACCCTCAGCAAGACCGTCTTCTTCAACAAACCGTTTCTGCTGAAGGGTATCGGCCGGATGCTTCCGGCGGGAGACTATCGGGTCGTAACCGACGAGGAGTTGATCGAGGGGATATCGTTTCCAGCCTACCGCCGTATTGCAACCATGATCTTCGTGACGGCGCAATATCGGCCCGGATCGGTTGAGATGGTGAACATTGACCCCGTTGACCTCCGGGCGGCACAAGACCGGGACGTGGAAGCGCCATGACGGACGAACCAGTCAATCTGGACGGGCACCGCGGAATGGCCGCACAAAAGGCGACGAACCTTCGTCGGCTGCTTGCAGACGTTGTCGCCAGCGAACAGGCGCTGCGGGCGACCCAAGACGAGTTGGAAGCGCGGTTGATCGCGGCTCCAGCGTCGGATTGGCAGGAAGCCGCCGAAAAAGCCACCTATTTGCTCTCTCTGTTTGCCGCCACCCCGAGCGGCCAAGACCCCCGCAGGCAGACATTGATCAAAGCCGTCCTCGAAGATTTCAGCAGGCTCTCCAATGGGGCATAGCCAAGATGCCGGTATCCGAGGGGGAACGATTTCTGATCTAAAATATAAGGCTGCAATCATTTGATCATTCTCGATGTGCGGCACACGACGATACCGCTACAGCCGCCCGGTTTGCCTCGGCGATCATCGCCTGATTTTGCGCCCGCGTGACAGTCACGATCTTCGCCTTATTCAAACCAGTTTGAATCTTTCGCCGGCGGCTTCGATACATTGGTTTCACGACGTATTCGGCAACTCGAAAAAGAGGAAACAGGATCCTCGCACAACATCGCACAACATCGCACAACATCGCACAAGAACGCACAGCCAAATTCACTTGATTATTTGTTGCAATCGATGCTTCGGTGGATGCCATGTGTATCGACGAAGCAATGACGGACGCTGTGAACTCAAAGGCCCGCGGAAATGGTCGACAAGGCTCGATATGTGACGATCGTGGGTTCGGTGGTTTACGCACCGACCGAGAGCACGAATCCAATCGAAAGGTGCGGGGCCACGCTAACCCACCCTGCGGGCCGCGGCGCGTTGAAACGGACCCGACGATTTTGGCCAAAACGAACCCAACGCGAAAATGTCATCGCGATTCAACGAGCGACATTCCCGAGCGTGGCGCCGGATTGCGCGCCCAAACACAGATTTTTACGGAACGAACCCAATGAAGGATTCCACAATGATTTCAAATGCAGGCAGGAGAGCAACTTGATATGCTCGTAATCAGCCAAGGGAGGCTATCCATGCAAACCGTTCGAAACAACCTAAGGGCCCGTTTCAATCAATATTTGTCACGGGCCTCCAGACGCTTGCTCCGGCCACAATGGCGCTGGCCGCGCTCGCCCTTCTGGCCCTGCCGGCGCCGGCGCAAAACTCGTCCGGCCCCGAAGTGAAAAAGATCGCCAACGACCTCTATTTCTTTTTCGAGTTCGACGGATCGAACGCCGTCTTTCTTGTCACCGACGAGGGCGTGCTGCTGATCGACACCCGCACGCATCCGCGTAACGGCAAGGACCTGCTCGATCGCATCCGCAAGGTGACGGACAAGCCAATCAAGTGGGTGATCAACAGCCACTTCCACGGCGATCACCACATGGGCAATGTTGTGTTCAAGGACCTCGGCGCGACGTTCATCGCGCATAAAGACACGGCACGCATCATGCAGCATGTCCATCACAAGGAGATGGCGCGGCGCATCGACGGATTCAAAAGCCGCGGCCTTGATCCGAACGAAGTCAAGCTCGTGCTGCCCGACGTAACGTTTGCCGGCGAAGCCACCATCCGGCTCGGCGGACGCGAGGTAAAACTCATCGACCTCGGCCCCGGCCAGCAGGCCGGCGACACCTATGTCCACTTCCCCCATGCCCGCGTGCTGTTCACGCCCGGCGCCTTCGGCAAGAAGAGCATGCCGAACATGGCGTTCACGCCGTCGGTCGACACCTGGATCAAGCAACTGGGCCAGGTCGCCGACATGGATATCGATACGATTCTTCCCGCCCACGGCGACGTCGCGACACGTGCCGACGCCAAGGAACTCGCCGCCATGTTGGCGGACGAATACGCAACAGTGAAGCAGGCTGTCGAGAAGCGTGTGCCGGTCGAGGAAGCCGTCAAAACCTTGACCTTCCCGCAATACAAGGACTGGAGAAACTATCGCCGTCTCGAAGGCGAGATCAGGGCGCTGTATGAGCTGATCCAGACCGGCAAGAGGAGTTATTTGGATTAGAGGATCGGGCGACGGAATGGATGTTTCTCGCCGGTAGGGCTCATGGCTGCAGGGAAATGGTCCGTAGCCCGGATGGAGAGCTGTAAACGCATTGAAAATGCGGTTACAGAGCGCAATCCGGGGTTCTTGGCCCACACGGGAGTCCGCCCCGCATTAGGCAATTGCGCGCGTAAGACGCGCACAATTGCTCCATGCGGGCTACGAGGTCCGCTCGTTTTGCCCCTCCCCCATCACACCTTGGCGTGGCCGCGGATTCACGCCATGATGCGCCGCAACGACAGCGGACACCCATCAAAAACAAGGAATTTTCGGGACATGCAAGGATTGAGGTACGAAGCTCCGACGACGATCGAGGCCGCCGTCGCGCTCCTCGCGGGCGCGCCCGCCGGCAGCCGCATATTGGCGGGCGGCACCGACGTCATCGTGCAAATGGAAACTGACCTGATCGAGCCACCGCTTCTGGTTGATATCAAGAAAATCGCAGAACTCAAGCAGATCACCCAGGAAAACGGCGGCTTTCGCGTCGGCGCGGCCGCGCCCGGCATGGACATCGTCCGGCACGCTGCCTTCTGCAAGGCC
>DATGVJ010000180.1:0-15337 GCA_035300505.1 Xanthobacteraceae bacterium
CAGCATTGGGCTACGGGCGCAATTCGACAAAACCATTTCGCCAATATTCGATCTGCAAAGCACGGTCAAACATAAATGCTGTGCGATGTTGTGCGATTCTGTGCGGTGCCCGCATGACGATGTTGAAGACCGCTTTACCCCTGATAGCCGCCGGATTGCGGAACCGCCAATGGCTTTGCGATCTCCCGAGCGTGGTCGATGAAGAGCTGCGCCACCGGCGTTGGTGCGCCCAAGGGCACGTCCGCCGAGACCATCGACAAGCTCAGCGAGGCGATCAACAAGGCTCTCGCCGACCCCAACATCAAGGCGCGCTTTGCCGACTTGGGTGGCGTTCCGTTTCCCGGTTCGCCTGCTGAACTCGGGAAGTTCATTGTCGAGGAAGCTGAGAAGTGGAGCAAGGTGATCCGGACGGCCAACATCAAGGCGGAGTAGATCGCCCCGCGAGTGGATATCGCACAGATCGCGTTTGGTGACGTCGACCTCGCCCATGTCGCCTACGGGTCAACGGCGACATTGCCGACCACAAGTTTGTCAAAAAGCATCGCGGCCAGCGTTCAGTTGGAAGAGTCCTAATGCTTCGCGAACCTCATCGAGCGTAGCCTGCGTCACCCGCCGCGCATTCTGCGTGCCCTCTCGAAGCACGGTTATGATGTGCCCCGGATCGCGTGCCAAAATCGCTCGAAGGTCACGAATTGGCGCAAGCAATGTCTGTAGAATGTCATCCAGCCGACGCTTCACCGCCATGTCGCCCAGGCCACCGCGTCGATAATGCGCCTTGAGGGTCGCTACTGCAGTCCGGTCCTCGTCAAAGGCATCAAGATAGGTGAACACGACATTGCCCTCGACCTTGCCAGGATCCGATGCTCGGAGATGGTCGGGGTCGGTAAACATGCTCTTCACGGCATCGCTGACGTCACCAGGAGATGCGGAGAGCGGGATGGCGTTGCCTTGCGACTTGCTCATCTTTGATTTGCCGTCCACGCCGGGCAGCCGTCCGATTGCGGGAATCAGGGCTTTGGCCTCCAACAACACGTCTCTGCCAACTTGGCGATTGATACGTCGGACGATTTCGTTGGTCTGCTCGATCAAGGGTGCTTGATCCTCGCCAACCGGCACGACAGTCGCCTTAAAGGCAGTGATGTCGGCTGCTTGTGCGACAGGGTAGCAGAGAAAGCCCGCCAGGATGTCGCGACCAAATCCACGTGCTTGGATTTCGTCTTTGATAGTCGGGTTTCGCTCAAGCCGCGAGACTGTGACGAAGTTCATATAGAGGAGCGTCAGTTCAGCGAGCGCGGGCAGATGTGACTGAAGGCAGATCGTCGTCAGCTCTGGATCAATCCCAACAGTAAGATAATCGAGCGCCACTTCCAACACGTTGTGTCGCACTCGCGCCGGATCGTGTGCATTATCGGTTAGGGCCTGCGCATCAGCCAAGAGCAGGAACTGACGATGGGTCGATTGCAAAGTTACACGATTCTTGAGCGAACCAACGTAGTGCCCGAGATGTAACGGACCCGTGGTCCGATCGCCGGTTAGTACGACGAGGGGCGAATTGGTATCGACAGTCATGACAGCTACTCCAAGTTAAGAGCCGCCGTGTCATCGGACTGTCGATAGACGTAACCCGCGCCAGCCGAATCACGGCGGCTACGGTTGATCTCGTGATGAGGCCGCGCCGCTCCTAAACGGAGCGCCACCAAAGGGAAATCTGGTTGGTACGGTTACTCATGGTTGGCGACATGCCACAAAAAATGAGAGCACCCTTTCCTCCTTAGCGCGAAGGCCGTGTCCCATTTTTGCTCTTCCAATGCAACGCAATCGCCTCGCGGCTGGCGCTTATGCCGGGGCGGCTTCTCAATGGCGACACAGGCAACTGGCCAGCACCAAGGCTGTAGGATGGACAATAAGGGCGTAAACGCCGTTTTGGCCCATCTACGGCCGGCGTCGTCGGAATCCGCAGGCAATGACCGGTCGACTTCCGCTTTGGGGTCTACATACTAAAGATTCCGATATGCGGATAACGCAGATCTCAGTCCGCAATGCGGAAATGTTTGCACTGCAACATTATTGTCTTGTCGCGCCGATCCAATTAATGAACTGTAAATACAAGAGTTTTCGCCTTCTGGACGCTGTTTACGAAAATGCTGCATCGCAGTATAAAACCGTTGCGCATAGCGATCATGAGCACACCGATGCGACAGGAGTGTGATGCCAGTGTCCCGCATTGCGGGCGAAGGCGATAATGGCGGTCGCCTGCACCCGAATCCGGGCTAGAGGCCGATGCGGATCAGCATGGGGAATTCGGGTGTGAAAAACCGCAATTGTTGCGATAATTTGGGCATTTTGCGATAGGGTGAGGGCAGGCGGTTGAATGTGTGTACGGTGCCGTACACAAAGGATTCGATTGCAATTCTTGCTGTTGTTTTTGACGATCAAAATTAGCGTGGATACCGTACGTCAGAAAGCGGGATTGTTGCATTTGCAACAAAGTTTGCGCTGCGGAAAGCAGGAAAACGGGGTGATTTTACGTAGTACCGTTGCAAGATGGTGATTATGGGGGTAACGTTGATTTCTCATGCAACTAGCCAACGACGTGGGAGGGACGAATGAATCGAACCCGAGCACTGACGTCACTGAGCATGGTCTTACTGGGAGGCGCCGCGTTCGCGGTCGCTGCCCTCATGCCAGCAACGCTGCGAGCTCAGCCTGCTACCCCGACAGACGCTGCCAACTATAAGCAATTGATGCAGATGTATTGCGTCGGCTGCCACAGCGGTCCGACACCATTTGCCGGACTTAATCTTGAACCACTGGATCCCGCCAAGCTCAATGAGAACGGCGTGATCTGGGAAAAGATGATCCGCAAGCTACGCGACAAGCAGATGCCGCCAGCCGGCATGCCGCGTCCCGACGACGCCACCTACGAGGCTTTCTTCAAATTCCTCGAGTCAGGGCGTGATCGATTGGCTCAAGCCAATCCGAATCCGGGTCGCACCACGCTTAATCGGTTGAACCGGACTGAGTACGCCAACACGATCCGCGATCTGCTGGCGCTCAACATCGACGTCAGGGACCTGCTCCCGGGCGATGACACGGGCTACGGCTTTGATAACATCGGAGACGTGTTGTCGGTGTCACCGGTGCTGCTGGAGAAGTATCTCCTCACGGCTGGCAAGATTGCGCGTGCTGCCGTTGGCGATCCCAACATGCAGCCGACCGTGGAGGCCTTCGAGGTTTCGCACGGCCTGAAGCAACGTGATCGCATGGACGAGGCGCTGCCGGTCGGTTCGCGCGGCGGTGCGGCCGTCAAGCATCGTTTCCCGGTGGATGGCGAATATGAGATTTCCGTCAACATCTCGCGCGGCAGGGCCGAAAATTATCTCGGTCTCGGCCGGGAGCGCCAGTTGGACCTGAGGCTCGATGATCAGAGGCTCGGCCTTTATACGCTCGCGCGCAATCCTGGACGTTCTTCGCTTGGTTCGGGCACGCCGCCTGATGCGCATCTCAAGGCACGTTTGGTCGTCAAGGCGGGCACGCACGAGATCGGAGCTTCATTCCTGAAGGATACTATCGTTCGGGAAGGCATCATTGATCGCGTCCGCGAAGATGCGGTTCCTACGTATTTCGAAGGCATAGGGGCGATCACCGTCACGGGGCCGTACAACGTCCAGGGACCTGGCGCCACGGCTTCGCGCGAGCGGATTTTCTCTTGCCTGCCGAAGGCTGCTTCCGAGGAACAGGCCTGCGCTGAGCAGATCCTGAAGACGGTTGCAAAGCGCGCTTATCGGCGCCCGGTGACCGAAGATGACGTCAAGCCGTTCGTTGAGCTCTATCAGCAAGGCTCACAAGCCGGTGCTGGTCGTGGCGGGTTTGAAGCCGGCATCCGGTTGGCATTGCAGGGATTGCTGGTGGCGCCTGACTTCATCTTCCGTCCAGAGCATGACCCGGCGGGAGCACCTCCTGGCAGCTCTCATCGCGTCAGCGATGTCGAGCTTGCCTCTCGGCTGTCGTTCTTCCTGTGGAGCAGCATCCCTGACGAAGAGCTGCTCGCCGTTGCGGAGGCCGGAAAGCTCAGCGACAAGGCCGTGCTGGCGCAGCAGGTCAAGCGCATGATGGCCGACCCGAAGTCGGAGCAGATGGTCAAGAACTTCGCGGGCCAATGGTTGTTCCTGCGGAATATTCGGAACATCTCGCCGGCAACGGAATCCTTCCCGAATTGGGACGAGAACCTGCGCCCCGCGATGGCGACAGAAACGGAGATGCTCATCGACAGCATGATGCGTGCTGATCGCAGCATCGTCGACATGTTGCAGAACGATTACACCTTCCTCAATCAGCGCTTGGCTGAGCACTATGGAATCAAGGGCGTCTACGGCACCGAGTTCCGCCGGGTTGCGCTTGAAGACAAGAACCGCTGGGGCCTGCTCGGACAAGCAAGCGTCCTGACGGTGACCTCCTATCCCAACCGGACGGCGCCGACGATCCGTGGCAAGTGGGTGCTCCAGCAGATCCTGGGCACGCCTCCGCCCCCGCCTCCGCCGAACGTTCCGTCGTTGAAGGACGACGAGAAGACCCAGCGCCTGACCATGCGTCAGCGTATGGAACTGCACCGGCAAAATCCGACCTGCGCGGTTTGCCACCGGATGATGGACCCGCTTGGGTTCGCGCTGGATAACTTCGATGGTATTGGTACGTGGCGTACGTCCACCGGAATCAACGAGCCGATCGATTCTTCTGGTGTCATGCCTGATGGGACGAAGTTCGATGGACCGACAGGACTGCGTGAGATCCTGCTGTCGAAGAAGCACATGTTTGTTGAAAACTTCACTGAGAATCTACTGACCTATGCGCTCGGTCGCGGCGTGGAGGAGTATGACCGCCCTGCTCTCCGTACGATCGTGCGTCAGGCTGCTCTGGAAGACAACAAGTGGTCATCTATCATTACTGGTATCGTCAACAGCACACCGTTTCAAATGAGGAGGGTAACAGATGGTAATAACTAAGAAGTACATTCCCCGACGGACGTTCTTGCGCGCAGCGGGTGCGGCAGTTGCCCTCCCGATGCTGGACGCGATGACGCCGGCTTTTGCGGTCGAGGCCAAGCGGCCGATCCGCATGATGTTCATGCAAGTCCCGAACGGGATCATGAACCTGAAGAACGAGTTCGCGCCCAAGGATGAGGGCCCGATTACCACGATGCCGCGCAGCCTTGAGCCTATGGCGGCCTTCAAGGACAATTTGGTGATCCCGACGAACCTGGATCAGAACCAGGCGGCGGGTCTGGACTTCGAAATCGCCGGCGACCATCCGCGCGCTGCCACGGCGTGGCTCACGGGAGCGCATGCGAAGATGACGTCGGGCGCCGACCTCAAGGGCGGCATCTCCGCCGACCAGATCGCGGCTCGCCAGTTCGGCAAGGAGACTCAGCTCGCCTCGCTCGAAATCGGGTTGGAATCGCCGGAAGTAATCGGCTCTTGCGAAGCCGCTTATGCCTGCGCCTATTACAACACGATCTCCTGGCGCAACGACAGCTCGCCGCTGCCGATGGAAAACCGTCCGCGCGCTCTGTTCGAGCGCCTGTTCGGCGAAACGACCGATCCGGAAATCCGCATGGCTCTCCGCAAGGAAGACCGCAGCATCATTGACACCATCAATGCATCGATCAAGAAGATGCGTTTGGAGCTGGGTGGAACCGATCGCAGCAAGATCGACCAGTACATCGATGCGATCCGCGACGTCGAGCGCCGTATGCAACTTGCTGAAAAGCAAGCGGGCAATGACCTCCCACAGGTCACAAGCCCCGTCGGCGCTCCGGAAGTGTTCTCGGATTATTTCAAGCTGATGACCGATCTCCTGGTCCTGGCTTGGCAGACTGACATGACGCGCGTCATCACGTTCATGATGGGCCATGAGATGAGCGGCCGCGCGTATCCGGAAATCGGCTTCCCCGACGCGCACCACCCCTGCACGCACCACCAGGGCGATCCGGAGAAGATCGAGAAGACGACCAAGATCAACACCTTCCACGTGAAGCAGCTGGCCTACTTCTGCGACCGGCTCGCCAACACGAAGGACGGCGGTGACGGTTCGTTGCTCGACAACTCCATGACCCTCTACGGGGCAGCGCTCAGCGACGCCAACCTGCACCTTTACACCGATCTTCCGCTGTTGCTAACAGCCGGCAAGAACACCGGTATCAAGGGCGGCGTGATGGTCCGCTATCCGAAGCGCACTCCGATGACCAACCTGCTCGTGACCATGCTGGACAAGGCTGGCGTGACGGGCGTGGAAAGCCTCGGCGACAGCAAGGGCCGGCTCTCGCTGCCAGCCTAACGAGAAGGTCGCTTTCTCGATTGTCACAAGCTCGCCGAAGCCGGATTTGTCCGGCTTCGGTACCTTCAGGCGACGCCAGAACTCGGTTTAATCCGTGTTCGGCGGGCTGAATGGGAGGCTTGGATTGTAGGGGCCGTATTTCAGGTTCCGTGAGTCCTCGTCTCTCGAACTACGGCCCGTGGGCTTGCGGCCGGCCCGTGCAGACGGGCTTGTGCCCTTAGGGGCCCGTTGAGGCGGGCTTGCGAACTGTCCGCGAAAGCGAACGGGCGGCGATCACAGATTTTCAACTTTCAACGTGAACATGCAACTCGAACACGGTTGTGGGAGAACAGCGATGAACATGAGGGCAATGCTTCTGGCGGGACTGCTAGGCTCGACATTCCTTGCGGGCGCCGCCTTTGCTGCTGAAAACATTCTGACGCTTCAAACTGCTGCGAAGGAAGGCAATCGCGCTGCGGTGCAGTCTTTGTTGAACAGCCCGGTGAAGCCCAATGTGGCTGGCGCTGAAGGCAGCGCTGCATTGGTGTGGGCGGCCTCGCGCAATGATGTCGAAATGGCCGATATGCTGTTGCGCGCCGGCGCAAACGCAAAGGGTGCCAACGAATTCGGTGCGACTGCCGTGTACGCGGCTGCGGCGCATGCAAATCCCGCATTGCTGTCGAAGCTGCTGTCGGCTGGCGCAGATCCCAATATCGCGATTGTGTCGGGCGAGACGCCCCTGATGATGGCGGCGCGCCGCGGTAATCTTGAGGCCGTACGCGTTCTCTTGTCGGCTGGTGCCAAGCCCAATGCCGCTGAAAACAACGCCGGCCAGACCGCTTTGATGATGGCAATCGTCGAAAAGCATGTGGCAGTCACTGAGGCATTAGTGAACGGCGGCGCAGACATCAAGCTGGGATCCAAGTCGGGATTCACTCCGCTGATGTTTGCCGTGCAGCAGGGTGACGTGGAGGCCATCCGCACGCTGATCAAGGCTGGTGCGGACGTCAACAGCGTGCAGAACGGAACCAAGTTGACGCCCATCATCATCGCGTCAGCTATGCTGCATGGCGACGTTGTTGACTTGCTGCTCGCAAATGGTGCCAATCCCAACGCCATCGACAGTCGTGGGTACACTGCATTGCATCTCGTGGTGCGCGATACCGATTATGGCATGGATCTCCGCACCAAGGACACCGTCACGCGGATCGTCAAGGCGCTCCTGGCGCAAAAAGCGGATCCGAATATCCGCCTCGTGCAGGAACATCCGGCGGCTACGGGCAATGAAGTGTCGCTCGGCGGCGCGACAGCGCTCATTCTGGCGGCCGAAGTCAACAACTTCGATGTCGTCAAGGCGCTGTTGGATGCCGGTGCAGACCCGAAGGCGACCACTGACGCCGGTCACAGTGCATTGCACATGGCCGCCGGCGGTGGCACCGACGTGCAGCGCATGCGCTCACCGGAAGAACGGGCGCTGGCGATCAAGACCGTTCAGCTCCTGGTCGACAAGGGCGTCGGCGTGGATGATCCCGGCCAGTTCGGCTGGACCGCGTTCGAAACCGCGACCTACCAGGGCATGACCGATGTCATGGAATACTTGGCGGGCAAGGGTGCGGACGTCAACCATATGGACGTCTTCGGCCAGACCCCGCTGAGCGTTGCCATGACCATCCTGACCGCGGATATCGGCGGGCGTCGCCTGCAGATCCCGCGCCGCTATCGCAAGGAAGTCGTCGACCAACTTGTCAAGTTGGGCGCCAAGTCCCTTGAGGAGACGGGTGTTGTGGTTGTCCTTCAGCGCACGGGCGACCTCAACTAAACAACAGCTCGTCTGCTGCGGCAGACCACCTGTCAACGTGTCATGGCCGTGCTCGTCGCGGCCATTGACATTTCTGGCGCAGCGGAATTTGAAGTTCGATGAAATTGCTTTGAAACGCGAGTTGTCGGCGCCTTCCGATTCCGAAGATCGTAAACGAACGCGGCGAATTTGATGCGGATGCCCAAATCAATGCACGAGTGTAATGCCAGGATCGGATGGTGGGGGAGCTTGAACAGTCTCGTTGATCGGATGTGCAGGGTTCTTGTCGGCGTCTTTGTTGCAATGACAGCCCTCCTCATGGCCTCTCCAGCCCTTGCCGAAAAGGGCAAGCTGCGGGAGCGGCTCACGCCCGAGGTCATGGCGGTGGTGTTTCCCGATGGGTTTGACCGGCTTGGGCCAGAGGAAGGCACGCCGCCAGCCATTGCGGTCTACAAAGGTGACAAGGTCGTCGCCTATGTGTTTTCGACTCTCGACATCATCAATGCTCCGGGCTACTCGACGACGCCGTTCGATGTAATTGGCGGTGTCGACCTGAACGGCCGCATCACCGGCGCCAAGGTCGTGTTCCATCACGAGCCATATATTCTGCACGACACGCGCCGGCAGCGGCTGCTTGACGAGCTGCTTTCCAAGGAAACCGGCATGCCGCTGCGCGGTTTGCCCACTCAGTTGCCGCCGGACTACGTTGCCGGTGCCACGGTGAGCACGCGCGCGATGCGCGCGGGGGTTCGCACGACGGCCAGTCTGGTGCTGCGCCCGCGCAGCGGGGTGGCGAACGTGACGGTTCCCACGCTCGATGCCGAAACGTTCAACATGAAATCGCAGGAGGACCTGTTCGCCGAAGGTTCGGTAACACGACGTCGCGTGACATCGGGTGAGGTTACGGAAGCCCTCAAGAGCGCCGGGGTTACCAATGCTCGGCTCGACGAGCCGGTCGGCCGTCCCGACGACTCCTATGTCGAATTCATCACGGCGCTTGTCACCCCGCCGACCATCGGAGGCAATCTGCTTGGGATGCTGAAATTCGAAGACTACAAGCGGCAGCTTCCCAGCGATGCCCAGGGAATCTTGATCGCTTCGAAGGGGCGTTACGATTTTCTCGGTACGAAATATTATCGTGAATCCGCGGGCAATCGCTTCGATCGCGTCAGGGTCGTCCAGGACGAGCACACGTTTGAATTCGTGCAGACGGATTATACCTACGCGGCGAGCTTCATGGGCTACGACAATGCGGGGCTGTTTGCGATCCCGGCCGGCTCCGGGTTCGATCCCATAAAGCCGTGGCGGCTGGAACTTTTGGTCAACGGCATGGACAGCCGCCGCGGTGTTCCGGTGACGATTCCATTTGCGCTCGAATACAAGGTTCCGGCCCATTACGTCCTCCTGCCGCCCGAACCGGAACCGCCACCTGTGCCGGCCTGGGTCGAGGCTTGGCATGAAAGCCAGACAAACGCTGTAATCCTTGCCGGCCTGCTCACTGTTCTCACACTGATCTTCGTGTTCCAGGCCCAGCTTTCTCGCTATCGCCTGGCGCACCGGCTGGTCCGCAATGGATTTCTGATCGTCGTTCTGGTCTGGCTCGGTTGGATCGCCGGCGTCCAGCTCTCCATCATCAATGTGATGAACTACCTGCGGGCCCCGTTCATCAATCTCGATTTCACGACGTACCTCGCCGAGCCGCTGATGCTCATCGTCGCGTGCTACACCCTGATCTCGCTGCTGCTGATTGGACGGGGTGTGTTCTGCGGCTGGCTGTGCCCGTTCGGGGCGATGCAGGAGCTGCTTGGGCAGCTTGCTCGCGCGCTCCACGTGCCGCAATGGAACCCATCGCAGGCGCTGGAGAAGCGCCTGTGGCTGGGCAAATATATTGCGGCCGCCGTCGTCCTCGTGCTGATATTGACCGAGATCGATTCGACCGGGGCGACCGCCGAGATCGAGCCGTTCAAGACAGCGATCACTTCCAAATTCACCCGCGCCTGGCCCTTTGTGCTCTATGCGGCTGCCTTGCTCGGGATCGGACTGTTCTCGGAGCGGGCCTATTGCCGCTTCCTATGTCCACTCGGCGGCGTGCTTGCACTCCTCGATCGGCTGCACCTCCTCAATTTGCTGAAGCGTCGGCCTGAATGCGGCAACCCATGTCACCTGTGCGAGCGGTCCTGCCCGGTTCGAGCCATCGAAAAATCCGGCAAGATCATCACCGCCGAATGCTTCCAATGCATGGACTGCCAGGTCGAATACTACGACGACAAGCGCTGCCCACCGCTGGTGCAGGCCGCCAAGCTGCGCGCAGCTGTAAAGCCTGCTGCTGCCGCAGCGGAGTGACAGGACCGTGCCAACCGCTTCGGTGCCGGGGCAAACCGCGTGACGTGTGCCTCGAGGGCGTGCCATCCGTCCTTAGGCCGTCCGTCCTCTATCATCCGTATGCGGCAAATTTGTATTCGACTCGGCGGCAGCGCCTAGTGACGATTTTGAATTCGCAGCGTAATGTTTCAACACAAAAGACTTCGCCGGAGCACGGAGCATAGCAATGTTCAGATTCGCCAAGGGTCCCATTCTCCCTCGAAACCTGGCCAAGGCGCTCATGCGCTGCGGCGGGATCGCAACTCTCTGCGTAAGCGCTGTGGTTCTTGCGACCGTTCGGCCGCCAATACCTCAGGCGCTGGCGCAATTCCCCGAACTGATCGTGTTCGCCGACGCAAGCCTGCGCGGTCCGCTCGACGAGGCCAATGTCTGGTTCCTGTATGAGAACGGCAGCGGAGCCAGGCCGACCTATGGGGCAAGCATGGCTCTCGCCAAGCAGATCGAGGGCGGAGCGCCAGCGGACATTTTCTTTTCGGCCGATGTCGATTCGATGAATTATCTGGCCGAGCGCAACCTGATCAATACCAGGTCACGCGACGATGTGCTCAGCAACAAGCTCGTGCTCATTGCACCGGCCAATAGCAATGCCACGCTGACCATTGGGCAGAATTTCCCCCTCGCTCAGGCGCTCGGTCAAGGCCGGTTGGCTCTGGGCGATCCGGCCGCTTCGCCCGACGGGAAATACGGCAAGGCCGCGCTCGAATCGCTTGGCGTGTGGGCTTCAGTTGCATCCAAAGTCGCACCCGCACCGGATGTGCGGGCGGCGCTGGCGCTGGTGGGGCGCGGCGAAGCGGCGTTCGGTATCGTCTATGAAACCGATGCCGCCGCCGATAAGAACGTCAAGATCGTTGGGACGTTCCCGGAGGCGAGCCATCCCAAGATCATCTATCCGGCCGCTATTACGGCGAAGTCAACCAACATCGTGTCGTCGGTCTACGTGCAATTTCTGGTCTCGAACAAGGCCGCGCGGTATTTCGAGAAGTATAGCGGCTGGATCATATTGTAGGCGGCCTACTTGCCCAACCGATCCGGCCCCTTCGACAAGGTTCGAATGCGATAGAGACCTTCGCGTGCCGTGATGTAGAGCGTCTGCTTGCCCGGCCCAGCGAAGGCCACATTGGCACCCTGGCGGGCCGACTTGATCACTCCGAGCCAGGTCCCTTTCGCATCGAACACCTGCACGCCGGCAACGGTGGTGATGTAAACGCGATCCTCGCTGTCGACAGCCAGGCCGTCGGCGCCGCTCTCCGCGCCCGCCGGAATGTCGCGCAACTGCGCGAAGGCGCGCTTGTTGCTGACCTTGCCGTCGGGGCCTACGTCATAAGCGAATACCGTGTTGCCGATGGTGTCGTCGACGATCAGGGTGCGCCCGTTATTGAAGAGCGAAAGCCCGTTGGGACGCGCAACCTTGTCATCGACGATGATTGATTCCTTCGCTCCGGGGGGCAGGTAGGAGACATAAGTCGGCCGGCCCGGCACCACCGGCCGCGGGCCCGGGTCGGTGATATAGATGCCGCCGCGGGCATCGAAGATCAGGTCATTCGGCGACAGCATCCGCTGGCCGGCATGGTTGTCGATGACAGTCGTAATGGTCCCGTCGCGGCCACGCTTGGTGATTTTCCCGGAGCCGCCTTCCGCGAAAAAGAGTTCGCCATCCTTGTTGAACGCGAGCCCATTGGCGCCATTGGTGGGTTCACGCACCGTCGTGATCTTGCCGGTCGCGTCCAGCAGGTGCGTCCTGCCGACGCCGTTGTTAGCGCGGATATCGGAGAAATAGAGCGAGCCGTCGGCGGCCCCAAGCGGACCCTCCGTGAATACAAATCCCTCCTGGACCAGTTCGCTCGCAACTCCGGGCGCCAGCACGCCCGGGATGCCGGATTGAGCGATTGCCGGCGCCGACAACACGATCAATGCGATGGCGATCAAGGCTGGTTTCTTGATTGAAGTCTTCGTCATGGTGTCCTCCCTTATTCAATCCATTATTCAATGCCAACTGCCGTGCCGCGTGATCAGCAGAAACAAGATGATACCCGCCAGCATAAGACAGAGGCATTTCCAGAACAGCACCGGATTGCGTTCGATGAGTGGCGCGGACGCCAAATTCACGAACTTCTCGCCCGGGTGGCGAAGATCATATACAAATTCTGACAATTCTCCATAGCGCTTGTATGGATCGGGATGCACCGCTTTCTTGAGCACCTGATCGATCCAAGCCGGGCGTTCACGATTGCCATGAAGCGCGGAAGCATATTCCAGTTTTCGCTGCTGCGACCGGGTTCGAGATTTTGCGACCTCGGTCCCATAGGGCAGCCTCCCGGTCAGCATCTGATAAGTCATTACGCCGAGGGAGAAAATGTCGGAATGCTTGGTGCCGCTTTCGCCCAAAAAATATTCCGGCGCCGTATACTGGGCGGTCCCTAATATGTCGTTGCGGTCGATGGATGGCGCCGCTTCCGCGACGCCGGCGACTTTGGTCGAGCCGAAGTCGATGATCTTCACCGTTCCGGTTTTATCGATCATGATGTTTTCGGGCCGCAAATCCTGATGCAGCATTTCCAGCCGATGGAAAGCCTGCAAGCCCCGCGCAATCTGCTCGACGATGCCTCGCACAGTTTCGAGACTAGGCTTGGGATTATCGATCATCCACTGTGTCAAGGTTTGTCCGTCGACGAATTCCGTGACGACATAGAGATAGTTTCGCTTGCGTGTCTGCGCGCAGGGCTTCAAGACATGCGCGCTGTTGATGCGCCTTGCGACCCATTCCTCCATCATGAACCGCTTGAGATAGGCCGGGTCGCCACGCAGGTCGATCGAGGGAATTTTCACGACGGCGATATCGTCGGAGTCGGAATCGACGGTGAGATAGATGTGACTGCGGCTGCTGCCGTGTATCTTGCGGACAACCTTGTAGCCATCGAACACCATCCGGGGCTCCAGCAGCGGCGGCAGCGGCAGTTCGGTCGCCTTGCCTGCGACCTCGCTCGCATCGCCGTCGGGGAGGGTGTCGATCCTCACGATCTGGATCGTGAGGTTGTCGGGGCTGCCTTGCCGAAAAGCCTCCTCGACAATCGTTTTGGCGCCGCGATCGAGATCGCCTGCGTGCTCCTTGATCGCGCCAACGATGAATCGTGCGCCGACATGTTCGTAGACGCCATCGGTCGCCAGCACGAAGACGTCGCCGGTTTCGAGCCGCACTGTCCGGTAGTCGATTTCGACCTGGAGATTCATTCCGAGCGCGCGCCCGAGGTAGGTCTGTTCCGACGACACGACGACGCGGTGATCGTTGGTGAGCTGCTCGAGCGCGTTGCCGACCACGCGATAGATACGCGAATCCCCGATATGGAAAAGATGCGCGGTCGTGGATTTAACCACCATCACGCTGAAGGTGCAGACGTAGCCCTTGTCTTTCTCATAGGCATATTGGCTCCGGCGTGTCTGCGAATGAAGCCAGGAATTGGTGGCGTCGATGACGCGCTGGGCCGACGTCTTTACAGACCAGGAATCCGACGTGCAGTAGTAATCCGTGAGAAAGCCTTTTACCGCTGACTCGGCCGCCATACGGCTGACTTTGCTGCTGCTGATGCCGTCGGCAAGCGCGATGGCGATCCCCTTCAAGGCGAGCGCGGGTTGTTGGGGAATCAAAGCGCCGTGGAAGTCCTGATTGGATTCCTTGGCGCCCTTGTCGGAATGCTGCCCGATCGAGATCGTCAGGTCACGCGTCAATCCAGCACCCGCTTTGCCGCGGTCTTTACGTGCGTGGCATAGAGCGTCAATCCCGTGAAGGCGAGCCCACCGATCAGATTGCCGACGACGGTCGGTATTTCATTCCAGATAAAATAATCCATGATCGAGAACTTGCCGCCCATGAGCAAAGCCGACGGGAACAGGAACATGTTCACGATGGAATGTTCAAACGTCATCCCGAAGAAGAGCATGATCGGCATCCACATTGCGATCACTTTGCCGCTGACCGTCGTGGAGATCATGGCGCCGACCACGCCAGTGGAAACCATCCAATTGCACAATACGCCACGAATGAAGAGGGTGAGCATGCCGGCTGCACCGTATTTCGCATAGCCGAGTGTCCGGCTTTCACCGATGCCTGCAATCACGGTCCCGACCTTGTCAGGCTCGGTCGAGAAACCGAAGGTGTAGACAATCGCCATCATCAACGCGACGGTGAATGCGCCCGCGAAGTTGCCGACAAACACCAGTGTCCAGTTGCGCAGCACGCCCCCGATCGTGACACCGGGGCGCCCGTCGATCCATGCCAGTGGCGTGAGAACGAAAACGCCCGTCAGCAGATCGAAGCCGAGCAGGTAGAGCATGCAAAATCCGACCGGAAACAGGATGGCCCCGATGATCGGATAACCGGTCTGGACGCTGACCATGACCGCAAAAGCGGCAGCCAATGCGAGAATGGCGCCGGCCATATAGGCGCGAATGACCGTATCTCGAGACGACATGAAAACTTTTGATTCACCGGCATCCACCATCTTGGTGACAAATTCCGAAGGCACGAGGTAGGCCATCAAGGCTCCTTATTTAGTCAATTGCGAGGAAACACATTTCACCGCAAAGACCGCAGCAAGAACCGCGCCAAGTCGTGTGGTGGGTAAATTTACGTTTATTTTCAACGTATTGGACGGATGCCTGAAGCTTGGGCGTAATGCCATTAACTTAGGCGTTGCCGTAAATTTAGTCAGGTGACTAGTCGTTGTGCGCCGACCCGTCTATCATTTCATCTGTGCGCGCGAGCACACGCTCGGGAATCTCGATGCCGAGCATCTTGGCCGTCCTGGTGTTGAGCACGGTCTTGTACGTCGTGGGGGCCTGGACGGGAAG
>DATGVJ010000181.1:0-11076 GCA_035300505.1 Xanthobacteraceae bacterium
ACGGAATGGGCATGGTCGCGATGGGTCAGCGAAATGCCGAGTGCGGAAGCAGCCGCCAGCGCCGCCGTGATGCCGGGCACGACCGTGACGCCGATGCCGTGCTTTTCGAGTTCGGCGATTTCTTCGCCTGCACGTCCGAAGATCATTGGATCTCCGGATTTGAGGCGAACGACATGCTTGCCCGCTCGTGCGAGCTTGATCATGAGTTGGTTGATGTCTTCCTGCCGACAACTCTCCCGTTGGCCGCGTTTACCGACCGTCATGCGCTTGGCCTCGCGGCGCGCGAGCTCGATCACATCCGTGGAGACAAGGTCGTCGTAGAGGACGACATCGGCTGCTTGCAGCGCCCGTACGGCTTTGAGCGTCAGCAGTTCGGCATCGCCCGGTCCGGCGCCGACAAGCGTGACGTGGCCGGCCTGGATGGGTGTCGCGAGCGCCAGTGAATCGACAAGGCTTATAAGATTGCTTCGGTCATCGGTGGCCGGTGCGGCTGCGAATGCGCGTTCTCCAAAGCGTTCCCAGAAACGTCGGCGGGGCGCGCCTTTTGCCAATCGTTCCATCACGGTTGCGCGCAATTCGCGAGCGAGCGCGCCCCACTGGGCGAGCCACGGCGGCACCAGCGTCTCGATACGCCGGCGGATGGTTTGGCCAAGGATCGGCGCCGCGCCATCGGTAGAGATGCCGATGACGACCGGCGAGCGATTGACGATCGAACCGAATTGGAATTGGGAAAATGCCGGCCTGTCGATGATATTGAAGGGCACGCCTGCATCTTCCGCCGCATTGGCAAATGCCGCGGCTTCAGAATCATTTTCGAAATCGCCAATCGCAATCGCGGCGCCTGCAAAGATGTCCGGCTTCCAAGTCCGCGCATGATGAGTGATTGGATTTTCCGTCGCCGTGGCAAGGCACGCGGTCATTTCGGGTTCTGGGATTTCGGCATAGACGTCAACGTGGGCGCCGGCCGCCGCCAGCAGTTCGCATTTCCATGCCGCGGCCGCTGTGCCGCCGGCCACGATGGCGCGCTTGCCCGCAAGATCGAAAAACACCGGCAGCTTCGCGAGCTTGCCGATGCGCGGTGGCGCAGACTCAGCCGGCTTTCTGGATACGAGATGCATGGATGAGTTTTCCAATTTCCGTGCGGCAGGAGCCGCAATTGGTGCCGGCGCGTGTCGCCGCCCCGACTGCTTCAATGCTTGCGGCTTTTCCGGAAACAACGGCGCTGAGGATTTCGTTGCGACCGATTTCGAAGCAATTGCAGACGATCGGACCGGGGTCCGGCCTGTCATTGGGGACACGTCCTGCCAGCAAGCGATAACGGGCGGGAGCATCGTCGAATGTCGCACCAAGCTGGTCGGCGAGGTAGCGCCGGGCGACCGCAACCGAGTCCGGGGCGACGAAGAGCGCGGCGATAAAGCGATTGCGGCTGAATGCCGCGAAGCGATGCTGTCCGCCGGCACGATCATGGTAGGCCAGCACATCAAGTGCGCCGTCGTTATCGGTTTTGTCGATCAGGCTTTGCATCAGATCGGCCCAATCATCACGCGGGGTGAGCCCGGCAATCTCCGCGCTCCACCCCGCCTTCGCACGTGCGAGCGCCCAATAGTCGATCGCCTCCAGGCTTGGTTTTGCGGTGCCGACCACAAAGCCATACCAGGCGGCCGCAAATGTTGAGACGCTCACCGGCGTGGATTTGAGTTCGGGCTGGCCCGATACGGGATCGACGTGAGACCCGATGAGCGTATCGATCCGCGCGCTGCTGGCGACCTGGTCGGTCCAATGAATGGGAACAAAGACGGAGCCCGCTTGCACGCGGTCGGTGATAGCGGCGCGAACCACGACGGTGGCGGCCTGCGGACTGACGATCGTCACAAGTTCGGATGGCTTGATCCCCAGCCTGTTGGCATCGACGGGATGAACTTCCACAAACGGCTCGGCGATGTGGCTCATCAGGCGCGCGGTCTTCGACGTGCGCGTCATCGTGTGCCATTGATCGCGAACGCGCCCGGTATTGAGGAGTAGCGGGAAACGCGCGGACGTCGTCACGGGGAGTGACCGGAACGGCGTGGCAACGAAACGCGCGCGGCCATCCGGTGTGTAGAAATCGCCCTCGCCAAAGAACCGCGTGTCGCTGGTGGACGCTGTGCCGCGCGGATGCGGCCATAGGAAGGGTGCAAGGCGTTCGTAGCCTTCTTCGGTGATCGTCTCGCATGCGCTGATGTCGAGATCGCGCGTACCGGCGTTTTCGGTTCCGGTGAGCCGCGCATATTCCGCAAAGATGGCTGTCGGACCATCGTAGTCGAAGGCATCGGCAAACCCCATGCGGCGGCCGACCTGTGCCAGCTGCCACCAGTCGGGGCGCGCATCGCCTGGAGGGGCGAGGAACGCGCGCTGACGTGAAATGCGTCGCTCCGAATTGGTAACCGTGCCGTCCTTCTCGCCCCAGGCACTTGACGGCAGGAGCACATGCGCGAGCGCGGTCGTATCGGTGTGGCGGACGATGTCGGATACGACCACGAACGGGCAGCGTTCGATTGCGGCGCGCACCATGTTGGCGTCAGGCATGCTGTCGACCGGATTGGTCGACATGATCCAGAGCGCTTTGATGCGGCCGTCGCCGACGGCGCCAAAGAGGTCGACGGCTTTGAGGCCGGGTTTTTGCGCGAGGCGCGGTGCTTTCCAAAAGTCCCGAACGATCCGCTGGTGCGCCGGATTGTCGATTTCCATGTGCGCGGCCAGCATATTGGCGAGCCCGCCGGTTTCGCGCCCGCCCATTGCATTGGGCTGGCCCGTAACCGAGAACGGTCCCATGCCGGACCGGCCGATGCGGCCAGTGGCAAGGTGGCAGTTGATGATGGCGTTGACCTTGTCGGTCCCGGCGGTCGATTGGTTGACGCCCTGGCTATAGACGGTGACGACGCGCGGCGTGGCGGCAAAGAGCGAATAGAATTCATTGATCCGCCCGGGATCAATCCCGGTAATGTCTGCAATCTCCGTCAGGCCCATGGATGATGCCGTAGCGACGGCGGCGGGAAAATCATTGGTATGATCAGCAACGAAGCGATCGTTGAACGCATCGCTATTTGCGAGATGAGCCAGCAGGCCATTGAACAGCGCTACGTCGGAACCCGGCTTGATCGCAAGGTGGAGGTCGGCAATCTCGCAAGTATCGGTACGGCGCGGATCAATGACGACGACCCTGGTGCCACGCGCTTGTCGTGCCGCGTCCAGGCGCTGGAACAGGACCGGATGGCACCAGGCGAGGTTTGAACCGACGAGCACGACGAGATCGGCCAATTCCAGGTCTTCATAGGTGCCCGGCACGGTGTCGGAGCCGAACGCTCGCTTGTGGCCCGCAACCGACGAGGCCATGCAGAGCCGCGAATTGGTGTCGATATTCGCCGATCCAATGAATCCCTTCATCAGCTTGTTGGCGACGTAGTAGTCTTCGGTCAGCAATTGACCTGAAACGTAGAAGGCGACCGAGTTGGGTCCATGCTGCGCGATCGTCTCCTTGAAACGCGCGGCCACGAGGTCGAGCGCCGTATCCCAGGTCGCGCGTTCGCCTTGGATGAGGGGATGGATGAGCCGATCGTCGAGCGACAGCGTTTCTCCCAGTGCGGAGCCCTTGGTGCACAAGCGGCCCATGTTGGCCGGGTGCTCGGGATCGCCCACAATCTCGATGTCGTTGTTGACTTGGTTTGAGCCAACTTGGCCCGAATCAACTTGGCCCGAATCAACTTGGCCCGAGTCACCTTGGCCCGAGTCAACTTGGCCTGACCCGCGTCGTGTCGCAACCACGCCACAGCCGACGCCACAATACGGGCAGGTGGTGCGCACACTCGTCATTGTTCTTCGCTTATGCTGCGAGCTTTGCCGAAAGGGTCGAAATATCGAGCAGGATGCGTCCGGCTTCGACCCGAAGCGCGATCGTACGAACTTGTCCCTTGTCGGCGCCTTGCGCCGCGCCGGTCTCCAGGTTGATCACCCAGTTGTGCAGCGGGCAGGTGACGGTGTTGCCGTGGACGATGCCCTGGCTCAAGGGACCACCCTTGTGCGGGCAGCGATCATTGATCGCGAAGGCCTCGTTGGTGGCCGTGCGGAACACCGCAACGCAGCCTCTCGGCGATTTTACGACGCGTGCGCCTTGCATCGGGATGGCGTCGAGTGGGCCGATATCGACCCATCGGGGTTCTGTGCCGGTCACTCCGCGGCCTCCAAGAGGGTGAGGTCGGCCAGCGGCCGGAATTCGTGGGCGTCCTTGCCGCGCGCGCGCTCAGCCCATGGATCGCTCTGCGAGAATTTTTGGCTGAAGACAAAGCGTTCGTGCAGCGCTTTTCGCCGTTCAAGGTCCTCCATGACCTGCTTGCGTATGGTTTCGAGGCCAACGCGCTTGGCCCATTTGTAGATACGCTCGAGGTAACGTCCTTGCTCGCGATAAAGCTGCACGAGTGCGGCGATGACTTCGATCGTTTCGGCTTCCGTGTCGACATGGCCGAGAACTTCAGTGCCCTTGATGTCGAGGCCGGCCGCGCCCGCAAAGTGCACGTCGTATCCGGAGTCGACGCAAACGACGCCGATGTCCTTGCATGTGGCTTCAGCGCAATTGCGCGGGCAGCCCGAGACCGCCATCTTGACCTTTGCGGGTGTCCAGGAGCCCCACAGGAACTTTTCGAGCTTGACGCCGAGGCCGGTCGAATCCTGCGTGCCGAAGCGGCACCAATCCGTTCCGACGCAGGTCTTCACCGTGCGCAACCCCTTGGCATAGGCATGGCCCGAGACGAGACCGGCGTCGTTGAGGTCGGACCAAACCGCCGGCAGGTCTTCTTTCCTGACGCCGAGCATGTCGATGCGCTGGCCACCCGTAACCTTGACGGTTGGAATCTTGAATTTTTCTACCACGTCGGCGATGGCGCGCAGTTCTTTGGCACTCGTTTGCCCGCCCCACATGCGCGGAACCACCGAATAAGTGCCGTCCTTCTGGATGTTGGCGTGGACACGCTCATTGATGAAGCGCGACTGGCTGTCGTCTTTGTATTCGCCGGGCCAGGTGGCGAGCATGTAATAGTTCAAAGCCGGCCGGCATTTGGCGCAGCCACACGATGCCTTCCATTCCAGGGATTGCATGAGATCGGGTATAGTTTTCAATCCCTTTGCGACGACGAGGCGGCGCACGTCGTCATGGCCGAGATGCGTACATCCGCACATGGGTTGTACGGCGGCCGGATTGTAAGCGTCGCCGAGGGTAAATTTCAGGAGTTGTTCGACCAGCCCGGTACAGGAGCCGCAGGAAGCAGAGGCCTTGGTGTGACTGCGCACGTCGTCAAGCGTCTTGAGGCCCATCGATCCGATGGCGCCCGTGATCTTGCCCTTGCAAATGCCGTTGCAACCGCAGATCTCTGCCTCATCCGGCAATGCTGCAACGGCCGCCGTAGGGTCGAGCGGCGCACCTCCTACGAACGCCGGGCCGAAGATCAGCGTCTCCCGCATCGAACTGATGTCGGTGCCCTTCTTGAGAAGATCGAAAAACCAAGCGCTGTCGGACGTGTCGCCGTACATCACGGCGCCGATGATGCAATTGTCCTTGAGGACCAGACGGCGGTAGAAGCCGCGCGACGCGTCGCGCAGCACGATCTCTTCGCGATCCTTGGCATCCGCAAAGTCTCCGGCAGAAAAAAGATTGATGCCGGTGACCTTGAGCTTGGTCGAAAGCGCCGTGGACTTGAACGTCGTGGTCATTTCGCCGGCGAGCTGCGCCGCAATCACGCTGGCCATTTCATAAAGCGGCGCTACCAGGCCGAACACCTGGTTTTCAACCTCTGCGCATTCGCCGACGGCGAAAATGTCGGGATCGCTGGTGCGCATCATGGCGTCGACCACGATGCCGCGATTGACGTTAAGGCCGGCCTCCTTTGCAATCGGCGCATTGGGCTTGATGCCGACCGCCATGACGACGAGATCGGCGGCGAGCCGCGTCCCGTCTTCAAGCAATACGGCCTCGACTTTTTTCTCGCCCAGGATGGCTTTGGTATTGGCCTTGGTGATGACCCGGATATCGCGCGCCTCGATTGCCCTCTGCAGCAGATGTCCGGCCGCTGGATCAAGTTGCCGTTCCATCAGCGTCGGCATCAAGTGCAGCACGGTCACGTCCATGCCCTGTTCCTTGAGGCCGACCGCGGCTTCAAGTCCGAGCAGCCCGCCGCCGATCACGACCGCGGAACCGCCGGCCTTGGCGGCGAGCAGCATCGCTTGCACGTCGTCGAGATCGCGGTAGCTCAGGACGCCCGCGAGCTTGTGGCCCGGGACCGGAATAATGATCGGTTGCGAGCCGGTCGCGATCAGGAGTTTGTCGTAAGGCGTCGTCAGGCCACGGGCCGATGTGACGGTCTTCGCCTTGGGGTCGATGGCCGTGATGGTGACGCCCTTGTGCAGCGTGACGCAGTGCTTCACGTACCAGCCGTCGCCGTGGATGATGATCTGGTCGAAGCTCTTTTCGCCGGAAAGCACGGGCGAGAGCATGATGCGGTCGTAGTTGACCCTCGGCTCGGCATTGAAAATCGTCACTTCGTAGGCGTCCGGCGCGGCCTCGAAAAGTTTCTCAAGGACCCGACCGGGCGCCATGCCGTTGCCGATGACGACCAGTTTTTGTTTCGTACGATTCACAGTCTGGAAACCCTCGATATGTTCGATTGGCCGCAACAGCGCACTGGTGCAGCAGACACTGCCTTGTCGCCTCGCAAGACCCGTACCAAGTCCACATGGCTCCCTCAAAACACCATATCTATTTGATAAAATTGATATTTTCCGTTTCAGTTTGCATCCCGGTGACGGCTGGTTTTGTTGCGATGCACCAAAAATGTGCACGCTACGATTATTTTGCATACAGGCTGAGCAATTTGGCGGCTGTATAATTTTTATGCAAATGCAGAAAACGGCCGAAAAACAAGGCTTTCACCCATTCTCGCAGACATGGGGCTAACTGGCACGGCAATTGCGGTTGGTCCTGCTGGTGACGCGAAAACAACGGGATCAATTCATGTCGGGTACGGACGTAGGCAACCTGCGGCTCTTTGGCCGCGAGCCCAAGATCAAGGTATTGCACCTGAGCTGGGTGGCTTTCTTCATCTCATTCTTTGTGTGGTTCAACCACGCACCTTTGATGGCTGCCATCCGCGAGACATTCGCGCTCAGCAAGGAGCAGGTTGCGGCCCTCTTGATCATGAACGTGGCGCTCACCATCCCGGCGCGTGTTGCGGTTGGCATTTTGGTCGACAAATTTGGGCCGCGCCTGATGTATACGATATTGCTCGCGGTGTCCGGCGTGATTTGCATAGGCTTTGCATTCGCTCCTTCGTACGACGTCCTCGCCATTATGCGATTTCTTCTTGCCTTCGTGGGCGCCGGCTTCGTTATCGGTATTCGCATCATCTCGGACTGGTTTCCCGCCAAGGAGACCGGTTATGCGCAAGGCATCTATGCGGGTCTTGGCAATTTCGGATCGGCCGCGGGGGCAGTGACGCTTCCGTCTTTGGCGCTCGCTTTTGGCGGGCCCGAGGGCTGGCGTTGGGCGATTGCCACGACTGGCGTAATCGCCATCGCGTATTCCGCCATCTATTATGCAAGCGTGACGGACGTGCCGAAGGGGTCGACCTATTTCAGTCCCAAGAAGGCAGGCGCCATGGAGGTGACGAGCCGTGCCGACTTCGTGTTGTACTGCGTGATGCAGGCACCGCTCGTGATGGCACTTGGCGTGCTGGCCTGGAAGCTCGGACCGGGCGAACTCAACCTCATTACGTGGACCGCCGAATGGGCAATCTATGCGGCGCTCGCGCTGCTCTACTGCGTGCAGCTCGGTGATGCGTGGCGGATCAATCGGGGAATATTCGATAAGCCGGTTGCGGAAATCCACCGCTACCGGTTTCGCCAGGTGGCCATCCTCGATGTCGCCTATATGATTACTTTCGGGTCCGAACTCGCGGTCGTTTCGATCCTTCCACTCTTGTTCAAAGACGTGTTCGGGCTATCGCTTTCGGTCGCGGGATTTCTCGGTGCCAGCTTTGGCATGACTACGTTCTTCGCGAGGCCAGCAGGTGGCTGGCTCAGCGACCGGTTCGGGCGGCGGCGTGTGCTGATCTGGTGTCTTGCCGGAACCACACTTGGCTATGGGGCGATGAGCTTCATGGGGTTGAGGACTGGCGTTGCTTTTGCGGTGATCGCGACGTTCATGTGTTCGTTGTTTGTCAACGCGGGTAACGGTGCCGTCTATGCCATGCTGCCGATGATCAAACGGCGTCTGACCGGCCAGATCGCCGGCATGGTCGGTGCATTCGGAAATGTCGGCGGCGTTCTCTTCCTGACCATCTACTCGGCGGTGGACGTCGGCACGTTCTTCATGGTTGCATCGTGTGCGGCCCTGCTTGCGTTGGGGCTGACCGCGATGTTCATCGACGAGCCGCGCGGGCAGATGGCCGAAGAGATGCCGGACGGAAGCATCGCCATGATTGATGTGAGATAACATTGGACACATGGCATACAGCGATGCGAACGCCGGGTCGGGAAAATCGACGCCAAAAATCAGTATTGGCCAATATTCGATTGCCGGCCGCAAGGAACGTAACGACGATTCCTATGGCGTCGTGGTCCCGAGCCCGGCGCTTGTCGCCACCCATGGCATCGCCATGGCGATTGCCGACGGCATGTCGTCGAGCGAAGGCGCCAAGGAGGCGAGCGAGTGTGCGATCAAGAGCTTCCTGGAGGACTACTACTGCACGCATGCCTCCTGGAGCGTGAAGAAGTCCGTCGGGGTCGTCCTCAAGGCGGTCAACAGCTGGCTCTATGCGCAAAGCCAACGGGAGTATCAGGCCGAGCGCGCCATGGTGTGCACGTTTTCCGGGCTGATCCTCAAGGCCGGAACCGCACACCTTTTTCATGCCGGGGATTGTCGCATCAGTATTCTGCGCAACGGTCGTCTCGAAACGCTCACGCGCGATCACCGCGTCCGCGTGGGCAAGAGCTATGAGCATCTCTCACGCGCCTTGGGAGTAGATCAACATATCGAGATCGATTATCGCGCCGAGGCCATGGAACCGGGCGACGTCCTGCTGCTCACCACGGATGGTGTGCACGACCATGTGATGCTAACCGATATTGCCGAGATCATAACAGGTCTCGCGCATGACCTTGATGCGGCGGCAAAAGCCATCGTCGATCGTGCCTACAAGCACGGCAGCCCGGATAACCTGACGTGCCAGATCGTCCGGGCCGACGTTCCGGGCCGTGTCGATGAAGCGGGTCATGCGCAAAACCTGGCGGCGCTCCCGTTCCCGCCGGAACTGGCACCCGGCAAGTCATTCGACGGCTATGCGGTCTTACGCGAACTGCACACGAGCAGGCGATCCCAGGTCTACCTTGCGCGCGACGAGGCCTCGGGCGACACCGTCGTGCTCAAGACGCCTTCGGTCAATTTCGAGGACGACCCGGCCTATGTCGAGATGTTCGCGCGCGAGGAATGGCTGGGCAAGCTGATCGACAGCCCGCACGTCCTCAAGGTGTTGCCGCCGCAACGCGCGCGGCGCCATCTCTATATGACCACCGAGTTTTTCGACGGCCAGACCTTGCGTCAATGGATGCGCGACAATCCGCGACCTGATCTTGAGACGATGCGCATGATCGTCGAGCAGATCGCGACGGGACTGCGCGCCTTCCACCGCAAGGATATCATCCACCAGGACGTCAAACCTGAAAACGTGATGATCGACCGGCAGGGCCTTGTGAAGATCATCGATTTCGGATCGGCGAGGGCGGCCGGCCTTGACGAGATGGCGTCCGCCATCGAACGCCCAGGCCTTGTCGGTACGATCGACTATACGGCTCCGGAATATCATCTCGGCGAAGTGCCGACGAACCGGGCCGATATTTATTCCCTTGGCGTGATTGCCTATGAGCTTTTGACGGGGCGGCTCCCCTACGGCAAGGGTTTCACGAGCCGGCGCGAGGTGGAACGTCTCGCTTACATTCCGGCGCACGATGTACGCGAATATGTGCCGCTGTGGATCGATGCGGCGCTGGAATTGGCGACCCGCAGGCGCCAAGCCGAGCGCACCGAAGCACTATCGGCTCTGATCGCGGATTTGCGCCGTCCCAATACATCGCTCGGCTACGACCGCCCGCGGCCGCTCATCGAGCGCAACCCGGTCGGGTTCTGGCGGGCGGTGGCGTTGGTTTTGCTTCTGACCAATATCGTGCTGGCTTTCCTGCTGTCGCGGTGACTGCGAACGATTGCGCCGAATACATTCCGGTGGCCGGGTTGTTTCGTCAACTCACAGAAAGAGCTTTCCGGGCGACAGCGACAGCGACAACGGTTGGCGGGCCGCGCCATCGCACAGCGCTCGCGGGTTGGCTGCGGCTGTTGGCAGACCTTTAGTCACGGGGGCGATCCATTGGCGGGCTGATCAGGGCCGAGCGCGTCCGCGACCGAGGCCGCAGTCAGGCTCTTGTGCAGGATTTCGTCGAGAGTTTCGGCAGCGACGTGCGATATGCGGTCTGCCAGACCGGACGGCACTTGTCCCGGAAACCGTTGGTGCAAAATAGTCTCAATCGACTTAGCCACCAAGGCCTGCCCCTGAGCCTTTCCTTCGGCCATTCCCAAGTCATAGGCGCGATCAATCGGCGGGCGCAGGATCGCGCTGTCTTCAACACTGACAACGATCGGCATGGCTTTGCACTCCTGTTCGATCAGCGGGCGTATGCCGCGCAAATGAGAAAGCGCAACCAATTGCGCAAGGGCATCGGCGCGCTCGCTTGCTGGCGCCCGCATGATTTTACCGAGTATTGCTTTTATCACATCGGTGCTGGTTCCGTCAGCGGTTAAAACTGCAACAACCGCATCCCCGAGGTCGCCTGTTTCCAAGAGCGGCTTTGCACGGAGCTTGTTCACTTCGACCAATTCAAATCGAAAGTTCAGATTCTGGTGGCAAATCGCGGTTCCCGACTGCCATTCTCCCGCACCGACATAGACGACCTTTTGCGTGACCTCATCCGGCAACGGGCCGACACGATCTTGCGGATGCTCGGCAA
>DATGVJ010000182.1:0-21888 GCA_035300505.1 Xanthobacteraceae bacterium
GCTTTGGTGGCCGTCGTCACGACGTTTGTCACAAGCGTTGAACCCGGCTATGCCCAGAACCGCCGCTTCTGCACCGAGCGTTCCATCTGGTCCTGGGGCTTTCCGAATTGTGCCTACGACACATTCGAACAATGTCGCGCCACCGCGAGCGGCACCGGCGCCTATTGCACCAGCAATTCATGGTACGTCGAGCCCAAAAAGTCGGCGAAGGCAACGAAGAAGCGGACACGTGGATAGCCCGCTGCAATCGAAGACGTTAATGGTTCGTTGCAATAGCTCATGTAGATCGATGGCGGCAAGACGCACTCGGCCTGTTCCCTCTCCCCAGTGGGGGTGGCAAGCCGCCGAGAGGGTTGAGGGAAACCATGAGCTACCTCAAATCGTTCCTGATCTTTGGCATTTCGCTCTATCTCGGCATTTTGGCGCTGATGTATCTCGCGCAGCGCAAGCTCATGTATTTTCCGGAAAGCTTTCGGACATCGCCCGCCGACGCCGGCTTCCCGCAGGCGGAAGAAGTCACGCTCGATTCCAAGGACGGCGAACATGTCATCGTCTGGCACGTTCCGCCCGTTGGCGACGAACCGGTTTTGCTTTATTTCCACGGCAACGGCGGGGCGCTGCGCTATCGCGTTGATCGATTCCGCGACTTCATTGCGAATGGAACCGGCCTCATTGCGCTGAGCTATCGCGGCTATGGGGGCTCGAGTGGGCGCCCGAGCGAAGAAGGCTTGATCGCGGATGCGACGGCCGCTTACGACTTTGCGGCCAAGCTTTATCCGGCGGAAAGGATCGCCATCTGGGGAGAATCGCTCGGCACAGGCGTTGCGGTCGCAATTGCGTCCGAGCGCGCCGTGCGATGCGTCATTCTCGAGTCGCCATATTCCGCTGCGGTCGATATTGCGGCTGGCGCCTATCCGTTTGTCCCGGTGCGCTGGCTCATGCACGATCAATTCCGTTCGGACCTGCGCATCCCGAAGGTGACGGCGCCGGTCATGATCCTGCACGGGGATCGCGATGTGGTCATCCCGATCGCGTCGGGCGAGCGTCTTTATTCGCTGATCAAATCACCGAAGCATTTCACGCGCATTGTCGGCGGTGGCCACGAGGACCTTGGCTTGTTTGGCGCCCACGAGACGGCAAAAGCGTTTTTGCAGGGGTTTTAGAAATTGGGGTCAGATCAGAACGCCTGGTACTGCCGGCCGGCCTGGCCGCCGACCCGGCCAAAGCCAGCTTGCGCGGTCTTGTCCTCGCGGTTGACGCTCAACGCCTTGGCGTATGAGCCGGCAGCTTTTTCAGTGTTGCCGAGCCGTTCGTAGGCAAGACCGCGCGCGATCCAGGCCTGTATATTGAGCGTATTGAGTTGAACGGCTTCGTCGAGATCGGTTGCCGCCGACTTGGTGTCGTCGATGGCGAGATAGCTCAAGGCGCGCGCGGCCAGGAGGTCCTGTTGCTGCGGTGTCAGTGTGATCGCGTTTGAGAAGTCGTCGATTGCGAACTGGTGCTGGCGTTGGCTTTGGTAGAGCAGGCCGCGATTGTAATAGGCTTTGGCGTTGTCGGGCCGCAGCGCAATGGCCTTGTTGAAATCATTGAGAGCAAGCAGCAACTGGCCTTTCTGTCGATAGACCGTGCCGCGGCCCACATAGGCGGGCGCGTAGCTCGCGTCGAGGCCGAGCGCCTTGTGGTAGTCCGCCAGCGCCAGATCGAATTTGTTGGTGGCCTGGTAGAGCAGCCCGCGGTTGGCATAGGCCTGGGCAAATCTGGCATCGAGACCGATGGCCTTGTTGAAATCGGCCAGCGCCTGTTCGTGCTGGCCGGCCTGGCCATAGACGGCGCCGCGGATATTGTAGGCCTGCGCGTCGGAAGGGTTACGCTCCACGACAGCGGTCAGGGACGCGAGATTGGCGGGCGAAAGCGCGTTCCCGGGATCCTGGGGTTCCGACGCCGAATTCGTGATGACGGAGGCACCGGAGCAGGCGGCAAGCAGCAGCGCCGCCGCGAGGAGGGTGCACGCTATCAGGCTGTGCTGCAAGCTGTGCTGGGTGCCTTGGCGGATCATTGGGCGCTTACTGTGTGGGCCTTAAGACCAGCCACAGTATAGTTAGCGCCGCCGAGCCAACAAGGACTTAGAAGCTCGGGCGACGGGGTGGACGCCCGCCCGCGCCCCCTGGTCCGCCCGGCCCACCTGCGCCCGGCAGAACCTTGGGCTTCATGGGCAGGAGGCCCTCGCGCTGCAGGCGCTTTCGGGCAAGCTTGCGCGCCCGGCGGATTGCTTCAGCCTTTTCCCGGGCCTTCTTTTCGGAGGGTTTTTCGTAGTGATCACGGAGCTTCATCTCGCGAAAGATGCCTTCCCGCTGCATCTTTTTTTTGAGCGCTTTGAGCGCCTGGTCGACATTGTTGTCACGGACGAGAACCTGCACGCGTGCTTCCTCTTGAATTTGTCGATTGATTTCCTGCAGCGGCGGGAGGGCCAAAAAAGGCGCGTACCCGTCGTATTTGATGCGGGCCTTTAGCAGAAAGCCCTGGAGAAGTCCAATCTGTCGACGTGGTTTCTTGCAATTTCGCAGGCCTGAAAAAAATTACACCGGGAAATACCACCACGCGATCCCGTACAGGACGGCGAGGCCGGCAATTCCCACCATCATGCGGTTGGCGGCACCGGCCGCGGAGACATTGAGCATGTTGGATGCTTTGGCACCTAGGAGGCCGAACAGTCCGATAATGACGGCCACCGATGCGGAGGGCGAAATCCGCAAGACCCATATCACCGCCCCCGCCACCACGAGCCCGCCGGCTGCGGTCGCCCCCAGGAGCAGAACCATCCCGGCCGTCCCCTGGAAAATGCCAGGCTTCTCCTCGGCGCGAAACAGCGCGTCGCTGGCGGCCACCGACCAGCCCGCGAACAGCGCAATCAAGACGGCAATTACATAGCTCATCGGGCCTCGCCCACGATCCGTGTGACATGACCCATCTTGCGGCCGTCACGCACGGCAGCCTTGCCGTAGAGATGCACGAACGCGCCGGGCACGGCGAGCCACTGCTCGTAGGTTTTGACCTCTCGGCCGATCAAATTGATCATCTCGATACGGCCGTGACGCATTGGCTTGCCGAGCGGCCAGCCCGCGACGGCCCGAATGTGTTGCTCGAACTGCGAGACGGTTGCGCCGTCGATGGTCCAATGGCCGGAATTGTGCACGCGCGGCGCAATTTCGTTGACCAGAAGGGTTTGCTTCGATCCTTCGTCGACGACGAACATTTCAACTGCGAACACGCCCACATAGTTAAAGGCGCCTGCGATTGTCTCAGCGATGTGTCGTGCCTCGGCGGCCACGGCGGATGAAACATTGGCCGGCACGCGCGAGATTTTCAGAATGTGATCGCGGTGTTCGTTCTCGGTGATATCGAAACATTCCACCGTACCGTCCTGCGCGCGCGCGGCGACCACCGACACTTCGCATTGGAACGGCACGAATGCTTCGAGGATCGAGGGCTGCGCCCCAATGTCGCGCCAAGCGGCTTCAAGACAGGCGCGTTCAAGAGCCGTTTCAAGGTCGGCGCCGTCCCTCAGGATGATTTGGCCTTTGCCGTCATAGCCGAACCGGCGCGTCTTGAGCACGGCCGGCCGGCCGAAGGTGTCGAGCGTTCGGCCAAGTTCAGCGGCGGAATCGACGCTCGCGAAGCGCGCGGTCCTGATCCCGAGATCATTGACGAAGTTCTTTTCGGTCAACCGATCCTGGGTGATCGCGAGGATGTTGGGATCGGGAATGACAGGGCGTCGCGCGGACAGGAACGTTGCGGTTTCCGCCGGTACGTTTTCGAACTCGTAGGTGATGACGTCGACATCGGCGGCGAAGCGGTCAAGCGCGCCGGTGTCGGTATAGTCCGCGCAGGTGACGCGGTGTACGACGTCAAAAGCCGGTGAATCCGGGCTCGGTGAAAATATGTGACACTTGAATCCAAGCCGCGCGGCGGCAAGCGCCAGCATGCGGCCAAGCTGTCCGCCGCCCAAAATGCCGATGGTCGCGTCGTCGGGTTTGAGCACTACTTTTACCAGCTTTGCTTACCAACGACCGTCATCCTGAGGTGCGCGTGCTCTTGCACGCGCCTCGAAGGATGACTGGTCCGGGCCGTCGCCGCTTCGAGGTTCGGTGAGCCCGATCGTAGATAGGGTTCACCGAACGCCTCAGGGTGACGGGGCGAGAGTTTGTTTGTGGCCACTTGCGTTAATCCTTAGGCCATTGCGCGACCGCTTCGGTCTGCTTGGCGCGCCATCGATCGAGGCGGTCGGCAAGCTTGTCGTCGGAGAGCGCCAGGACGGCTGCGGCAAGCAGCGCCGCATTGATGGCGCCAGGCTTGCCGATTGCCAGCGTTCCGACCGGAATGCCAGCCGGCATCTGCATGATCGAAAGCAGGCTGTCCTTACCTTCGAGTGCGTGCGTATTCATCGGTACGCCAAACACCGGCAACGGCGTGAGCGAGGCGGTCATGCCCGGCAGATGGGCCGCACCACCAGCGCCTGCGATCACCACCTTGAAGCCCTTCTTGCGGGCGGACTTGCCAAATTTGAACAGCCGGTCCGGCGTCCGGTGCGCCGACACGATGAGCGACTGATGGCCGATCCCGAGCGCCTTGAGCGTATCGGCGGCATGCTTCATGGTCGCCCAGTCGGACTGGCTACCCATGATGATCGCAACCGGCTTCCCAGCCATATTCTTGGCCCCATAGCGCCTTTCGACGACGCATTTTTTGGCGAAGCCTGGACTTGGATCCCGGCGGACATTCGCCGCAGAAAACGCGCCACAGCAACAGCGCCCAAAAAGGAAGCGTCCAATTATCAGGTTGGACTTCAATGAGGCAAGGCGACCCGGCGCCTTGGCGAGCTATTGGCGGACTTAGCCACTTGATTCTATCGGCGCGCAATCGCGGTTGCCAATGGCTTGCAGGGAGGCCCCAAGCGCGAGACTATCGCCCCAAACTCGAACCGGAGGCCTCGCGATGAATCTGGGGCGAAGCAAATCCGGGACGAAACACCGCCGCCCGCCAAAGGGATTCGGGCCGCTAAAGGGGAAACCATGAGCGCACCGATGAAATTTATCCGGCGTGAATTCCTGCAACTGGCGGCAGGCGCAGCCGCACTTCCGGCGCTATCGGGCTTCGTTCTGGCACAGACCGATCCGTCGCGCGCCGTTCGTCTCGTCGTGCCATTTCCTCCTGGTGGAAGCGTCGATCAGATTTCGCGCATGGTGCAGGCCGGACTACAGCAGCGGTTGGGCACGACGATCATCGTGGAAAATAAGCCAGGCGCTTCGGGGGCCATCGGGACGGCTCAAGTGGCAAAGTCGCCGCCGGACGGAAGCAATTGGGTGTTCGTATTCGACACCCATGCGATGAACCCGTTTCTTCAAACTCTTCCCTTCGATACCGAAAAGGATCTCGATCCGGTCCTGCTCATCGGGACGGCGCCGAATGTCATTTGCGCGCACCCTTCACGGCCCTATCGCACCTTCGCCGACATCGTTGCGGCTGCGAAGGCAAAACCGGAGACCATCACTTACGCGTCAGTCGGCAGCGGCAGTTTGGGTCACCTCACCGGCGTGTTGCTGTCGCAACGTGCCGGCGTCAAAATTGTGCATGTTCCCTATCGGGGCGGGGGACCCGCCATGAATGATGCCATCGCGGGCCATGTCGATTTGATCATTGCGAGTGTTGCCGTGGCGATGCCCCAGGTCGCAGCCGGGAGACTTAGGGCTGTGATGCAAACCGGCAAGGCTCGCGTCGGAGCGCTTGCTGACGTGCCGACGGCGCTCGAAAGCGGCTTCGCGGCTTTCGAATCCTACGCCTGGTGGGGCGTATTCACGGCCGGGGGAACGCCGAAGCCGATCATCGAGCGTTTCAGGACAGCGCTGGTCGAGACGCTGCGGGAACCGGTTCTCAACAAGCAACTCGTCGAGAACATGCAAATTACCGAATTGCTCGCCGGTCCCGAAGAACAGAGAAAGTTTCTTGTCGAGCAGATGAAGCAATGGGGCCCGATTGTCCGCGAGCATGGGATTGTCGGGGAATGACCGTGTGCACATTGACGCGCTCGAAAATTAAGACACGCTCGAAGATTAATCTGCCGCGCCGCAGGTTCTTGGCTATGGCGGCGGGTGCCGCCATGCTGCCGGCTGTGCCGCGTACAGCGGGCGCACAAACCTATCCCACAAAGCCGGTTCGCTGGATCGTGCCTTTTGCGGCGGGCGGTCCGGCCGACATTTTGGCACGGCTGTTTGGTCAATGGCTTTCCGAGCGGCTCGGCCAACCGTTCATCATCGAAACCCGGCCGGGCGCCGGCAGCAACGCGGGCACCGAGGCGGCCGCGCGTGCGGCGCCCGACGGCTATACGTTACTCCTCGCCACGACAGCGAATGCCGTCAACGCTTCGCTCTATGACCGGCTCAATTACAATTTCATGCAAGACATCACGCCGGTCGCGGGGCTCATTCGTGTGCCGGCCGTGCTCGAGGTCAATCTGGCTGTTCCGGTCAATTCGGTTCCGGAATTCATTGCCTACGCCAAAGCCAATCCCGGCAAGCTGAACATGGCATCGGCCGGCATCGGTACCATCCAGCACGTGACCGGTGAACTGTTCAACATGATGACCGGGACCAAAATCGTGCACGTGCCGTACCGCGGCCAGGCTCCGGCCCTCACCGACCTGATCGCGGGCCAGGTCCAGGTCATGTTCGACAGCATTACCGCAACAATCGGTCACATCCGGGCGGGTGCCGTGCGGGCATTGGCGGTGACGACGGCTAACCGCGCCGCGGCTCTGCCCGACCTGCCGACGATGAACGATTTCGTCCCGGGCTTCGAGGCGAGCGCCTGGTATGGGGTCGGCGCCCCCGCCAATACGCCGCCCGACATCGTCGACCGCCTCAACCGGGAGATCAATGCAGCCTTTGCGGATCCCAAGATCAGGGACCGGCTTAGCGAAATGGGTGGAACCGTGCTCGCGGGCTCGCCGGCAGAATTCGGGAAAGTCATTGCCGATGAAACCGAGAAATGGGGCGGGGTGGTTAGGGCGGCGAATATCAAACCGGAGTGAAGTCCCTGTGTTGTGCGGGTCGCTGACCGATCGGCGCACTCGGTATGACTCCCTCTCCCTTTGGGAGAGGGCTGGGGTGAGGGGTTACGGTCCCTCGATAGGTCTCGCATCCCCTGCCCTGGCAGAGGTCGCAACTTGTCCAACTTCGGTCATTCTTTAGTTTGGGGGCAATCGAACAAATCCGACTTCCGTTGGGGAAAAGCCTGGCTCGAGAGCTGCCTTCATTCGACCACCGTACCCCCTCACCCCAGCCCTCTCCCCAGAGGGGAGAGGGAGTCAGACCGAGTGCGCCGACAGGTCATCGAATCACATCAGCCCATAGCGAAGCCAAGCCGGTGTTGTCGTGAGCAACCGCCAAAATCTTAAAATTAATGTGTAAAATCAATCAATTGACAATTTGTCTCAGATTTTAGGCTTGACATCTCGCAACCGCAGAAAATATGAGAGTGAACGTTCATTCTCACTATCGCATTCGGGGCGGGGGAAATGCGCCGGGTCAACGTTCAGCTGCAGGCGGATCGCCGTGCCGAGATTCTGGCGGCGGCGCAGCGGTGTTTTGTCCGCTCCGGCTTCCACGGCGCCTCCATGCAGGAGATTTGCGCCGAGGCCGGCATGAGCCCCGGCAACCTCTATCGCTACTTTCCTTCGAAAGAAGCGCTCATGGCCGGCATTGCGGAGCGCGACCGGGCCGAAGTCGCGCAGCAATTTGCCAGCGCCGATCTCTCGCAGGGACTGTTCAACGTCCTCCAAGGCATGGCGCACCACCACTTCGCCGAGAAGCCGACCGAACAGGTTCTGCTTTGCACCGAGGTCATGGCGGAGGCACGCCGCAACCCCGACATTGCGCGCATCTCCGCGTCCTTCGATACCGATGTGAAAAAGTGGCTCGTCGACCTGTTGCACGCGGCAGCGGAGCGCGGCGACATCCCGCGTGATATCGATTTCAACGGCGCCGTAACGATGCTCATGATCATTGCGGATGGCGTCTGGTGGCGCCGCGCCCTCGATCCGAATTTCGACCCTGCATCCGTCGTTCCCGTCTTCATGGACATTACGCGCCACATGTTGCGCAACCGTCCGCATTGTGTCGCGACCCATGACGCGGCCAGTGACGCGGCCAAGCACGAGACAAACGAAGCGACCAAGAACGAAACCATCAACGAGGAGCCATCCCGATGATCGGAAGCCGCCTTACCGCCGTTGGCCTTGTCGCGGCTGCGGCCCTCTGGATCGCATCCGGGCATTTCATGCCGCATGAAAGCGCCGAAAGCCGCGCCGCGCCCCGGACCGACACCACCGAGGCCCGCAAGCTCTTTCGCGTCGCCGTGATCGAGACGAGCGAGGTCATGCATGCGCGCAAGCTCACGATTTCCGGCCGCACCGAGGCGGATAAACGGGTGATGATCACGGCGCGCACTGGCGGCGTGTTGACCGAATTGCGCATCAAACGCGGCACCTGGGTCAAGGAAGGCGACGTCATAGCGGTGCTGTCCGACGATGCGCGCGCCGCCCAGGTGATGCAGGCCAAGGCGCTTGTCACCCAACGCCAGGCTGAACTCGATGCCAAGCGGCGCCTGATTGCAACGGGGGCCATGCCCAAGCTCGATCTCGTCAATCTGGAGGCGCAGCTCGCCGCGGCCGAAGGTGCGATGGCGATGGCCGAAGCCGAGCGCGATCGGGGTATAGTACGCGCTCCATGGACCGGCGTGATCGGCGATCTGTCGGTCGAAGTCGGCCAGGCGGCTTTTTCGTTTCAGGGCCGCGAACTCGCGCAACTCGTCGCGCTTGACCCCATGCTGGCCGTCGTCGAAGTGGCGGAGCGCAAGCTCGCCAGCGTCAAAATCGGCGATGAGGCCGAAGTGCGGCTCGTCACAGGTGTAACCGCGCGCGGCAAGGTTCGCTATGTCGCCAAGACGGCGAGCCAGACGACCCGTACTTATCGGGTGGAAATCGAACTGCCAAACCGTGACCTTTCGATCCCCGACGGAATAACGGCGGAAATTTCATTGCCGCTTGCCGCGGTGGCGGCGACGCAGGTGTCGCGGTCGGCACTTACCATCGCCAGCAATGGCAATATCGGGGTGCGCGTGGTCTCCCACGTAAATGGCCAAGAAAATAGCAAAGACAATATCGTCGGCTTCATGCCGATCGCGGTCGTCGAGGACGAGCAAAGCAACATGTGGGTGACGGGGATACCAGACGGCACAAGGGTGATCGTCCAGGGTCAGGATTTCGTGCGCGAAGGCCAGAAGGTGGACCCGGTTGCGGCTGCTGACCTTTCGGCATCTGTAAGGTAGCCGTCTTATGTCGAAGCTCATCGACTATGCCATCGACCACTCGAGACTGACGATCGCAACGCTGGTATTCCTGCTGTTCGCGGGCCTGGTCGCCTACGTAACCATCCCGAAAGAAGCGGAACCGGACGTCAAGATACCGATCATCTACGTTCAGCTTTCCCAGCGCGGGATCAGCCCGGAGGATTCCGAGCGGTTGTTGCTCCGACCGGTCGAGACCCAGCTCAAGTCGGTCGGCAACGTCAAGGAAATGCGTTCCACAGCCTTCGAAGGCGGCGGGTTCGTACTGCTCGAATTCGAGGCCGGTTTTGATTCCAAGGCTGCGCTGGCCGATGTGCGCGCCAAGGTCGATACCGCCAAGCACGATCTGCCGCGCGATGTCGACGAGCCGCAGGTGCTGGAAGTCAATCTTTCGCTCTATCCTGTGCTGGTGGTGGGGCTCTCGGGCGACGTGCCAGAACGGACACTGTTGCGGATTGCGCGCGCGGCCAAGAACGCAATCGAACAGGCGCCCGGTGTGCTGGCGGCTGAACTACGCGGTGCGCGCGATGAGGCGGTAGAGATCATCATCGAGCCGAACCTGATGCAGAGCTATGGGCTGTCGCTCGACCAGCTGGGTCAGCTCACGCAAAGCTTCAACACGTTGATCGCGGCCGGTGCGATCGAAGGACAAAGCGGGCGATTTGCCGTGAAGGTGCCGTCCTTGTTTGAGCGTCCGCAGGACATTCTCAAGATCCCGGTCATCGCCTCGGCGGCAGCCGCCGTCACGCTGCTCGACATTGCCGAGGTCAAACCGACATTCAAGGACGCGACCTCCGTGACGCGCGTCAATGGGCGGCCGGCCATGACGATCGAAGTGTCGAAGCGCACGGGCGCCAATCTGATCGAGACTGTCGATATCGTAAAATACATTGTCGGAGAGCTGCAGAAAAATTGGCCGGAAGCCGTGCATGTCACGTTTACGCAGGACAAATCGAAAGTCATCCGGCAAATGCTTTCGGACCTGCAGAACTCCGTCGTGACCGGCGTGCTTCTGGTCGCGATCGTGATTCTGTTTGTTCTCGGGTTCCGTGCGTCGCTGTTCATCGGGATCGCAATTCCGGCATCGTTTCTGGCCGGCGTGCTTGGGCTCCAGTTGGCGGGGCTCACCGTCAACATCGTGGTCCTGTTCTCGCTCATCCTCGCGGTCGGCATGCTGGTCGACGACGCCATCATCGTGTCGGAATTCGCCGAGCGCCGCATGTCCGAGGGAATGCCGCCACGCGAGGCCTATGCGCTTGCCGCCAAACGCATGTCCGGTCCGGTCATTGCGGCGACCGCAACGCGGGTCGCTGCTTTCTCGCCGCTGCTATTTTGGCCCGGCGTGGTCGGCCAATTCATGAAATATCTGCCGATCACTTTGATCGCGACCCTGTCGGCCTCGCTCGCGGTGGCGCTGTTCTTCACGCCGACGCTGGGCGCCCTGCTCGGCAAGGCCTCAAAAGTCCCACGTGACGAGCGGGCCCGTGACCGAGGTCCCTATATGCGCACCGTGCAATTGGCACTGCGCCATCCCGGCACCACGCTTGCGCTCGCGGCTTTCCTGCTGTTCGCCGTGCAGGCCGCTTATGGAAAATTCGGCAGTGGCGTCGAGTTCTTCCCCAAGGTCGAGCCGGACTACGGCCAGGTCATCCTGCACGCGCGCGGCAATCTTTCGCTCGATGAAAAAGATCGCCTGGTTGCCGAAGTCGAGAAGCGCGTGCTCGCATTCAAGGGGCTCAAGACCGTCTATAGCCGCATCGGTGAGCAGCCGCGGGGCATGGGGGAATTGACCGAAGACACGATCGGCGTGATTCAATTCGAGTTCGATGATTGGCGCATCCGTCCATCCGCGCACGAAATCATGGACCAGATGCGCGAAAAGACCGCCGACATTCCAGGCATCCTGGTCGAGGTGACGGCGCCACGCGGCGGGCCGCCGACAGGCAAGCCCGTCCAGGTGCAACTCACGGCTCTTGATCCTGCGGCATTGCCCAGCGCCGCCCGCAAGGTCGCAGCTCTACTGGCCCAGCATTCCGAGATTCTCGACCTTGACGATGGCTTGCCGCTACCTGGGATCGATTGGAAGATCGAGGTCAACAAGTCCGAGGCCGCCAAATACGGCGCCGGTGTCAACGCAGTCGGCAGTGCCGTGCAACTGGTCACAAACGGCCTCAAGGCGACGGAATATCGGCCTGTCGACAGCGACAAAGCTGTCGACATCCTGGTGCGCTTTCCACCGGACCGGCGCAGCCTCGACCAGATCGACGATTTACGAATCCAGACGCCGGCTGGACATGTGCCAATTGGAAATTTCGTGACACGCGAGCCCGCGCCGCGCGTCGGCTACATCAACCGCGTGAATGCCGCGCGCGTCATGACGGTGTCCGCCAATGTGGCCGCAGGCGTGCAGACCGCAAAAGTGCAGCAGGAGATCGCGCGCGAACTTGGCTCGGCGGATCTCGGCAATGGCGTTCTCTTCAAGCTCAAGGGCGAAGACGAAGAGCGCGAAAAGGCCGGCGCCTTCTTGATGAAGGCGTTCGGAACCGCGATCTTCATGATCTTCGCAATCCTGCTTGCGCAATTCAATCGGCTGACCTCAGTCGGCCTGGTGTTGTCCGCGGTCTTGATGTCCACTTTCGGCGTGCTGCTCGGCCTTTTGATCATGGGGCAGGCGTTCGGTGTTGTGATGACAGGCATCGGCGTGATCGCCAATGCGGGCGTCATCGTGAACAACAATATCGTGCTGATCGACACCTACGATCGGCTGCGGCGCGAGGGCGTGGCGGCCCATGAGGCCATCCTGGAAACCTGCCGCGAGCGTGCACGGCCGGTTGTGCTCACCGCCGTGACGGCCATCCTCGGCGTTCTGCCGATTGCGTTCGGGATGAATGTTGAATTTCTCTCGCGCGAGATCACGATCGGGGCGCCGGCCACGCAATGGTGGATCAACCTCTCGACCGCAATCGTGTTCGGGCTTGGATTTGCGACCTTGTTGACGCTCATCGTGACGCCCGCGGCCCTGATGGCGATCGAGAACATGCGCACGTGGCGCCTGCGGCAGTTTGCAAGGTGGCGGATATGGCGCGGGCGCCCCGCGGCGGCGTGAGCGGGCGGGTTTGGCGGTGTGTAGGGCGCAATTGCTTTATTGCGCCATAGCATTGCGGTACATCTTGCCTCCAACGAAATGGCAGGTTTCGTAGGGTGGGCAAAGGCGCCTGGCACAATGCCGGTGTATGCAACGTGCCATCGTGGCGCCGCGCCCACGCGACGGTGGTGCCAATCACACCCACCTCGTTTGTTGTTTGTTGCGCCACCGCCGCGTGGGCACGGCGCCACGATAGACCATTTGTTTGTTCGACCATTGTGCCTGGCGCCTTTGCCCACCCTACGCAGCGCCCTTGTACCTATCGCTCTACGACGCGCGGCGGCAGAACGCTCACGAGACCTGACAAACCCGCACCAACGCGGACGCAACAGCCACCTTCGTCCGCGCCAGTGCCGAAAATTGCCAAACTTGGCTATCCAACGAAGCATCGTTTCGAGGCAGTAGTGGCGCTTATCATCCACGGCTGCTGGGAGTCGATGAACAATGTTACGCAAGTTCTTATTGGTGTCTGCGGCTATCATCACAAGCGCGGGGCTCGCCGTTGCGGGGGTGCTCGCTCACTCCGGCACATTCGGCCTCAACATCATTCTGCGTCATGTCATACCCGTCTGGGTCAATGTCGAGCCAAACGATCAGCGCCTTTCAGCTTCCATGCGTTTGGCCTTGCAGGACAAGCCCCCAGTGGTGCGGCCTGGACCGTTCAAGTGGCAGCAGCTTGATCGGGGATTCGATGTCGGGGAACTCCCCGTCATGGCGGACAATGTCGAGGTGGACCGGATCTTGCTCGCCCGTATCGACCCGGATCGATTCAAATTCCAGGTTCGCACCAGGTCAAGTGATTCCTGGGACGCTTCGGAGTGGATGGACAAGCTCGGGGCCGTGCTTGTCACCAATGGAAGCTATTTCACGCGCAACGGAATGCCCGCGACGCCTATCCTGAATGCAAACCGGTATGGCGGGCCAAAGAACTACGATGCCAAACACGGCGCGTTCGTCGCCTCCCGTTCGTTTGCAGGCATTCGCGACTTGGCAAATCTCGATTGGCAGGACGCGCTTCGTGATGCCGACGATGGGATGGTGTCCTATCCTATGCTCATCGGCGACGACGGCTTGAGCAGATCGAAAGGCAACAGCCGCTGGCTGGCCAACCGGACATTCGTCGCCGAAGCCCATGATGGTTCCATCATCCTCGGTACCACAAAAGACGCTTTCTTCTCTCTCGATCGGCTCGCTGAGTTTCTAACCACGACGCCGCTGCGACTCAAATTGGCACTCAATCTCGATGGCGGCCCTGTCGCTTGCCAGATGATCAAATACAAACGCTTCGAGCGCGACCAATGCGGGCAATACGAATTGGCAACGCACGACGGAAAATTACAGCTCCTGCGGCCTCTGATCGGAAGCCGCAGGTGGCCTCTGCCGATTGTTCTGGCGGTGCTGCCGCGCTAAACCCACGAATTCGTAGGATGGGTAGAGCGATAACGCGTCCTTCACGCGTGATCGCGAAACCCATCACTGGACCCGCGCGACGGGGTTGATGGGTTTCGCAAAAAAGCGCGTGAAGAACGCGCTTTTTTTGCTCTACCCATCCTACACGGCAATTCCGGCACCAGTATTTCCGCCATCGTGCTCCAAACTCACTGCGGCTCGATGCCCGCATCCTTGACGACCTGCGCCCATTTCACGATTTCGGCTGCGATGTGCTTCTCGAGTTCCTCCGGCGTGCTGGTCATCGGTTGGATCGCCAACCCATAAAGCCTCGCCTGCACATCGGGCTGCTTGAGAAAGGCGGTCAACACGCCGTTGACCTTGTCGACCGCCGTGCGCGGCGTACCCGCACGCGCGACGATCGAGAACCAGCCGCTTCCCGCATAGCCCGGTACGCCGGCTTCCGCGATGGTCGGGATATCCGGCATCGCCTTCACGCGTGTTGCCGACGGTACGCCGTATGCCTTGACCTTGCCCTCCTGGATCAAGCCCATGGCGACCGCGAGATCGACCATCATGAACTCGATCTGCCCCGATACCACGTCGGTCAGCGCCGGCAGGCTGCCGCGGTAGGGCACATGTTGTGCGCTGCCGCCGATCATCTTGAGGAACATGGCCATGAATAAATGATGCGGCGTGCCGGCGCCCGAACTGCCGTAGCTCAAGGCGCCGGGCCGCTTTCTGATGACGTCGATCAGTTCGGGCAGCGTATTGGCGCCAAGCGACGGGTTGGCGACGAGTGCGAATTCCGCCGCGCCGATCAGCCCGATCGGCGCAAAATCCTTGATGGGATCATAGGGGATGTTCTTGAAGACGCTTGGATTGATCGCGAGCGTAGTCACGGGCGCGAGCAGGATGGTGTGTCCATCCGGGTTGGATTTCGCGACCGTCTGTGCCGCAAGCACGGTCCCGCCGCCCACGCGGTTGTCGACGATCACGGTCTGCTTGAGCTTGTCCTGCAGTTCCTGGGCCAGCATGCGCGCCAGGATGTCGGTGCCGCCACCGGCCGGGAACGGACAGACGAGCGTGATCGTGCGTTGGGGGAAGAGGTCTGTCACAAGAAGTGCCTGGGCTTGGGCCGGGTTGTTGATCGCGGATACGGTCAGGCCGACAGCCAAGCCGAAGAGGGCGAATGGTTTCATGGTCCTTAACCTCAATCGTCAATCCATGCCCGGAAATCCGCTGCCAGATATTCGACAGAGGCGGCGAGAAAGCGACCACCCGCCTCCGCGCTCGCCAATCCGGGATTGGAACCGATGCGTCCGTCGGGAAAATTCCGCCTGTAATTGTCGGCGTCGGTGAAGCCGCCGGTCGGCGCCACCGGCGGATCCATGGTCATGGGCCGCGCCGCCTGCGGAAAAACGTGCCAAGTCAGCGACACTTCGGACGGCGTGGCATGGCTGCCTTCGGCATTGCCGTATAGTTCCCGCGACAGTTGCTTCACCGTGGGCGCTTCCCACCAGTTCCTGACGCGGCATTTGACGCCCGGCTTGTTGCCGGCGTCGCCATTCAAACTACTTTCGGCATAGACCTCGGAGAAGGCCGCGTTCACCGTCGCGATGTTGCCGCCGTGGCCGTTGACGAAGTAGAAGCGTCGGAAGCCGTGGCGCGCCAGCGAGACGATGTTGTCCCTGATCACGGCGATGAGCGTCGACGGCCGCAGCGTCATCGAGCCCGTGAACGCCATATGGTGCTGCGCCATCCCGACGGAGATCGTCGGCGCCACCAATGCGCCGGTGGCCTCGCCGACCGCGCGTGCCACCACCTCGGCGCAGATGGCGTCGGTGCCGATCAGTCCGTTGGGGCCGTGCTGCTCGGTCGAGCCGATGGGAATGATGATGCCATGGCTGTCCTTGAGGTAGGCCTCCACGTCCGGCCAAGTCTGCAGATGCAACTGCATGCGCGCTCCTTTATCGTCATCATATTCGCCATCATGATGCGGAGGAACTGCGGTCTTCACAAGACGGAATCCATCGATCCCGGCTCGCTTGCTGGTCGTTAGCCGCACCCGCTATCCTTGGCGCCCGGCGATGATTCGCAATGGGGCACTGGATGCCAAAAGGCGTGCGTCAGCAAAGGCCAACCAAGTTGCGCGTGGCGCCCGAGCAGCGTGGCGTCGCCCGTCGGGTTGCGCCCGCGGCGATTGTCCAAAACGCTGCGCCAAAAGACGCTGCGCCAGATCGGCCCGCCTCGCAAATCCAGATCCTGACCGCAGAGGTGGAGCGCCTGGAGCGCGAACTCTCAACGGCGCGTGCCGAGATGGCGGAATTGGCCATACGTGCAGAAGTCGATCCATTGACGGACGTCTTGAACCGGCGCGGATTCGAACGGGAACTCAAGCGGTCGCTTGCCCATGTGAAGCGGCACGCCATCAGGTCGGCCCTTCTCTTTATTGATCTCGACGATTTCAAAGGCATCAACGACCAGCACGGTCATGCGGCGGGTGATGCGGTATTGCGCGCGGTCGCGATGGTGCTTAGCCGCCATGTGCGGGCGTCGGATGTGGTCGCGAGATTGGGTGGCGACGAATTTGCGCTCCTTTTGTGGAATTGCCCGGATATGGAAGCGCAAACCAAGACGGGCGCAATTGAAGCAGCCATCGGCCGCACCACCGCTACCCACGCGGGGCTTAGTCTTTCAGTCGGGGCTTCCTGCGGCGTCGCGGCCCTGCTGCCGCTCGACCAGCCTGGCGATGTGTTGGAGAGGGCGGACCGCGCCATGTATGCCCGCAAGGTGGCACGTCGCGCGCTTCGTTTGGCGGCGGGTGGTTAGCGGGCTGCGTCACCCAAATCGAAGGGATCGCACACGCTTCGAATTCGTAGGGGCGACCCTTGTGGTCGCCCGGGGTTCCACAAACACCGCACGTTGAGTGGGTCGGCGGGCGGGCACAGCGGCGCAAGCCGCCGAAGGCCCGCCCCTACGATAATCGCGGCACCGAACCCTCGCGCCCGGCACAATGTGCCACATTTGCAAGGGACTGGACGTATCCTATCTGAGCAAGTACGCGTTTGCCTGTCCGATGGAGGATGTAATGCTGAGACTTATTCCCTTGATGGTGGCCGCGATATTGATCCCGGCGCCGTTTGCGCATGCGCAAAATCCTGCGGCTGATTACCCGAACAGGCCGGTCAAAGTCATCGTCACGGTGCCGGCCGGTGGCGGCGTCGATACGGTCACGCGCATCTTCGCGGAGCGGCTGCAGCACAGGTTCGGACAGCCATTCGTGATCGAGAACCGTGGCGGCGCGGGCGGCAATGTGGGTGCCGAAGCGGTTTTTGCCGCGTCCCCCGATGGCTATACCCTGATGGCGTCGCAGCCGGCCCCGCTCACGACCAACTTGTCGCTCTACAAGAAGCTTAATTTTGACCCGGCCGCGCTCGAGCCGGTCGCGGTCATGACCAAGTTTCCGAACGTGCTGCTGGTGAAGGACAATTTCCCGGCCAAGACCGGGCAGGAATTCTTGGCCGTGTTGAAAGCCAATCCAGGCAAGTTTAACTTCGCTTCACAGGGGAACGGAACCACCTCGCATCTGACTGCCGAATTGCTGGCGACGCTTACGGGAGCCAAGCTCACGCATGTACCCTACCGTGGCACGGGGCCGGCGCTCAACGACATCGTGGCAGGCCATGTCGACTTCATCTTCATGGAATTGTCCTCGGCGGTGAAACTTCATGACGGCAAGAAAGCACGCATTCTGGCGGTCGCCACTGAAAAACGATTGGACGCTCTCAAGGACATTCCGACCATGACCGAGATCGGCGTACCTGGCTTTGTGTCGGATACATGGAACGCGATCTCGGCGCCCCCGAAGACACCTGCGGCAATTACCGGCAAGCTCAATACGGCCATCAACGAGATCATCGGCAACCCCGATGCCCGCAAGCGTTTCGAGGATCTCAATTTGCTGCCGGCCGGCGGCAGCCCGGCCGACATGCGCAAGCTGATACAGGATGAAACGAAACGCTGGAGCGAGGTCATCCAGAAGGCGGGCATTGTGCCTGAATAGGAGTAGTTCAGGCGCTGATATCTGGCGTAAGCTGGTCTTCGACGAAGCCGATGCGATCCTTGAGGAACAGCTTGCGTTTCTTCAGGCGTTGAACCTGCAACAGGTCAGCGCCCGGCGCGTCTTCGAGCGCCGCAATAGCGGCATCGAGGTCGCGGTGCTCTTGCAGGAGCCGCGCCAGCTGCTCGCGCAACTCGCGTTCTTCCTCTTTGGTCATCGCTACCTTTGGTTACATGTGAGCGCAACGCTATTCCTGGCCGCCCGATTCGGCGGTACAAGAGTGTCGCATATCGGTCAATATATCTCCAAATTATGCTTTATTTCAAGTGAGTTAGGCTTTTATTGCGATTATCATCGAATATTTCGGGGCGCAACTCGCACGCGTTTCGTACTTTCGCCTCGGCTGGTGTAGACTGTTCTCGTCAGGCATCAATCTGACGCTGTGGCGCGACACGATTGGGAAGCGTGACGGGCTGTGGCACTTTAGCCGACGCGTTTTTGCGGCGAACCGGACCCCACCCGGATCAAATCCGCGGCAGGGTTCGCCCGGGAGCGCTATGGGAGACGCAACTCATGTCAATTCGATCGCACCTTGTGGACCTGGAACGGCAGCATCACGCACTTGAGGAAGAAATCAACTCGGCGCTTGCGCATCCGTCAACCGACGGTCTGGCTGTTGCGGAATTGAAGCGGCGCAAGTTGTTGGTAAAGGACGAGATCGAGCGGCTTCGGCACGACGAAAGCGTGCACTAAGAACTTCGATCCGTTTCCTTGCGAGAGTTGTGCGCGACTGCCCGTCACCGGCCGGTCGAGGGTCGTCGCGTGTTGTCAAACGGGCGCGGATCGTAGGATGGGTAGAGGTAAAGCGCGTTCTTCACGCGATTTACCGAAACCCATCAACCCCAAGGGCCGCAGAATGATAGGCTGTGGTTGATGGGTTCGGCAACAGCGCATCTACGCGCGTCTGCAACGCGCGTGCGGCTCAACCCATCCTACAATCCTTATACTAGCGCCTATGGGGGCTACGAATTCGAAGGGTGTGCAACCCCTTCGATTTAAATGACGTGCGCCACTAATTCACTGGAGGTCTCAATGCTTGGAGCATCTCGCACAATGAGCGGAACCGATCGCCCTGACGCTGATGCCGCTTCGAATCAATCCGGATCGCTCTTGCGTTTCGATCTTGAGAATTTCAAGCGGAAAGCTTTCGGCAAGCGCGCTGGGGTTTTCGGTGCGGCAATCCTGATTTCATTACTCGGGCTTGCCGGCACGGCCACTGCCCAATCCTACCCGAGCCGAACCATATCGCTGGTCGTGCCTTATCCGCCCGGCGGCGGTGTCGACGCCATGGCGCGGATCGTGGCGGATCGCCTGTCCGTCGCGCTCAAGCACAGTGTCATCGTCGACAATCGCGCCGGCGCTGGCGGCAATATCGGCACCCGTGCGGTGGCAAAAGCTGATCCCGACGGGCATACGCTGCTGCTCGGCCACACCGGCACCATATCAATCAATCCGAGCCTCTATGCCAATGCGGGCTATGATCCGCGCAAGGATTTCACGCCCATCGGGCTCATTGCCTCGATGCCGGTTGTGCTCATTGCGCATCCGTCGTTCCCCGCCAAGACCATGGCCGACGTGGTCGCGCTCCTGAAGCAGCAGCCGGGAAAATTCAATATCGGCACGTCGGCAATTGGTACCGGCGGCTATTTGACGGCGGAGTATTTCAAATCGGCTGCCGGCGTCGACATAACGATCGTGCCTTATCGCGGAACGGGACCGTTGATGAATGACCTGATCGGCGGCCATATTCCGTTTGCATTCGGCGTGCTGCCGCCCGCCATGGGAAATATCCAGGCCGGGACATTGCGAGCCATCGCGGTGACGGGACCGAAGCGTTTCAGCCTGTTGCCCGATGTGCCGACGGCCACCGAATCCGGACTGCCGGGTTTTGATTCGGTGTTGCACTATGGCCTTCTGGCGCCGCCCGGCACCCCGCGCCCCATCGTGGACCGTCTCAACAAGGAACTGCGCGCACTGGTCGAAACCGACGTGGTCAAACAGCGCATCCAGACCGAGGGCGGGGATTCGCTGACGTCGTCGCCGGATGAATATGTCCAGGATATCGACCTGGAAGAGCGCAAGTGGTCGGCGCTGATTAAGAAATTGAATTTGAAGGTGGAGTAGGGCTGGGAGAACCATACCGCGCGAAGGGCGCGATATGGTTCTTGAGCCAATCTAGATTGAGAGACTCCCGGTCCGATGCGCTTGCGCGCATTGCCGCTACAGCGCATTTCGGCTAGTCCGTATCTGTCCGCCGCAGTGCGGGCGAACACGCCCTTGCGTCCCCGCCAATCAGGGAATTTGAGCGGCAGCGATCTTGGAGGCCGGCGATCAGCTTTGTGCGTGGAATTTTTTAAATCCAATCGCCCGCAGGTAACAAAAGTGCACTGCGAAGCGTATTCTCGGCGCAGGCAAATTTCTTGCCTGAAGCCCTCAGATCAGGATACTCGCCCATGCCGGAGCCGGAAAATTTCAACGCGTTCATTTCGGCGCTTGCGGGAAACCGACATTCCGCGATCATATATGCCAATGCTGATGGCAGCATCGGGTTTTGGAACTCCGGGGCCGAGGCTTTGTATGGCCATTTGGCGGCAGAAGCTTTGGGCAAACGAGTTGATTTGATCGTGCCTGAGCAATATCGGGAGATGCATTGGACGGGGTTCAACCGCACGATAGGTTCTGCTTGGCGTGGCAGTGCTGCTTGGGGGCCGATCCCAGGATTGCACAAGAATGGACAGCAGATCGCCCTCGAAGTCTTTCTTGTTCCGGTTCAGGGGGCGAGCGAACGAGTGGAAGGAGTATTGGCGATTTTTCGCTTACCTTTGTCGGAAACCGGCTCTTCCTCGTGAAGCCGTCTTAGCCGGAGCTTTGAACGCTTGCGCGAAATGTGAACCTGTTTGAGGCAAGATGTACCGCAGCGCGTAGGGCGCAATCTATTGCGCCGCTTGCCGCTCTTCGCAGGTAAACCGTTGTGGGTCCATGGCGCAATAAAGCGATTGCGCCCTACACACTTTCCGCACTTGGTACATAGCAACGTACCATTTGAGACTTCCTCAATTTAGTCCGGCATGGCCGTTAGGGCTAATGACTGAACGAAGAAACTATTATCGCGCGGCGCAGGAAGAGGAACAAGGCAACAGCGCGCCCGCGCCGAGCTGATTGAACCTTGGTTTCTGCTCGTCGGTCAGCGATCGGTAAAATCGCACAACATCGCACAGCTTCGCACATAGTAATTGATTGACTGTACTTTGCACTTCGACTATTGGCGAAATGATCGCGTCCAATTGCGCCCCCCGCCGGGCGTTTTTGTTTCGGTCGATGTCCAAGCTTAGGCGCGGGCCAAGTCCCGCTCTATAATGGGTGCACAATTGCTCTTCCAGCGACCTGTTATGCAACACAAGATTTCATATTTGCGCAAATATAGATTTTTGCAGGGGAGATGAGCAGGACGAAGCCGACCGTTTTGGCCAAAACGAAGCCAAACGCTTTGATCGGTTGTCTAGGCATAGTGCTTGCGGGTCGGCTTGGCCTATATGTAGATTTCGACGGATGGTTCTCGTTTGGAGTCCGGCCTTCAGGCGGCTCCGCAGTAGGCGGCTCTTGCTTCGACCCCTGCGCCGATAGGAAGAACGAGCCGCCTAAAGGCGGTACTCCGAACCGCAGCGTTTCGATTCTCACTGCCGGAAAGGAAGGCCGCCCGAAGGCGGGGCTCCGAACGGGAAGCATCCGTCACCGTCCCCGAAACTTGCTCCAAGCCCTACGGCTTTATCGCCGTCTTGGCGCGCTCGACGAATTCCTTCGGTGTGGCGTAAAGCTTGCGGATCACTTCTTG
>DATGVJ010000183.1:0-3423 GCA_035300505.1 Xanthobacteraceae bacterium
TCAGTCTAAGCCCTTCCGTCAGATCAGACGGCTCCTGATGCTCGGCACTCCTGGTCTTCGGCTTCCCAGTTTCGGAAAAGAAAAAGGTGATCGGAGCTTTAAGCGCGTCCGAAATCTCCGAAAGCCTGCTGGCGCTCACGCGATTGGTGCCTTTTTCGTACTTTTGAATTTGCTGAAATGTCAGCCCAAGCGCCTTCGCCAAATCGGTCTGCGACATCGCCAATTCTTGTCGGCGCAATCGGATGAGGTTGCCGACTTTAACGTCGATAGGATGAGGGGCTGGCGTGCGTTCCATAGCCATTGTTTATCCATTCAGGTGTGCGACGTCTGAGCAATCGTGAAACAACGTGGTAGATGGCCCCGGTACGATGCGCGCCGGTCGCCACTTGCATAGCCGAACAATATTGGGGAACCGACCGCAAGCGGTAATATTGTAGTCCGACTAGGTTTTTGTGCAATGGAGATCGAGATATCCGTTTGGCGGCGAGGCGACCAACTGAATGACACCTCCCTTGGCGAGAGGGCGCGCGCCCTCAAATCCGAACGGACGGGGATTCTTTGGGTGGCTGCTACGCCGCAGGCGATCGAGAGCCCATTGGTAGATTTTGTAGCGATATATCGAAGACGCCATCCTGGGGTCGAAGTATGTTTAGTGGAGGACGGAGGAAGCCGCCTGGCCCGAGTTTGCGGAGAAGACAAGAAGTCTCGGCATCAATGCCAAAGGTAACACCGCGCAACGTGTCTTTGGCAGAGACCAGTCTCATCCTGGTGTTCGACAAGGTGAGCTGGTCGGACTCGCCCGCATTCCATAACAGTCTGGTGGTTGGTTCGAGTCCGACCAGCTCCAGCACGCAGTTGCGCTTTTTGGAGATTTCCCGACTTGAGTGGAAGCGCCCGGCATCCGTGCTATCGGCGAACACTGAAAAGCGCTACCATCCGGCCATCTGATTTCATGGGAACCCGTAGCAGCACGGGAATCCTATTGCGGTAACAAGATGCAGTCAAAGGGAGGCCACCATGCGTGAGAGGTTCTCGATAATAACGGTTGCCATTGCCGGGACCGCTTTGAGCGTTGTCATTTCGGCGTCCATCACGCCGGCGGCGGCGCAGGCCCCGGTGGCTTCGGCTTCAGCGCTGAAAACGCCTTGGGGTGATCCCAACCTGCAGGGCATCTGGACCGATGAAACCGACGTGCCGTTGCAGCGCGCCCCCCGATTTGGGACCCAGGAATTCTTCACCGAAGAACAGCGCGCCGATATGGATCGGCAACGGGCAAACATGGAGGGTCGCGAAAGACGCGCGGAGCGCGGGACGCTGGCTGATGTTGCCGGCGCCTACAATGACGTGTTTACGCCGAAGAAACGCACGGGTCTCCGAACATCGCGGATCGTCGATCCGCCCAATGGCCGGCTACCGCCTATCACGCCTGAGGCTCAGAAGGCTGCCGCTGACGATCGCGCGTTTCGCCTTATGCTTCTGCAGGCGACGGAGACTTGCAAGAACAACAATGCGGCATGCGGCGGCGGTAAATATGATCCGACGCCGTCGCCGCGATACGCGGAATTCCCTCCTGCGTACAACGCGGGAGGCATGAATCGCTATCATGGTCCGGAGGACGCGTCGCTGGCGGTGCGCTGCCTGATGGGCGGGATACCTGAAGTTGCCAACCTTGGAGGGGTCGGCGACCGCATCAGCTTCCGCCGCATTGTGCAGACGCCCGGCGGCGGCATCACGATGTTCTACGACGTCGGCCAGGGACAGGGCTGGCAGCGCAACATCGTGATGGACGGCAGCCCCCACCTGCCTGCCGGCATTCGCCAGTGGTATGGCGACTCGCGTGGCCGCTGGGAAGGCAACACCCTCGTGGTCGACGTGACGAATTTCAGCCCGAAGACCAATTTCATGGGATCGCGCGAGAACCTGCACGTGGTCGAGCGGTGGACGCGCACGGGGCCTGATACGCTTGAATATGCCGTCACGGTCGAAGATCCGACGGTGTGGACGCGGCCCTGGACGGCAAAGCAGGAGTTCACGCTGCAGAACGACCAGGAAAACAGAATTTACAACGAGCCGCGCTGCATTGAAGGAAACTACGGTCTCCCTGGGCTGCTGCATGGACACCGGATGGAAGACCTCGCCTTTGCGGAGGGTCGAGGTCCGGATCCGAGAACCATCAGCACCGTCAATGCCGGGGATGGCGAACGCGATCCGCTGCAGTAACGCGTAGTGGCCGGGTGCTCGCTACGGGCCTTCATGGCCATGACGTGCACAACGCGGCGCCAATTGCAGATTGGGTTCCATGAACGCGAGCCCAATCGGCAGCTCGCCGTATCCGCCGCAGTGGATGATAGACATGGTCCACGCGGCGATGTTCGACGCGGTCAACTCGATCGAACGACGCTTCAGGCCATTGCTTTCGTTTTGCCCGTCCTGGCGGCGGGCACGACTGCGCAGACGATCCAGGACTTCCTCAAAGCCCGAATTCCTCTCTGGAAAGCGCCGGCCGAGCCATTCCGGATGCTCGGCAACATTCACTATGTCGGGACCAATGGACTAGCCATCTATCTGATCACTCGCCGCAAGGACACATCTGATCCGGGCTTCCTGAAGCGACGCCGCAGATCAAGAGCAGCATCGCAAAGCTCGACCGTTTGCTGGAACATTCGGCCGCGGAGCGGATTGAACAGCGGACCAATGCCTCCCGGTTGAGAGGTTCCACATAAGTTTCCAGGGACTTTTTGGATCAATTTCCAAGAAGCTCTAGGGCGTCGGAAATGGCCTGTATGGCTTCCGGCTCGAATGCTGCTTCTTGCGTCTGCCTGGTGCGCCTTTAACGATGGTTTTCGATTGGACGGAAACTTTGTAGAGTTGCTGCTGATTACCGGACACGACATTCGAGATCGTGGAGGCGTACATTGGAAAACCCTGTTCTGACAAAATCTTCGGGCCGGACACAGTTTGTCGTAGCGGTCGAACGTTGATATACAGCCGCTCTCTTCCCGTCTTCGCCTTGCACCTTTGACTAGTAAAACAATTTTTTCCTCTGTTAGTTACATTCATGATGGAACTTTACATGGTTGTCCCTGTTAGCGGACTAAGCATTAGGAGGACCAATCATGCCTTTCCTTTTCTGGTTTCCCTTCATAATCATGTCAGCAATGTTCGGACCCGACCCGGATAACAAAAGGCCCTCAGTCAACGAATAACCTCAATTCTCTGTTTTCCTAAACTTGGTGGCCGTGCGCTGATCGACACGTCGACGCGCAAGCTACGGGCCCAGCTCAACGGCACAATGGCGCCCAGACGAGTGAGCCGATGCCGCCCGATCTGATATCTTGCCACCGTCATAGGTCGCATGGCCTGAAGTTTTCTGCAACTCGGTTCGCAGGCCGACAACTGCCGGCCAATTCGTACCCTCCCGTC
>DATGVJ010000184.1:0-14476 GCA_035300505.1 Xanthobacteraceae bacterium
TTCAGCCTTCTTCACGACGCCTGGTGTGCCAGCCGACCGGCTCATGGCGTTGCGCCGCGCCTTCGATGCCACCATGCGGGATCCGGAATTCCTTGCCGACGTCACGCGCTCGACACTGAGCGTCGGGCCGATGACGGGCGAGGACCTGCAGAAACTTATCGCTCAGGTGAGCAATCTGCCGCCGGACATGTTGGAAAAAGTCCGCGTCGCCTATTTGAGCAACCAGCATTGAGGGCGGAATGCGCGCTGCAAGGTAGGCGTCCTCATTGGGGCTAAGCAGACGGACGTCGTAGCCCGCATGGAGTTGGAGCACGTTCTTAACGTGCGACAGCCTAATGCGGGGACAGTCGTGCGGCACGGGTGGAACCCCGGATTACGCGCCTTAACCGTACAAGCGCGGTTGCGGCCCTCCATCCGGGCTACGACCTTGGCGCCAAGGGCGTACGCCCCCACACCTGCGCCACCGTATAGCTGGTGAACACGACGTTCGGGTTGCGCAGGTGCGTGCGACACCCCGCAAGCGCCAGGTTGAGTTCATCCTCCGACAACAGCGCCCTGCCGACGATCGTTCCCCGCAATGACTCGACCGTCGACGGCAAATAGTCGACCCAAGGGTCCTGTGAGCGCACGCCGACCAGGAACGGCCGATATTGCACGTCGGTGAGGCCGGAAAGCCGCGCGAGTTCGTAAAGCCTTCGCGCCAGGCAGATGTCGGTGCCGGCACTCGAAAATGCGCCCTGCAGGGCGGCTTTCAAGCGGTCCCACGACGCGTTCGGCGGATAGCAATTGAGCGACGCCATATCGGGCTCCTGCATGGCGAGGATGCCGCCGGGCTTTGCCAGGCGCATGGCTTCGCGGATGAGTTTTTCCGGTTCGCCGGCCGTGCTGGCGATGAACCGCATGTGGACGAGGTCGAAGTCGCCGTCCACGAGGTCGGTGCGGTAGGCGTTACCGGCGATGAACTTGATATTGGGCGCGGCGTTTACGCGCGCGTGCTCCAGAAAGGCCACGTCGGCATCAAGGCCGACGACGCGGCCCCCGGCGCCGACGCGGGTGCTGAGCAGGGCCGTTATGCCGCCGGGTCCGCACCCGAGGTCGAGACAGGCCCAACCCCCGCCGACGCCGATCCGCTCCAGCATGATGTCGCAGTCCGCCGCCATGGCGGTGGACTGGATATGCAGACGCTCGATCTCGCCCTCGCGCCGCTCGATCGGATAGTGGCCGGTCGTTGCCTGTTCCATGTGGTCCTTCGCTTGTTCAAGGCGTCGAGATCGCGGCTTTACGAACGGCGTACCGGTCCCTAGAATTGCCCTCGACGCCGCGATCGGGCATTCGCGCCCACATGCTATCGAAAATTTACTAAATGCCCGCTAATCAGACGGACACCGGCAGGAGAACCAAAAAAATGCATATCATTGACTCGCACTTCCACTGGTGGCCCCGCTCGGTGATGGAGTTCTTCTGCAAGCGTGAGACCTTCCCGCTGGCACGCGTCAACGAGAAGGGCGGCTATTCGGTGTTGCGCCAGGAGCATGCTGATTATTTCCTTAACAGCTGGGCGGAGTGGTTCGACCTTGAGAAGCAGTTCGAGCACATGGACGGGCTTGGCCACCAGGTCGATGTCGTCTGCTCGATCGGGCCCTTGTCGGTGTTCTTCTCGGAACTGCCGTCTGAAGAAGGGCGCGACGCGGCTATCATGTGGAACGAGGAAATGGCCGGCGCACAGCGAAAATATCCGGGCCGCCTGTGGGCGAGTGCCGCGGTGCCGCTGGTCGACACCGGGATCGCGCTTGATGTGCTCAACGACGCGGTCGGCCGGCTGGGCCTCATGGGCGTCAACCTGCCGGGCAGCATCGGCAGCGATCCGAACATCGATGCCGAACGCCTGGAGCCGTTCTATGCGCGTTGCGAAGAACTCGGCCTGCCGTTGTTCCTGCATCCGACCGATGCGCTCTATACCAATTCGCTCAATGGCTACAACGGCTCGCTGTTTTTGAGTCTCGGCCGGGTCATCGAAGTGAGCGTGGCCGCCATGCGGCTCATTCTTTCCGGCATGATGGAGCGGCACCCGAAGCTCAAGATTGTGATGTCGCATACCGGTGGGGCGTTGCCCTACCAGTCAGGCCGCATGGACAAGAACACGCCCAGGGCCAATCTGCCACAGCCGGCGAGCAGCTATCTCAAGCGCATGTACACCGACACCGTGTCTCCGCACACGCCGGGCATCAAATTCGCCATCGACTATTACGGCATCGACAATGTCATGTACGGCACGGACTATCCGTGCTGGGATCCCGCAACCGCACTCAACCTCATCGGCGAGATCGACCTCTCTGCGGCCGACAAGCAAAAGCTGTTCTACAGCAATGCCCGGCGCATCCTGAACTTGCGCGATCCGGTTTCACCCGGCGTGCAGAAGCCCGTGCGCGAGCCGGCACTGGTTTGACGACGATAACGTAATCTGGGCCGCTGCCCGGCGTGAGGCCAGAGCCAAACAGTCGGATTCATCTTGAACCTCAGCCGTATTCAAAGGCATTCTGCCCGGGCATAACAGGAGAACATCATGGCGCGCGATTTCGAAGATCACTGCTGGAAGGATGTCGTCGATGCCGACACCCTGCAGATCTATAAAGCCTATCACCGCAAGATTTACGTCGGCAAGAATCCGGCCGTCCTGGCGATCGACCTCTACAACAAGGCCTATCTGGGCGGCGATCGTCCGGTCAAGGAGGTCGACCGCGAATTCTCCGGCACCTGCGGCGAAAATGCCTGGAAGGCGCTGCCGCCTACCCAAAAGCTGTTTGCCGCCGCGCGCCATGCCGGCATTCCGGTTATCTACACGACACGCCATGTCGACACCGGCGGCGTGCATTCGACCAATCGAAACGTGGGGCGAAACGCGAGCGACATCTACGACATCAAGGCGGAACTCGCAGCGCTGCCGGGCGAACTCGTCATCTATAAGGAACGCGCCTCGGCTTTCTTCGGCACGCCTCTCATCGCACATCTGCAAATGAAACGGATCGACAGCCTGATCATCTGCGGAGAGAGCACCTCGGGCTGCGTGCGCGCGAGCACCGTCGATGCCTATTCGTACGGTTTTCACAATTCGGTGGTCGAGGAATGCACCTACGATCGCTCCATGATCAACCACAAGATCAACCTGTTCGACCTGCATCATAAATATGCGGACGTCATGCATATCGAGGAAGTGCTCGCGCACCTCGATGGTTTGGCGCAGCAGCGCAAGGTGGCGTAAACGCCTGTCGGTAAGCCACGCCGTCCTGCTTAGCCGCGGCTGATGCGGCGCTCTGTTGAGTGGTTGTATCGGGCGGGGCGCCACCCTATCCTGGAGCGACGGATCGCCAGCGTTTGGCGGGATCAAACGCAGAGGAGTTCGCATGACCCAAGTCACGGAAAGAGTGGTCACGGAAAGAATAGCGGACGAAGTCGCGGTACGCGACGCCATGCCGGACGCGGTCGAAGCGACCGTCAACTACATCCTCGATACTGGCGAAACGCCCTACACTTTTTCGGGCGGACCCGGCTCGACTTTCGTGGAATCACACGGCACATCGGACCCGCGCCGCGTCGTGATACATGATGGCCGGCCCGACGCCGGACGCTTCGTCCTCGACCGCGATGGATTTCGATTCATTCGTCACGACACCAAGGTTGTCAGTTTTTTCGACCAGGACGAGCTGCGGCGCGTCTACTACCCCGAAATGGAAGAGCTGGTGAAAGCCGAGACCGGCGCGTCTCGTGTGGTCGTGTTCGATCATACGTTGCGCACCGCGGACGACGATTTCCGCGAGGAGCACAAGATTCGCGAGCCGGTCTTGCGCGTGCATAACGACTATACGGAATGGTCCGGCCCGCAGCGCGTGCGCGACCTGTTGCCGGACGAAGCCGAAACTTTGCTGCAGCGCCGTTTCGCGATCGTCCAGGTGTGGCGGCCAATCCGTCTTCCGGTCGAGAATTTTCCGCTGGCGATTTGCGATGCCGGCAGCATGCACCCGCAAGACCTGGTCATATCCGAGCGCCGCTATCCCAATCGTGTCGGGCAGACATATGCGATTGCGAACAATCCCGATCATCATTGGTATTGGTTTCCACGCATGCGGCGCGAAGAGGCGATCGTGTTCAAGGTCTATGACTCGATGAAAGACGGCCGTGCCCGGTGGACCGCCCACACGGCCTTTGACGATCCAACGGCGCCGCGTGACGCAAAGCCGCGCGAGAGCATCGAGATCAGGACGCTGGCGTTCTTCTAACGCAGCAAGGCGTCTACGCCGGCTTGGGCAATGGGCTCATCGTCTTTGTCGATGCCGGAGACACCGACGCCGCCGATGCATTCACCCTCGTAAATGATCGGAACGCCGCCGGTGACGCCCAGGCAATTCGGGACGCCGAGGAATCCCGGCCGCTCTTTCACGCGCGCTTCGAATGCTGAACTCGGCCGTTCTCGCAGTGCGGCGGTACGCGCCTTGAGGGTCGACATTTCGACGGTGTTGACACCGTTGCGGTCATGACGCTCAAGATAAAGAAGATGGCCGCCGGCATCGACAATCGCGATGGTGGGGTGGCGTTTGCGTTTTGCCGCGGCTTCCTTGGCTGCGGCGGCCATTTTAAGCACGTCGTCTGAGGTCAGGCATGGTTTCTGGCGCATCGGGCTTTCTCCTGATGGAATATGCAAGGAGGTAAGCAGACGCCGCCGAAAGCTGCAATCGTGCGAATGAAGGATGGGTAGAGCAAAAAACAGCGCGTTCTTCACGCGCTGTTTTTGCGAAACCCATCATTCTGGACGCGAGCAACGATGGTTTCGGTAAAGCGCGTAAAGAAAGAACGCGCTTTACCTCTACCCATCCTACGAGGTGCCCGACGTAGCGTGACATTAATCGATTGCCTGCCAAGCGCAACGCGACGGCATCACCCGATGGGCCGCTCGCGATCGATGCCTGCCAGATCCTCGGCGGCCGATGCATTCTTCCGATTTCCGGCTGCGGCATAGATGGCACGCGCAATGGCCTCGCACTCCTGTAGCGGAGTGGTACGAAGGCGCGGCCGGTGATCAACCGTCGGCAGGATGCCGGCACGCACGGCGCGGTCAACGGCGCGCCGTATCATGTGCAGGGCGTCGTTAAGTTCACGATATTTTCTCTCGAGCTCTGCGTAATTAGCCGTAATATCCTCGCCCATCTTGCCCCATACCATACACCTTGGAAGCGGCGGCCCCTGTCCCGTACCGACGCACCTTTCGTCAATTGCTATGCGTACCCGTGCTTGCTTGGATCAAGCGCGACGGCTTGCCACGCGAAGATTTGTAGATGGCCGAGGGAAGCGGGCTCGCTGAGGGAACTGCAAGTGTTCGCGCGCGGCGCCGGACGGTGTTACCGTGACGTACCTGCTCCTCGAAATCCTCGAAGATGGTTCGGATCCAATCCAGATTCGGTCTGTCGCTCATCATCCGGACAGCGGATCAAAGAATATTGTCACACTTAGGGCACAAGAGTCCGCTTGCTGTCCGATGATACCGCGCCAATGAAAAAAGTTGCGAATAATTGTGTCTACATAGTTTATTTGTTTCGTGCTGTAACCGAGCGCTTGTTCGTCAGCTGAATTGAAATTGACTCAATCAATGCTGCGCATGAGTCATGCGCGCCTTTGTGGCACTATGATATGGATGTCATGTTGTTGCATACAGAATAGTACTGATGTGATTGCGGGCACCAGTTCACCAATTGCAAAGTTATGCACCGGTTCAAATCACACGACCAAATATGTGCATGTGCGCACGATGCCGATGTCATCGCGATCAAGTTCCACCTCGCTCCTGTTGACGGATTGCTCTGATGGATCCGTTCACCGTATCCAGCAATCCGAAATTTGGCGCCGGTTGCGGGCCAAGGAGTCAAAGCAAGATGTGCTTCCTGAAGGTATCAGAGAGCTTGGCGTAGTTAATGTCTGGCTTCGCTGCACCAGTGTGATCGGGAATCGGCAGCTCGGTTCAAACTTTTGCCGCGTTTCGTTCTCGTTTTGATTCGGTTCCAGTACCTCGTATTGGCAGCCTCAAGCTAGTTTCTCGTAATGGCATACCTTGGTACCTCGGTATCATGTTGCGAATCACTTAGATTCTTGACTGAGTAAATCGCGGACGCTTCCGATCGATCGTCATGTCGTCGGACATCTGAAAAGATCGAATGATAGCGCTTTAGACCCTTGAGCGGTCGGATGCGGAAGTCGGTTGCCGGGGGACAGCGGGCGGCGGCGATCTAATGGGTTGCGCAGGGCCCGATCGCGCTTTGGTTCGTTTATGTATTCCAGTCAGTCGGCGGCGTGGGTCCTACAGGGTCGGGAGAGGCAAAAAATATGGCCAAGGTTGTCGTGGTGACGTCCGGTAAAGGTGGTGTCGGCAAAACGACTACGACCGCTGCTTTGGGCGCCGCGCTTGCGCTCGCGGGGCAGAAGGTCGTGGTGGTCGACTTTGATGTCGGTTTGCGAAATCTCGATCTGGTGATGGGCGCGGAGCGTCGCGTCGTTTTCGATCTCATCAATGTGGTGCAGGGTGTTGCAAAGCTTCCACAGGCGCTCATTCGTGACAAGCGACTGGAAACTCTCTGGCTGCTCCCGGCGTCGCAGACGCAGGACAAGGATACCTTGACCGAAAACGGCGTCGCCGGCGTCATCCGCGAATTGCGCAACAAGTTCGATTGGGTCATTTGCGACAGCCCGGCCGGGATCGAGCGCGGCGCCACTCTGGCGATGCGCTTTGCCGATACGGCCGTTATCGTCACAAATCCGGAAATTTCGTCGGTGCGCGATTCCGATCGTATCATCGGGCTGCTGGATTCGAAGACCGAAAAGGCGGAAAAGGGCCAGCGCGTCGAGAAACATCTGCTCATCACGCGTTATGATCCGCAACGTGCCACGCGTGGCGAAATGCTCAATATCGATGACGTGATGGGAATTTTGTCGACGCCCCTGCTCGGGATCATCCCTGAGAGCGAGGAAGTGTTGCATGCCTCCAATGTGGGGGTACCGGTCACCCTCAACAACAAGACCAGCGCGCCGGCGCGGGCCTATGCGGATGCGGCGCGCCGGCTCTTGGGTGAAAATGTGCCGATGAGCATCCCGAGCGATCGCAAGGGTTTGTTTGAAATTCTCTTCGGACGGCGGGCAGCATGAGCGTCCTCGACCTTTTCCGCACCCGGAGTTCGGCTCCCGTTGCGCGGGAACGGCTCCAGATTCTATTGTCCTACGAACGCGCGCCTGGAGGTCAATCGGATCTTCTCGCCGTTTTGCGCGAGGATATCCTGGCGGCTATTTCCAAGCACGTCATCGTGGAGCGGGATAACATACGGGTTCGGATGGATCGCGGCGACAAGGTCTCGGCTCTCGAAATCAATATCGAAATTCCGCATTCGACAAAATTGCCTGTAGCGGCCGGTTTTTGAGTGACCCAAGCGCGCGGAGGACCTTGCGCGATGTGGTCGCGGATCGGGTGATGTCGACACATGTCTGGGGAGCGATTTAGCTCTGGGGAGCGATTTAGCGTTCTGTACGTGCGCGCCGGCGATCCGACACCGGACAGTGACAGGGCGCGGCGTCGCATCGGCGCTTTGTTTCACGAATCTGTTTTCGCCGGCCACATCGAGCAGCTGGCGTCCTATTGCGCCCAGGGGCTTGGAATTCCCTTGCCGAATACCGGGAGCTACCCGTCTCATTGGCATCGCTTTGTCCGGGAATGTCACGTTGGCGAGTTCCTGGATGTTGTTACCATGTCGTACCGGTATCTGTTCTGGCACGTCAGCGACGGCGCGGCAAACTGGTGGCGCGATGTTGTAAGAAAGATTTTTTCGGAAGAGAATCTGGCTTACGAAATCGACAGCGTCGGCGGCGTCCATCCGAAGATCGACCGCGAGTTTCAACGCAACATGGGATCTGCCGTTGCTGGTTTCGAATCCGAACGCTATCAAGGCGTGCGTGATCTCCTGGCGGCTGTCGAAAAAAACCTGAACTCTATTCCGCCGAACTACAGGCAGGCGTGTCGATCCAGCGTGTCGGCCGTGGAAGTCTTGTTTTCCGTGATGTTTCCATATGCTGTTTTGACGCCTGAGGAAATTGATCGACGCCTGGTGCCCCTTTTGGAGCGGGCTTACGATGGCGATCCAGTCGCGCAAACGGCGGCGCTCAGCCTGGTGGTTGCGTTCAAGGATTGGCTCTTATCGTCGCGCATCTATCTGCATCAGCCCGGGATCGCCAATTCATTTGACCCGCCGCCCGATGTTGCGGTCTTCCAGATCAGCAATGGTGCATCGCTGATGCGTTGGCTCGCGGGCTTCGACCAGAATCGCGACCGTAGCCCGGGTTGACGCGGCGGTAGCGGCGTGTGCCCGGACATTGACGTTATGAAATGTCGCGACCTGAGCGTTATGACTTGGTCGCTACGATTTGGGCGTAACGTGGATTGACACATTGAAGGCGCACTGCGGCCGAAATCACTCGCAAAATATTACTTAGGTGGCAGCGCACGAATGCGTGGCGGTCGCCGTATTGATTGTTGGTGGAGGGACGAATGCCAAAGCGGATAGCTTTATCCATGTTGGCGAGTTTGGTCATCATCTCGGTAGTCACAGCAATAACGGCTCGGTCCGGTGCGGCGCCGGCAGGCGAAACGTGCCTTGGTAAGCCCGATGGGTCGGCACCGGAGGGCAGCTACTGGTATTCCCGGGTTGATCGGGCGACGCATCGCCGTTGTTGGTACGTTAGACCAAATGGCATGAAGGGACGGCACGCGGCGCTGCCGAAACGCTCATCGATTGCAATATCTGGTCCAAAGCTGTCGGCAGCGCAATCTCGGCCGGTGGAAATCAAGGCTGACGTTGTCGACGAACCCAACGCGCCCACTGAACCCGGTGAACCCAAAGTGGCGAAGACGTCCAATGTCGACACAAGCGAGGTTGCTTCGATCATGTCGGCGGATTGGCCCGATCGTCCGCAGCCTGCTCTTGCTGTTCCTTTCCTCCCGGCAGCCCTCAGCAACAGTTTTGCCGAAGAGGTCAGGAGGGCGGATGAAGGCGATGATATGCCCTTGGCTTGGCCGATCCTGACGCTGGCGGGAGCGCAAGCCGCCGAGCCCTCAACCGCGCTTCGTGGCCACAAATCCTCATCCTGGTTTCGTGTCGATATGAGACATGTGTTGCCGCTCGGCCTGGGCGGCTTCGCGTTCGCGGTGTTGTTTGGCTGCGTATTTGCCGCATGGTTCGTTGACCGGCGGCAACGCCTGGCGCGTGCTGCAGTTCAGTTGAGCCTGGACCAGATCAGGCTGATACCTGCCGGCCACGCGTTTGAATAAAGGAACCTGCCAGGGAGCAAGGAGAATTTTGTCTGCGGCTTTTTGACCAGGCGAATTGCGCAGCCCCCAAAAAGCGCAGCTCCGGCTTGGAAAACTGCGTGCAGGAACAACACGTATAACGTGTTGCGCGAGCCGGATCGGAAGCGGCATATGGCGAATTTGTGTGGTGCCGTACGGCTGGTTTGACGCCCGGCCCAAGGGGGGCAGCGCGGGAGGGCGACGGCGAGAACCATTTTTTGCCGACAGTGCGGTGCAACAACGGCGGCTATTTCCTTGCTGCAGTGAACTTTCCCCTTGAAATCTTCCACGATTTCCCTAATTCGACAACCGGCAAGGGCCTTTAGCCCTTTGGTTCCAAAATGAGACCAGCAGCAATTTGCATGGCCGGTCCGCGCGTTGGGAGGAAGTCATGGGACTTGTCGAGGCGCAGGACCTTTACAAGCGTTTCGGGTCCTTAACGGCAGTCGATGGGATTTCGTTCAAGGTCGAACGGGGCGAGGTAGTCGGCTTCCTCGGACCCAATGGGGCCGGCAAATCGACCGCGATGAAGATCATCAGCGGTTTCTTGGCGCCTACCTCCGGCCAGGCCTGGATCGACGGCCACAACAGCCACACGGACGCCATCGCGGCGCGGCGCAAGCTCGGCTATTTGCCGGAAGGCGCTCCCGCCTATGCGGATATGAGCGTCGGCGCCTATTTGGGTTTCGTCGCAGGCATGCATGGGATGTCGAAGTCGCAGACCCGCAAAAGGCTGGCCGAACTTGTCGAACGGGTTCACCTCATTGACGTGTGGAACCAGCGCATCGATTCGCTATCCAAGGGCTTCAAGCGACGCGTCGGGATCGCGCAGGCGCTGGTGCACGATCCGGATGTGTTGATCCTGGATGAGCCCACCGACGGTCTCGATCCAAACCAGAAATTCGAAATGCGATCCCTGATCCGGGGGATTGCGCCGAAAAAGGCGATCGTCATCTCGACCCATATCCTGGAAGAGGTCGAGGCGGTCTGCAGCCGCGCCATCATTATTGCCAAAGGGCAGATGCTGGCCGATGCGACGCCGGCCGAACTGCTGGCGCGATCGCCCGACGCCGGTTCCATCGCGGTGACGCTTGCGGTCACCGATCCGCAGCGGGCCATCGAGATCATCTCGGGCGAACCCGGCGTTGCCCGCGTTGCCGTGGCTGAACGGCTCAACGGTACAACGCGGCTGCTGGTACACACGTCGAAGAACCAGGCTTCTGCAAGCGGACTTTTGGGCGCGCTTGGCCGCCATAATATTGCGGCTGACGAATTCTACCTGCAGCGGCCGACGCTCGATGATGTGTTCCGGCAGATCACCGCGAGCCGAAGGGAGCATTGACATGGGCGCCACTCTTCTCGTGTTTCGTCGTGAATTCGCCTCGTATTTTGCAACACCTGTTGCGGCCGTGTTTCTCGTAGTGTTCCTGGCGCTTTCCGCCGGCTTGACGTTCCTGATGTCGGGCTTCTTCGAACGCGGCACTGCTGATCTCACCGGCTTCTTCTTCTGGCACCCCTGGCTCTTTCTCGTCCTGATGCCGGCGATCGCGATGCGGCTTTGGGCGGAGGAACGACGCAACGGCACCATTGAACTGCTGATGACGCTCCCGGTCCAACTCTGGCAGATCGTCGTCGGCAAGTGGCTGGCGGCCTGGGCTTTTGCCGGGCTCGCATTGCTGCTCACGACGCCGCTCTGGATCACAGTGAATGTGCTCGGATCGCCCGACAATGGCGTGATCGTCGCTTCTTACATAGGCTCATGGCTGATGGCGGGGGCATTCCTTGCGCTCTCGGCCGCCATTTCGGGCCTCACCAAGAGCCAGGTCCTGGCCTTCATCGCCGCCACCGCGGTAAGCTTCCTGTTCGTCATGGCGGGGTTCGATCTCGTCATATCGACGGTGCGTTCGTGGGCGCCGACTGTCGTCATTGATGCGGTGCGCTCCATGTCGTTTCTTGGACACTTTCAGCATATCACCGACGGCGTGTTGGAACTGCCGTCGATCATCTTCTTCGTATCGCTGATCGTGTTTTCACTCTGGCTCAACATTCGCGTCATTGAAGTCAAGAAGGCAGCCTGAATGTCCAGCCCATCCAATCCTCAGCCCAATCCTCAGAACGAATCAAGCGCGTTGACCGCCGGCCGCATTGCGGCAGGCGCTGCCATCCTGGGCGCGCTGGTTTTCATATGCGTCAATCTCGTGAGCGGACAGTTGCTTCGTTCCGCGCGCATCGATCTCACGCAGCAGCACTTGTATTCGTTATCGCAAGGCACGCGCTCACTGCTCGGCGACCTCAAGGAGCCGGTGCGGTTCCGCCTGTTCTTTTCGTCTGCGCTGACCAAACAGGCGCCGCAGCTTGCTGCCTTTGCGGAGCGCGTGCGCACTTTGCTCGATGCGTATGTGGCGGCCGCCAAGGGCAATATCCTGCTCGAAGTCATCGACCCGCGTCCGTTCTCTGAAGAAGAGGATCGCGCAGTCGCCTTCGGGGTGGACGGCATGCCGGGCGCCGGCGGCGAGCGTTTGTTCTTTGGCCTCGCGGCTACGGATTCAACGACCGGACGCGGGCTCATCCGGCTGTTTTCGCCCGAGCGTGAGAATTTCCTGGAATACGACCTTACGCGCCTGGTCTCGGAACTCGGACGGCGCGGTAAGCCCGTGGTTGCCCTTCTTGATGGACTCGGACTTGCCGGCAATCCGCAGATGCGGATGCCGGAGCAGGTTTTGCTGGCTCAGATGAAGCAATTCTTCGACGTCAAGACGCTCACGGGAGATATCGACAAATTGCCCGACGGGACCCGCGTGCTGATGGTCGTCCATCCGCAGGAATTGAGCGATCGCACGCTCTACACGATCGACCAATGGGTGCTCGGCGGCAATGCCACGATGATCTTTGTCGATCCATTGGCGGAAAATCAGCCAAATCCCAATCAGCGTGGCATGCCGATGCCGCCGCCCAATCCTTCGTCGAATCTGGAAGGGCTGTTCAAGGCCTGGGGCGTCAAGTTCGATCCGACCCGTGCGGTTGGCGACTTGAACCTTTCGCTACAGACCGAACGCGAGATCAATGGACGCCCAACGTCAATGCAAAATCCGCCCTGGATTGCGTTGCGTGGGGAAGCCTTGGCGCGCGACGAGGCGATCTTGGCGCAACTTTCCGCCATCATCGTCACGACGGCGGGATCGTTCGAAAGCGCGAAAGAGGGCGTGACTTTGCGTCCGCTGCTGCGCGCCTCCGGCAACGCCGTGACGTTCGAGGCAATGCTCGCGGCTGATAAGACCGGCGATCCGCGCCGGATGTTGGCCAACGCGACCCGCAGTGCAATGCAGCCGATCATTGCGGCGCGGCTGTTTGGCGCGATCGACAGTGCTTATCCCGAAGGCTCTCCAGCCGATGTTGTCGCGGATCCCAACAAGCCCGGCGAACCCGGCGACAAGCCCAAGGAAGAAAAGCCCGAGAACGAAAAGCCCAAGACGGAGACGATCAAACGCTCCACTAAGGCGCTCAATGTCATCCTGTTTGGCGATGCCGACATGTTGATGGACCGCAATTGGGTCCAGCAAAACCAGATGTTTGGACAGCAGATGGCGCGGGCATTCGCCAATAATGGTGATTTCATCATCAACGCCATCGAATCGATGGCTGGCGGCTCGGCACTCGCCGACCTGCGTGGGCGTGGGATTTCGTGGCGTCCCTTCGAACTGATCCAGAGCATGGAAACGGACGCCAATGACCGCTATCGCGCCAAGGAACAGGAACTCAGCCAGCAGCTGCGCGAGACCGAACAGAAGCTGACGCAACTGCCGAAAGCCGCTGATGGTGCCGGCGAACTGCTGTCGCCTGAGCAATCCAAGGCGATTGAAGGTTTCCGGGCGCAGATGTTGAAGATCCGCTCGGAATTGCGTGACGTGCAATTTGCATTGCGCCGTGACGTCGACAGTCTCAAGAACTGGATTACAGCGATCAATGTAGGTGTCGTTCCGGTGACGGCGGCGATCATCGTGCTGGTATTTGCATTGCGGCGGCCGAGGCGCTCGCCACCAACCAAGGGTGACGGAGCCCCAGATGATCGGAAGCAAGGCGGGGAGACGCAACCATGAACACCCGGCAATTCGGCATCCTTGCGGTCATTGCAGCGTTAAGTGTCGGTGCGACCGCGCTGGCGCTGCGTACCGGTACGCGGACGATTGCGTCAGACCGGCGCGGCGAACAGGTGGTGCCGGGGCTCCTCGACAAGGCGAATGGACTGACCGGACTTGTTGTCCGCCAGGGCAACGACCCGATCACGATCGAAAAGCGCGGTTCGGGTTTTGCGGTGGCCGAAATCGGCTTTCCGGTGAAGACCGACCTGGTGCGCGATCTCGTCACCGGCCTGATCGAGCTTCGTTTCGAAGAAGCGCGCACCAGTGATCCGGCCCGCCTGAGCGAACTTGGACTGGCCGATGCGGGTTCGCCCGGTGGCGGCAAGGAAGTGACCTTGCGCTCCGGCTCGGGCGAAATTGCAAATGTCATTATCGGCATCGGCGATAGTACGGTCGGCAGTTCCATTGGCGGCGTCTATGTGCGGCTCAAAGGCGCACCGCAGACTTGGCTTGCCCGCGGCAATGTGCGGCTGCCGCCGACCCGGGCGGATTGGTTTGCGGCCGTCGACCTCGGCGCCAAGCGCTTCGAAATCAAGAAGATCGAGCTTAGCGGCGGCGACAAGGATGCCGTCTCGGTGGCGCCGGTCGCCGACAAGCCGGGCGAACTCACGCTCGAAAATGTGCCCGAGGGCCGCTTCGCCGAGACGTTCAAGGTCAGCCGCCTGCCGACATTCGTGGAGAGTTTCTCGTTTCTCGATGTACGCAAACGCACCGTGCCGGCGGCCAATACGCGTCGCATGACGGTGGAGGTCGATGGCGGATTGCGTCTGGTGTTTGCAAGCGTCGGAGACTTATCGGAAGGCTGGGTACAGGTTTCCGCGGAAGCCACCGCGGATGCCAAACGCGAAAAGGCAACTTCCATTTCGTCGAGCGTCGATGCGTACGAGTTTCGAATTCCGGCTAACCAGGCCGAGACGCTAGGGCTCACCATGGCCGACTTGACGACCGATCAAAAGCCTGAGCC
>DATGVJ010000185.1:0-2884 GCA_035300505.1 Xanthobacteraceae bacterium
CATAAGGAATCTCCCAAGAATTGGGAATTGGCTTTAGTTCAAATGTCGCTTTGTGCGTAATTTGGAAACGGTTATATTCGGCCAAAATGCCGGTGATTTGCGGCCAATCAATCGTTGTCTCTTGCCAACGAATCGCTCCGCGCGTCGTTGCGTCGCGGAACGATTATCTAAATGAGCAGTGGGTTTGCTCGGCCAACGATCGGGCAACTGGAAAATATCTAGTTTATGCCCTTGAAAGGTGCTTAAACTCGTAAGGCGCTGCTTTGGGCGCTCGTGCTAGGTGATGTCGGTTCATAGGGGCAAAGCGGAAATTATCTGCTCTTTCCGAGTATTTCGCATTTTGACCCATCTGAGACATCGGGCCTAATTAGTCCTGAAGTCGGTTGGGTGCAATTTCCCCTCAACCGCCCGTCGCAAATCGCGCGTCGTGGAGCGGGCCAGACACATTCTGCCGACGGTCCCCGGGAGCCGCTCGGCGCCGTCGCGATCGGGGCAGCGCTGACAGCGGCATCGGAATACGATAGATTTGAGAAGGTCAATCCCTGCCAGGCGCGTACCATGGAAACATCGGCGATCGATATTCCGCAGGTTGTCACCGACAAGTGGCAGGAAATCACAAATCTTCTTGCCGAACTTGTTCAGGTGCCTGCCGCGCTTGTCATGCGGATCGAACCGCCCGAGATCAGTGTTTTCGTGGCCAGCAAGTCGCAAGGAAATCCATATCAGCCGCGCGAGCGGGCCTGCCTGAATACGGGGCTCTACTGCGAAACCGTGATGCGAACTCGCCAGTTCCTCCTCGTCCCCGATGCCCGAGACGACGACGAATGGAGGTCCAATCCCGACATCAAACTCGGCATGATCTCTTATCTCGGCCTACCTATTTCCTGGCCCAACGGAGACATCTTCGGCACCATCTGCGTCCTCGACCACAAGCGGAACGCCTACCGCGAGGTCCACCACAGGCTGCTGCTGCTACTTCGTGACGCCGTCGAAGCCGATCTTCGGTCTGTGTTCTTATATGAGACCCGCTTGGTTGATGAAAAGCGGGTGAAGGAGCGCCTTGAGGCTCAGGTGACCGAGCGCACCGCCGAACTCGCCAAGATCAATGACGCACTGTCGCTCGAAGTCGCGGAACACAAGCGTGCCGCGGCAGCGCTGCGAGAGAGCGAGCAGCGCTTTCGCGACTACACCGAGACGGCTTCCGATTGGCTCTGGGAGACCGGGCCGGACCACCGTTTCATTCGGCTATCCGAGCAACTCGCCACTATTGGCGTCGACCCCGCGCTCCGGATCGGCGCGGCGCGATGGGATTTCGCCACCGACCTCGAGGAGGAGCCGGAGAAGTGGCGCCGTCACGTCGCGACCCTCGAGGCGCACGAGCCATTTCACAACTTCAGGTACGGGACCACCCGCGGGGACGGCTCGGTGCTCCACATTGCCATAAGCGGCAAACCCGTTTTTGATCCGGAGGGACGTTTCCTCGGTTATCGGGGCACCACCACCGACGTAACCGCGGCGGCTCGCGCGGAGCATGCAGAGAAAGCACTGCAGCAGGCGCAGGCGGAACTCGCCCGCGTGGCGCGGCTGACGACGATGGGCGAACTGGCCGCCTCCATTGCCCATGAGATCAACCAGCCCCTGACCGGCGTTTTGGCCAATGGCAACGCCGGTCTGCAATGGCTGAACCGGGACAAGCCCGATCTTGACGAAGCGCGGAATGCGCTCTCGTGCATCGTGAGCGATGGAACACGCGCGGGCGAGGTGATCCGCGGTCTCCGGGCGCTCGCCAAGAAATCCGGGCCTGAACTGGTGCAGCTCGACATCAACGACGCCGTCCGGGAAGTGCAGGCGCTCACCCGTAGCGAGCTGCAGCGGCACGGCGTCACCCTTCACACCGACCTGTCCGCCGACGATCGGCCGGTCTTCGGTGACCGGGTTCAGTTGCAACAGGTCCTGCTGAACCTGATCATGAACGGCATTGAGGCTATGAGAGCGGTCACCGAGCGCCCGAAGACGCTAGCGATAACCTCGGAACCCGTCGAACCGAGCGGGGTGCTCGTGGCGGTCGAGGACACCGGCACGGGGCTCGATCCGGCGACGGCCGATCGCATCTTCGACCCGTTCTTCACGACGAAGTCCGACGGCCTGGGCATGGGGCTCTCGATCTGCCGATCAATCATCGACGCCCATGGCGGGCGCCTCTGGGTATCGCCGGGCGTGCTGTACGGCACCGTCTTCCGTTTCACTGTGCCGGGCGTACTATCAAGTTGAGTCCGACGGACTTGTCATGGCGGAACCAGAGAGCCCGCCGAATGGCTGCTCTTGGCAGATAGTGTTGCAAAAGTCTTTTTGTCTCAGCGACCACAAATTTTCCGGGCTGTAGGCGCAGCGATCGGATGATCATGTGGGGGACCACGTCACCCTGCGACGAACTCATAGGCGACTTCGGAGTTGGGCCTGAGGTTATATCGATCGGCGACCCGCGCTTATTTTGCCTAATTGCGGAAAATCAGTCAGGCGGCGTTTGGGGACTTTTGCAACACTATCGGCACGTTTGAGACATCCCACGATGTCCGTTCTTTGGTCGCTGTTGGGTGTAAATCGGTCATTGCCAATGTTGTGCAATAGGGTGTTTCGCGCGAGGAGTGCGTCTACCTTTGCACCTTTTTACCTATTCACTCCCGTGGAGCGCATTGACGTTTGCTGTCGTTGCGGATGCGAGAACGGATCGATGTCCGCTTTCAGGGGCAACTCGGAAAACATTTGCTCGCACTGAGTTTTTCTCAGTTTGACCCACACGCGACATTGGGCGAACGACTATTCGATCACCTCGTTGGCGCGGAGTAGAAACGAATGGAATGTCTCAAGGCCGCCCGCTACGAGC
>DATGVJ010000186.1:0-2522 GCA_035300505.1 Xanthobacteraceae bacterium
GCAGCAGGACCTCGTGGAAATAATCCCATGTTCGCCCAGCCGGCTGCTCCAGCACGCTGGCCTTGAGGTCGGGAATGTCGATGCGTCCTTCGATGCGGGGAGCCTGCTTTAACAGCGTTCCTTGATCGGTGACGCTCGCTGTCGGATTGGGGGCGCCGTCCGGGCCGAGCTTCTGGGCTTGTGCGGGAACGGCGGCAATGATCAGCAGCGCCACGCTGACAATGAAGAGACGAATGCCCTCAAAACGCGTCATGACAGTCAACCTTTCACCCGACACATCCTGGCCGGCGTCGGCCAAGCGACCTAGACCTTGATGTCCTCGCGATAGGCGGTCATCCACCCCCAGGCACCGGAGCCGTAGCCGCGCTTCAAGACGCGTTCCTTGTAGATTTGCGCTATGACGTCGCTATCGCCGGCGAGCAACGACTTGGTGGAGCACATCTCCGCACAAAGCGGCAGCTTGCCTTCGCCGAACCTGTTCGAGCCATATTTCGCAAACTCCTCGGCACTGCCGGCGGCTTCGGATCCTCCGCCACCAGCGCAGTAGGTGCATTTGTCCATCTTGCCGCGCGAACCAAAATTGCCAACCTTCGGATACTGCGGCGCGCCGAATGGGCAGGCGTAAAAGCAATAACCGCAACCGATGCACAGATCCTTGTTATGCAGCACGATGCCATCTTCAGTCGGATAGATGCAGGTGACCGGACAGACGGCAGCACATGGCGCATCGGTGCAGTGCATGCAGGCCATCGATACCGACCGCTCGCCGGGTTTTCCGTCATTGATGGTCACGACGCGGCGGCGATTGATGCCCCATGGCACCTCGTTCTCGTTCTTGCAGGCGGTGACGCAGGCGTTGCATTCGATGCAGCGGTCCGCGTCGCAAAGGAATTTCATGCGTGCCATCGTTTAAACCCTCTCACGCTGCCCTGATCTGGCAAAGCGTCGCCTTCGGTTCCTGCATGCCGGTCGCGGGATCATAGCCGTACGTCGTGAGCGTGTTCACGCTCTCGCCGAGCACGATCGGATCGGAGCCTTTCGGATATTTGGCGCGCAGATCGACACCCTCGTACCAGCCGGCGAAACTGTAAGGCATCCAGGCAACGCCTTTGCCTACCCGCTCGGTCACGAGGGCCTGCATGCGGGCTTTTGAGTTACTTTCAGGTCCGGTCACCCAGACCCATCCGCCGTCCTTGATGCCGCGCTCGCTTGCGTCGGCCGGATTGATTTCGACATACATGTGCTGCTTCAGCTCCGCGAGCCACTTGTTGGATCGCGTCTCCTCACCGCCGCCTTCATATTCCACCAACCGGCCGGACGTCAGGATCAGTGGAAACTGCTTCGCGATGCCCCGGTCGACGGCGGACTTCTGTACAGTGAAGCCGATATTCGGCACACGGAACTGCCTGGCGTCGGGCAGCGTGGGATAGTCGGCGACGAGGTCGGGCCGCGGCGTATAGATCGGTTCGCGATGGACCGGAATCGGGTCGGGCAGATTCCATGCGATCATTCGCGCTTTGGCGTTGCCATAGGGCGAGCAGCCATGCTCGATCGCCACGCGCTGAATCCCGCCGGAAAGGTCCAACGCCCAGGACACGGCGTCGGGATTGGCCGAATTCACGCGCTGGATGATTTCCATTTCCTGCGGCGTGAGATCTTTGTCCCAGCCGAGCTTTTTGAGCACGCCCAGAGTGAACTCTGGATATCCGTCCTTGATTTCAGAGCCAACCGAATAGGAACCCTCCGCGAGAAGATTGTCGTGGTCCTCCCTTTCGACCTCCTGCCCGTTCTCCATCACCTTGCGCTTGACGACGCGCTCGACACCGAACCGGGCGCGGAAGGTGCCGCCGCCCTCCTTCACGGGAAGATTGGTGTTGTAAAGGATCGGCGTGCCCGGATGCTTGAACTCCGGCGTTCCCCAGCACGGCCACGGTAGGCCGTAATAGTCTCCGCCGACTTCCGGATCGTCCTTCGGCGCCCGCAAGGTGACCAGATCGAACTTGGCCTGGTTCTTCATGTGGGCCTTGAGCCGTTCAGGAGATTGTCCGCAATAACCGGTCGACCAGCCGCCGCGATTGATCTCGCGCAGAATATCCTCCGCCGACACCTTGCCACTCTCGACCTTGATGTTCTTGAACATCCGGTCGGCAAAGCCGAACTTGCGGGCGAACATGTACATCGTGTCGTAGTCGTTCTTGGATTCGAAGACCGGATCCACGATTTTCTCACCCCATTGCAGCGAGCGATTCGACGCAGTGCGCGACCCATCCATCTCGAAGCTGGTGCAGGCCGGCAGAAGGTAAATGCCATCCTTGCGCTCCGAGAGCACCGACCATGCGGTCGGATACGGATCGCAGACGACGAGCAACTCGAGTTTCTCGATCCCTCGCTTGGCTTCCGGCATGCGCGTGATGGTATTGACGCCATGTCCCATGATGAACATCGCCTGCACCGTATCGGGCTGGCTGACCTGATCTTTAGGAAGCAGCGTCGCATCAAACCAGCGGGTGCTCGGAATGCCC
>DATGVJ010000187.1:0-21015 GCA_035300505.1 Xanthobacteraceae bacterium
GGAACGTCCGCCAAGAGTTCACCAGACAGAGCGACGAGGAGAATAGAATTTATTACGAGCCGCGCTGCGTCGAAGGAAACTATGCCTTGCCGGGCCAGCTCCGCGGACGGCGCGTGGAAGAGCGCGCCTTTGCAGAGGGGCAAGGTCCCGATCCGAGGACCAAGGACAGCCAAGATCGCGTGTTATCCATTCGACTGGATCCGTTATTGCAGTAGCGCACAGAAAGGGGGGCGACTTCCGGATCGGGTCATCGGCTGAAATGCTCAAGGCGAGGATAACTTTTCCGGTGTTCGGCCAATAGCTTCCGTGGCTGGAGGGTGGCGGCTACGGGGACAACGGGCCAACAGCAGACCTACTTATCCCGTTCAACCCAACCAGTAGCAATCGCGCTCGCCCAAGCGAGCATTCCCTTACTGCGGGCCAGTGCAGCCATGGCCGTGTTATCGTAGGGTACGTACCGGATGGTAGCGGACCAGCCTCCTCTGGTACGCTCCAAAATTGCGTAGCAGGCATGAGGCGTGCCAACCTCGACCACGTAAGAAACGGGCGCTTGCCCGTCGTAACCAGGCAGCCCTACGCTGCCGGGATTTACGATCATTCGCCCATCCCTCAGGCGAATCACTCTCGGGATGTGAGTGTGTCCGCAGAGGATGAGCTGGGCGTTGATTCCTTCAGCTCCAGCCTCAATAGCGTCGATAGACTCGCGCGTACACCGCCGTCGATGGTTACGTAGTCGAGCCAAAAAGCAGTGTCGTCCCTCGGAGATGCGTGGCAAAGGAACACCTCTTCTCGATGCATAAGCGTGGGTGGCATGCTAGCTCTTCCCATTCCGGATTGCCGATGACGTGCCCTGTGCGGGAAGATGCAGGAGGAGCGGTTTGCTTTAGCTGCACTTTTTAGAAGCGCCCGCAAGCTGAATGTCAAATCGGCGCTGTTCGAATAAATACCGTCATCTCAATAGCGTAAGCAAGCGATGCTGCCGATCCGAGTCGAGGCCTTTTTGGTAGCCAAAGTGAAGCATAGGTTGAAGGCCGCCCGGTGCGGCCACCATCGCAGCTCGTATGCCTCCTCGCTCGCACATGAACGCACAAGATCGCACACAATCGCACAAGATCGCACAACCATTCCGCTTGATCATTCCTGCATTCAATGTTTGTTGTGATCCAACTCGGTAACAGGGTGCGCGAAGGCACTTTCTATGCCGAGGCGGAGAACGCACGATGACGGCGCGACCGGCGCCGTAAAACAAACGGACGGCAGAGCTATGTGTCAATTCAATTCGCCGAAACGGCAAAAAATAAGGCCCGTTTTTTACGGAACGAAGCCAACGGGGGATTTGCGTGTGATTTCAAGGAAGCAAAAATGAACGATGCCGTGATGGCACAAGACACGCTGGGCTGCGCGCGGAGCTATGTCAGTCCCTCGCTGCTCGAAACAGTCGTGGCCGCGCTAACACACCCTGCGGAGCGACGCACGCCCCGGGAAGCGACGCGTGCGTTGAATTCATCTGCCAAACGAGGCCAAACGTTTTGGCCAAAACGAACCCAACAAGGGATTCTGGTCTTGATTCAAGGAGCGCGCTCTTGTCACTCGTAATCGCGCTTGATATTGGCGGAACCTTCACCGACCTCGTCGCCTTCGATCTTGCCACCGGCGCGGTGCATCAGGCCAAGAGTTCGACCACGCCTTATGATCTCGCGGTCGGAATTCGGGAAACGCTTGACAAGAGCGGTCTTGCGATCGGGACTGCCGACACCTTCATCCATGGCTCCACGGTCGCCATCAATACGGCGATCGAGCGGACCGGCGCCCGCACCGCGCTCCTGACCACGCAGGGCATGCGCGACGTCTACCAGATCGGCCGCGGCAATCGGCCGGAGGCCTATAATTTTCATTTCAAGCGCCCCGAACCCTATGTGCCGCGACACCTGACGTTTGAACTCAAGGAACGGCTCAATGCGTCGGGCAACGTCATCGTGCCGCTCGATGTCGACAATGCGCGCGCGGTGGCGCAGCAACTGCGCGAACTGGATGTCGAAGCGGTCGCGGTGTGTCTCATTCACGCCTGGGCCAATCCGGCACACGAACAGGCGGCGGGCGAATGTATCAGTCAGGAAGCGCCACAGTTTTATCGCTCGCTCTCCCACGAAATCCTGCGCGAGTATCGCGAATATGAGCGCACATCGACCACGGTGCTCAACGCCTATGTGGGCCCACGCGTCGCGCGCTATCTTGATGATCTCGAACGCCTGCTCGTGGCGGGCGGCTTCAAAGGACAGTTCCTGATCATGCAGTCGAACGGTGGCAGCATGTCGCCCGCAACCGCCAAGAAAATACCCGTCGCCACGATGGAGTCAGGGCCGGTCGGCGGCATTATCGCGGCGGCCGAGGCGACGCGCGACCTTGGGCTTCGCAACGCCATTGCGTTCGACATGGGTGGGACGACTGCAAAAGTAAGCCTCGTCCAGGACAACGAACCCGATATTGCACAAGGCTATTTCATCGGCGGCGCCGCGCGTGGCCATCCCGTGATGTATCCGGTTGTCGATATCGTCGAGGTCGGCGCCGGCGGCGGCAGCATCGCCTGGATCGACGAGGTTGGCGCGCTCAAAGTGGGGCCGCGCAGCACCGGCGGCCATCCGGGACCCGTGTGTTACAGTCAGGGCGGCAAGGAGCCGACCGTCACCGACGCCAATGTGGCGCTTGGCCGGTTGGGCGCGACGCGGTTCCTTGGCGGCGAAATGCCGCTCGATGTTGCGGGTGCGCGCGAGGCGATCCGAGCCAAGATCGCCGAGCCGCTCGGCCTCACCATCGAGGCAGCCGCGCTCGGCATCATCCGCATTGCGATTGCGGAAATGTCGCTCGCGGTGCGATCGGTGTCGATCGCGCGCGGTTATGACCCGCGTGATTTTGCGCTGGTGGCATTTGGCGGCGCCGGCCCCCTCCACGCCGCCGAGATCGCCCGCGAACTGCACATCCCGACCGTCATTGTGCCGCGCCTGCCGGGGCACTTCTCGGCCTTCGGAATGCTGCTCGCCGACCTGCGCCACGACTATGTCCGCACTTATTACAAGCCGCTGGCCGATTGCGACTTTGACACAATGACTTCGATTTTCGAGGCTATGGTCCAGGAAGGGGCCGATCTGCTCGCCAGCGAAGGCATGCGCCCGGAACAGATGCGCTTCGAACGGTTCCTCGACATGCGCTATGTCGGCCAGGAATTCCCGATTCAGACCCGGATAGACGCGAATGACCTCAAAGCGCGCGACCGCGCCCTGTTGCGCGCCGCGTTCGATCGCATTCATGATCGCCGCTTTGGTCATCAAGCCGTCGACGAGCCGGTCGAAGTCGTGAACCTGCGCCTGACCGCATTCGGGCGCCGCCGGCGATCACAGTTTCCGAAACTCGGCGAGACGAAAAGCGCCGTTACGCAAACCACAGCAGAGCGACGGAATATCGTGCTGAGCAACGCCGACATACCGATCTCGTGCGCGATCCACGATCGAGAACATCTGCATGGGGGCCAAGAAATCGCGGGACCGGCGGTCATCACGGAATATGCCTCCACCACCCTGTTGTTCGGGGACGATCGATTAAATGTCGCGACAAGTGGAGAGTTGATCATTCGTGTCGGGGAAGGCCCGTGAGCAATAGCACCCAAAAACTCGATCCCGTTACGCTGGAAGTGCTCCGCAATGCCTTGCCGGCGATCGCCGCCGATATGGCGGTCGACCTGCAGCGCACGTCCTACAACATGATGATCTACGAAGTGCAGGATTATTGCTGCGCGCTGCTTGACGCGGATGGGCAGTTGATCGCGCAGAACATCGGCGGCGTGTCGCACTTCGTGGCCGACCTTGGCGTCGTCATCCGCGACGCTGTCACGCGCTACGGCAGGACCGGTTTCAAGCCCGGAGACGTCATCATCACCAATCACCAGCGCGTCGCCGGCCAGCATCTCAACAATGTGTGCATTTTTACGCCGTTCTTTTTCGATGGCGCCTTGCAGTCCTTTGCGATCGTGCGCGCCCATTGGGTCGATATCGGCGGGATGAGCACGGGCTTTAGCGCCGCAACGCTCGTCAACGATCCCTGGATGGAAGGGCTGCAACTCGACCAGATCAAGATCTACGAGGCGGGCATCCCGGACGAGAAAGTGTTGCGCCTCATCCGCGACAACATCCGCTTTCCGGATGCCTCGATGGGAGATCTCCGCTCCCAGATGGCTGCCTGCAAGCTCGCCGAGCGGCGGCTCGAGGAATTGTTCAGTCGCTATGGACTTAAGACCATTCATGCCGCGATCGCGCGCATATTCGACGAGACGGAACGAAAATGCCGGCGCGTCGTGCGCGACATTCCGGACGGAACCTACGAGGCGGAATCGTTTCTCGATCCCGACGGCCCCGACAAGAGCATGACGGTGCCGATCCGCGTAAAGGTGATCGTTTCCGGCGACGATATGACCATCGATCTCACCGCTTGTTCCGCCCAACGCAAGAGCGCGCTTAATTCGCGCACGCTCGCGGGCGCCTATATCGCCTACAAGGGCATCACGGGCCCGCTCGACGGCGTCAATGAGGGCTCCTTCCGCGCGCTCAAGGTCGAGATCCAGGAAGGCAATATCATGATGGCGGCGTTCCCGGCCGCGATGGCGGGATGGAGCCGCGTGCTGCCGACCGTCATCGACACCATCCTCAAGGCGCTCGCGCCGGCACTGCCGGATTTCGTTCCGGCCGCGCATCAAGGTACGCTCGGTGGCTCCATGACATTCTTTGGAACCTATCCCGACTTCGGGACCGATCCGGGGCGCGGGCGGAATTTCGTGCTGCAGACCATCGAAGGCGGCGGCTGGGGCGGCCGCCCGAATGCGGACGGCGAATCCGCCTGCGTGTCGGTGTGCCAGGGCGATGTGCGCAATTCTCCGGTCGAGACGATCGAACTCAAGACGCCTGTGATTGTCGATAAACGTTCGCTTCGCAACGGGTCCGGCGGACCCGGCAAGTATCGTGGCGGACTTGGGATCGAGACTCAAATGACCAATCTCATGGAAGGCCGCTGGAGCCTGAGCAATGCGGGCCGCCGCATCTGTACGCCCTGGGGCATCGCGGGCGGCCGCAATGGCGGCGGCTCGCGCAACTTCATGCGCGGTCCCGGCGAGGCTGAATTCACCGCGATGGATCCGGTGCGCACGCTGGCGGCACCGGATTCCTCCGTCATGGTCTCGACCGGCGGCGGCGGCGGCTGGGGCGACCCGCTGGAACGTGATCCGGCCCGCGTGCGTCACGATGTGTTGGAGGAATACGTTGCGGCTGAGGCGGCGCGCGCGGATTATGGCGTGGTGATCGATGCCAAGACGATGGTGGTTGACGAGGTGGCGACACAGGCGCTGCGGGCACGGATGCGGGCGGAGCGTGGGGGCAATCATGTATGAGCGGGTTGTCACCTCTCCCCGCTCTTCGGCGGCTTGCGCCGCGGCGGGGAGAGGTCGGGTGAGGGGCAGCCACAAACTCGGTCACGGCGTATTGCTGCCCCTCATCCCAACCTTCTCCCCGCCGCGGCGCAAGCCGCCGAAGCGCGGGGAGAAGGAGCACACCGTGCTCGCCTTACGTCCATTGGCACCAATGCGGATTAGAGGCATGACTCAAGCAGAAATCATAACACAGGATCTCGCCAATCGCATTGCACGCGTGCAGGCGCGCATGTGCGAGCGCGGGCTCAAGAGCCTGATTGTGTACTTCAACGGCCAGCACTACATGCTGCGCTTCAATCCCCTCCTCTACTTGAGCGACTACAAGACGCTTGGTCCATCGTTTCTCTTCCTGCGCCACGAAGGCGGGCCATCGCTCCTCATCTCGCCCGACTGGGATTTGGCGCGCGCCGTGGAAGAAGGACCTTGCGCCACCATCCGCGCCGTACCGCAAGAGGCGCTCGCGACCACCGCTGCCGAATTTGCCAAAACACTACCGAGGCCGCTTGCGCTGTCAGGCCGCGAACACATGACACTTAATTTCAGCCGGCAGTTTCTGCCCCTGATCGATCAAGATGTGCGTGACGCCGGCGATATCGTGACCGACCTCGTCGCAACCCGAACCGACATCGAACTCGCGCGTGTCACCAGGGCCGCTGCAATCGCAGACGAAGGATTTCGCGCCTTGCGCGACGCCGCGCGCGTCGGCATGCGGGAATATGAGCTTGCGGCCCAAGTCGAACACGCCATGCAATGCGCCGGCTCGGATGACAATTATGGTCTCCTTGGCGCCGGTAGTCATAACCTTGCGGTGCGCGCGCCCACCGATCGCCGCATCGAAGAAGGCGATCTCATCATTGGCGAGATCACGCCCTGCTATCGCGGCTACTTCGCGCAGCTCTGCCGGACGCTGGTGCTCGGAACCCCGAGCGCATTGCAGCTTGAGAAATACGATCTGTTAATGCGTGCCGAGGACGCCGGCTTTGCGGCCGCGCTGCCGGGGCGGCCGGCGAGCGACATTGCCCGCGCCGTCAATGGAGTGATCGGTGCCGCGGGTTATGCAGAATATTGCCGCCAGCCCTATATGCGCACGCGCGGACATGGCCTTGGCTTTGGCGGCGTCGTGCCGAGCGACGTGACGGAAAGTGCAGGACCTGCGCTCGCGCTCAACATGACCATGGTCATTCACCCCAACCAATATATCCCGCAGACCGGCTACATGATGCTGGGCGACACCGTGGTGATCGAGGCCGGGGGCCCGCGGGCACTGACCACAACACCTCGGCAATTGTTCTCCAAGAAATCGTAACGAGGCGGCCAAACATGCGCACCATGCATCCAGTGCTCAAGCGCGGCGGCCTGTTCTGGGACCGGGAACTTCTGCCGCCTGCCTGCTATGCGCAACGTTTCGCGCGCATCAAGGCGCTGATTGACGAAAGCCAAGACGACGCCTGGCTTCTCTATGGCGACGTCGAGCGCTACGGCCACGTTGCCTGGTTCAGCAATTTCCTGCCGCGTACGCGATCTGCCCTCGCCCTGGTGCCGCGCGAGGACGATCCCGCAATCCTGCTCAGCGTCGGCCAACGCGACATCCCAGCCGCAAAAACGCTGACCTGGATCGATGATGTGCGCCCCTTCTCGAAACTTGGGACGCAGCTTTGCGCCTTGATCAAGGACAAGGGCCTCACGCGCGCGTGCTTTGGACTCGTGGGTGTCGAGGAGCAACTCGCGCTCGCTGATTGGACCGACATCACGGCCGGGCTTCCCGATGCGCGATGGGAGACCCGTACCGAAGCCGTGTCGCGCTTGCGTCAATCGAAAGACGAGTGGGAACTTGCAGCGCTGCGGCGATCGGCTGCCGCCGTGAGGGCCGCGCTTGATTTGGTTGCAGATATCGCGCGTCCCGGCATGACGACGCGCGAACTTGGCGCCGCAGCCGATCGCGTGTTGCGGTGTCGTGCCGCGGAGGATGTCCGTATTCTCATCGCTGGCGGCGCACAATGCGGCGCGTCATTGCGTCCGCCGGATGATCAGGTCGTGCAGGCCGGAGACACGATCATGGTTTACGTGACCGGCGAAGTGCAACGCTATTGGGCGGAAGGTGCGCGGACGTTTACACTCGGTCCCGCCTCCCCGACGCTGCTCGTGCTCGCCGCACGCGCGGCTGAGGCGCTTGCCGCTATGCGCAGAGCGGCCGTGCCGGGAGCATCGGTGTCAGATATCTGGGCGCGGGCCAATGCCGCATTGGATGATCCCGAATTGCGCGCGTCCGCCAATGCCTATGGGCTCGGTCACGGCATCGGCCTCGACGCCGAAGAAGCGCCGTTCATCACCACGGGCAGCAATGAACTTCTCGTCGAGGGCGCGACACTCGCGCTCCGTATCATCGGGCATAGAGCCGGCCACGGCATCGCGCTCGGCGAGATGATCGTCGTTCGCGCCCGTGGCGCGGACATTCTCATTGAATCATCGGGACCGGTCTTATGCGCGCGATAACATACGCATTGGCGGTCTTGGGTATAACCGGCCTCGGAACAAACTGCGTCATGGCGCAAACCGTAGCCGACTTCTATCGCGGCAAGACGCTTGAAATCGATGTCGGAACCGGCGTCGGCGGCGGCTATGACGCCAATGCCCGCCTGGTTGCGCGCCATCTTGGACGGCACCTCCCCGGCAATCCCACAATCGTGATCAACAATCTTCCCGGCGGCGGCGGCATCCGCGCCGCCAACACCCTGTTCAATCGCTTGGCGCGCGACGGCACGGTCATCGGGACCTTCAGTAATGCGATGATTACAGAGCCGCTTCTCGGCAGCGGCCAGTCGCTTTTCGATCCGACGAAATTCACCTGGATCGGCAGCGCCAGCCGCGAGGACGGGCTCTGCGTCGCGACGCAATCCTCCGGCATTGCGTCATGGAACGACCTGCTCGAAAAGGAAGTGATTGTCGGCACGACGGCACCCGGCACGACGACATACATGTATCCCGTGATGCTGCGAAACCTGTTCGGCGCCAAGTTCAAACCTGTTTCCGGATATCCCGATGCCGGCCAGATCGCGCTCGCGGTCCAGCGCAACGAAGTGCAAGCGGTTTGCCAGACCTTGTCGAGCATCAAGATCGGTCGTCCGGATTGGCTGCGCGACCGCGTCGTGGTGCCGCTCATTGCGCTCGGCCTCACGCGCCTGCGCGATCTTCCCGACCTCATGTCGGTCATGGAACTCGCACGCACCGCCGAACAGCAGCAGATCCTCAAGGTCGTTCTTGCTCCCAATCTCGCGGGCCGCCCGTTCCTGGCGCCGCCCGGCATTCCGCCGCAGCGCACGCAAGCGCTGCGTGATGCCTTCGACGCCATGACCCGAGACACCAACTTTTTGGAGGAGGCGCAAAGGTTGCGCATGGACATCGAGCCGGCGAGCGGACGCGAAATCGAGGCGTTGGTTAATGAAATCTATGCACTGCCCGAAGGCGTCATCGCGCGGACCAAACTCGTCGCGAGGTAATTTCAATGCGCAAACAGCAGCAGCACGACCCCGATCACGATCAACACAATGCCGTAGGCTTCACGTTGCGTCGTCACCTGCCCGAACACGAAACGCGAGATCGCTTGCGCAAACAGCACCTCGACCAGTGCCAGCGTGCGTACGCTCGCCGCACTGGCGAGTGCAAAGGACAGAAACCAGAATTGCGATGCGAAGGCGCCGAGAAATCCGGCAAGCATGGACGGTTTCCAGGCCTTGAGGATGGCGCGCATGACGGATGGATCGCGCCAGGCAAGATAAAGCGACAGCAACACGACTTGAACCAACAGTCCGACCATCATCGTGAAGGTCGCCGCCATCACGTAGTTTGCCAAGTCAAGACTCAGGATCGCGCCGCGAAATCCGATGGCCGACAACCCGAACATCGCGGCCGATGCAAGACCGAGCAGCGTCGGCCGCCATCCGAGATTAGCCCCTCCTCGCAGGCCCGTGAGCACGACGCCACAGGTCGCCACCAGGATGGCGATCGCCATCAGGGGCGTAACCGCATCACCCAGCAGTATGAGCCCAAAGAGGGCCACCTGCACGGGCTCGGTCTTGATATAGGCATAGACCACCACGAACGAGCGGTCGTTCATGGCGGCCAGCATCAGGGCGGTGGCGGCGATCTGGGAAAGCGCGCCATCGGCGAGCCAGGCCCAGAAGATGCCGCCCGGGCGCGGCATCGCCTCCCCGGTCGCGACCAGAACCAGGCCCAAAAAGACCAGCGCGAACGGAAAACCGAACAGGAATCGCACATGGGTGGCGCCGGCCGTTCCGAGCGACGTCGTCAACGACCGCTGCGTGGCATTGCGGACGGTCTGGCTCGCGGCGGCAATCACCGTGAACAGCGCCCAAAGCCAGCCCGAATCAGGCATCCCCACCCTCAAATAAGCTATGCAAATCAATCTGCGGTGCCGCGCCCAAGAGCACTACTTCGATCGCGCGGCCGCAACCATGTAGTTCACATCCATGTCGCTCGACAATTGCCAGCGGTCGGCGAACAAATTGTAGATGACGCCTGTCTCTTCAAATACCCTCAATCCACCCAGTTCCAGCGCAATCTCGAGTTCATTTGGGGTCACGAATTTGTCCCATTGGTGGGTCCCGCGCGGCAACCAGCGCAGCACATATTCGGCGCCCACGATGGCGAGCGCAAAGCTCTTGAGAGTCCGGTTGAGCGTCGCCATGATCATCAGCCCGTCTGGCTTGACCATGTCGGTGCAGCGCCGCACAAACAGATTGACGTCGGCGACATGCTCGACCACCTCCATGGCGAGCACGACGTCGAAGCTCTCGCCCGCATCCGCGAGAGCTTCTGCGGTGGTTGCGCGGTAGTCGATCGCAATGCCCCCGGCCCCAGCGTGGAGCTTGGCCGCCGCGATATTGGCTTCCGCCGGATCCGCGCCTACGACCGCGGCACCGAGCCGCGCCAAAGGCTCGCTCAGGAGGCCGCCGCCGCAGCCGATGTCGAGGATGCGCAAGCCGGAGAGGCTATCGAGCCGTTTTGGATCACGCCCAAGCCGCCGGCAGACCGCATCCCTGATGAATCCGAGCCGCACCGGATTGAACTTGTGCAGCACGCCCATTTTGCCATGGAAATCCCACCACGTGTCGGCGAGCGCGGAAAAGCGCGCGACCTCGCTCTCGTCGACGGTGGAGCGGCTTGCGGGCTTTGTTGCAGGCGTTGTTGCAGACTTGGCATTCATCGCCTTGGGATCCCCAAACACATTGTTGCGGGGCCATGATCCCGCAGGCTATGTATACGCGCCTTTTTAAGCCAAGGCTCTACCAAACAAGGCTTTACCAAAGCAGCCTCTTTACTTAAGCAGTTTTGGCGGCTTGGGTCAGAGCAGATCATCCCTCTTCCCGTTGCCCATCTGGAGACGTCCAAACACGCCATGGCCCGCCTCGTCATGAAATTCGGCGGAACCTCGGTCGCCGATATCGACCGCATCCGTAACGTTGCCAACCACGTCCAACGCGAAGTCGACGCCGGCCACGAAGTCGCCGTGGTGGTATCGGCGATGTCCGGCGTGACCAACGAGCTGGTCGCCTGGTGCCGCGACGGCGCCGTCCTGCACGATGCCCGGGAATACGACGCCGTCGTGTCGAGCGGGGAGCAGGTTACGGCCGGCCTGCTGGCGATCGTGCTTGAAGGAATCGGGATCAATGCCCGTTCCTGGCAGGGCTGGCAGCTTCCCATTTTGACGTCCAATGCCCATGGTTCGGCGCGCATCCTCGACATCAACGGCACCGAACTCATCAAACGCTTCAAGGAACGCAAGGAGGTCGCGGTGGTCGCCGGCTTCCAGGGCATGCACAAGGAAACGGGCCGTATCACCACGCTCGGGCGCGGCGGGTCGGACACATCGGCGGTCGCAATCGCGGCCGCCATCAAGGCGGATCGTTGCGACATCTATACCGATGTCGATGGCGTGTATACGACCGATCCGCGGGTCGTGCCGCGCGCCAAGCGCATGCCCAAGATTGCCTACGAGGAAATGCTCGAGCTCGCTTCGCTCGGGGCCAAAGTCATGCAGGTGCGCTCGGTCGAACTCGGCATGGTGCATCGCGTGCGCATATTCGTGCGCTCGAGTTTCGTAAAACCGGAAGATATCGATCCGCGCGTCGACCCGCCCGGCACACTCATTTGCAGCGAGGAGGAGATTGTGGAGCAACAAGTCGTCACCGGCATTGCCTTCTCCAAGGACGAGGCCCAGATTTCAATCCGCCGTGTCGCCGACAAGCCGGGCGTGGCGGCCGCCATCTTCGGCCCGCTCGCAGAAGCCAATATCAACGTCGACATGATCGTCCAGAATGTGTCGTCCGACGGCGCCACCACTGATCTCACCTTCACGGTGCCGGCATCGGACTACGAGCGCGCCGCCGACGTGCTGGCCAAGGCAAAGCCGGACATCGGCTATGATCGCATCGACGGCGCCAGCGACGTCGCCAAAGTGTCGGTCATCGGCATCGGCATGCGCAGCCATGCCGGGGTCGCCGCCCGGGCCTTCAAGGCCCTGGCCGAGCGCAGGATCAACATCCGCGCCATCACGACCTCCGAAATAAAGTTCTCGCTGCTGATCGACGCCGAATATACGGAACTCGCGGTCCGCACGCTGCACAGCCTCTACGACCTGGACAAGAACTGAACCCTGTTCCTCCGGCTATTTGGGACTGCGGGACCCCTCCCCCGGCAGTCTGTACTTGCTTGTACGCGCTCGCATTGGCTATACGCCCTCATGGTTGAAGCCCGCCGGCTGCCGGGGCCTGCGGATGCGATTTCCTGACTGAATTTGCCGGGGCACACATGCACCGGAATCGAGGGAACATGCGTGGCACGCTTGGCGGCCCGCGTGCGTTGTTGCGCCGGCTTCGCGAAGTGATGGCGGAGCCGGTCAGCGCGCAGGACCGCCTGGACAAGATCGTGGTGCTGATCGCCGCCAACATGGTGGCGGAGGTCTGCTCTGTCTACGTTTTGCGCGTAGACGGCACGCTCGAACTTTACGCCACGGAAGGCCTCAAGAAAGAGGCCGTCCACCAGACCGTCATGCGGGCGGACGAAGGCCTCGTGGGTCTCGTCGCAAGCGAAGCAAACCCCATCAATCTCTCGCAGGCTCAGGACCACCCGGCGTTCTCGTTCCGCCCGGAAACGGGCGAAGAAATCTACAACGCGTTCCTCGGCGTGCCGGTCCTGCGCGCCGGTAACACGCTTGGCGTCCTGGTGGTTCAGAACCGGGCCCGTCGCGCCTATTCGGAGGAGGAAGAGGAGGCGCTGCAGACGACCGCGATGGTGCTCGCTGAGATGATTGCCTCGGGCGAGCTTGCGTCGATTGCGAAACCCGGCGCGCCCCAGCTTGCAGCCCGTCGCCCCCTGCAGGTCGTCGGCGTTGCGCTCAATGACGGCATCGCGCTCGGCCGTGCGGTATTCCACGAGCCACGAATCGTCATCACCAATATCATCGCCGACGATGTGCCAAAGGAACTCAAGCGCCTGGAAGCCGGGATCGAGACCATGCGCTCCGACCTCGACCTGCTGCTCGAACGCGGCGAGGTCCCCGACCGCGGCGAGCATCGCGAGGTGCTGGAAGCCTACCGGATGTTCGCCAACGACCGGGGCTGGAATCATCGCCTGGAAGAGGCGGTGCGCACCGGGTTGACTGCCGAAGCTGCGGTCGAACGCGTCCAATCGGACACGCGCGCGCGCATGCTGCGCGCGACCGACCCCTATTTGCGCGAACGCCTGCACGATCTCGACGAACTGTCGAACCGTCTGTTGCATCAATTGCTTGGCACGGACTATGCGGTCTCGCGCGACCGACTGCCGGAAAATGCGGTGCTGGTGGCCCGCTCCATGGGGCCGGCCGCGCTCCTCGAATACGACCGCAAGCGTTTGCGCGGACTGGTACTTGAGGAAGGCGGTCCCAATTCGCATGTCGCCATCGTGGCGCGCGCACTTGGCATCGCGGCTGTCGGCGAAATCCCGAACGCGACGGGCATTACGGAACCCGGGGATGCGATCATCGTCGATGGATCATCAGGCATCGTGCATATGCGGCCGACCCCCGACATGGAGGCGGCCTATGTCGAGCGGGTGCGGGTACGCGCGCGCCGGCAATTGCAATATCAGGCGCTGCGGGACAAGCCGTGTGTGACCCGGGATGGCACCGCCGTAACGCTCCTAATCAATGCCGGCCTGCCGGTCGATTTGTCGCACGTCGCGGAGACCGGCGCTTGCGGGATCGGCCTGTTCCGTACCGAACTGCAGTTCATGGCAGCCGGGATGCTGCCGCGCGCGGCCGAACAGTTCGCGCTCTACCGGGCTGTGCTTGATGCTGCTGGCGACAAGCCCGTGACGTTTCGCACGCTCGACATCGGAGGCGACAAGGTCCTGCCCAATATGCGCGAGCACATCGAGGAGGAAAACCCGGCCTTGGGTTGGCGCGCCATCAGGCTCGGACTTGACCGGCCCGGGCTCTTGCGAAATCAAGTACGTGCGCTGCTGCGGGCGGCCGGCGGGCGCGAACTGCGCCTCATGTTCCCTATGATCGCGAGCGTCGAGGAATTCGACGAAGCAAAAACGCTGGTCGAACGCGAGCTGACGCATTTGCGCCGTCATGGCCACAAGTTGCCGGAGCGCGCCGATATCGGCGCCATGTTGGAAGTGCCGTCGCTCCTTTATCAGCTCGATGAAATCCTCGACCGCGTTGATTTCCTGTCGGTCGGATCAAATGATCTGTTCCAGTTTTTCTATGCCGTCGACCGCGGCAACAAGCGTGTGGCCGAGCGTTTCGATCCGATCGCATCCCCGATCCTGCGGGCCCTGCGTGACATCGTCACCAAGGCGCAGGCTCACAACAAGCCGGTGTCGATCTGCGGCGAACTGGCCTCGCAACCGATCGGGGCATTGGCTTTGGTCGCGATCGGCTACCGCGCCCTGTCACTTTCACCGACGGCGGTCGGTCCGATAAAAGCCATGCTTCTCGAAACTGACTGCCGCAAGGTCAGTGATTTGGTCGGCAAGCTCATCGACGCACCGGCCGGGACGGTCAACATCCGCGAGCGGCTCAAGGCCTTCGCGGCTGAACAGGGGCTGCCGATTTAGACTATGGCATGACATACACCGCGACTTGAGCCGATTCCATAGGACCCCGAACCCGTGAAATGACCATGCTGCCGGAACAGAAACTCGACGCGCTTGTCGCCCGCTACGAGGCCGTGGAGGCGGAGCTTGCAAGCCAGGTCACGCCTGAGATCTATGTGAAGCTCTCGCGCGAATTCGCGGAACTCGGGCCCATCGTGAAAACGGTGATCGATTATCGCAGCGTGGAGGCAGAGATCGCCGGCATCAATGCCTTGCTCAAGGATTCGTCCACCGACGCCGAGATGTGCGCCATGGCGAGTGCCGAAAAACCGGCTCTGGAGGAAAAGCGTGCGGCGCTGGAGCGCCAGATCAAACTCACGCTGCTGCCCAAAGACGCCATGGATGCGCGCAACGTCATTATCGAAATTCGCGCCGGCACCGGCGGCGATGAAGCCTCGCTTTTTGCAGGGGATCTCTTTCGCATGTACGAACGCTATGCCGCCAAGGAGGGCTGGAAAACCGAAATCTTGTCCGCGAGCGAAGGGACCATGGGGGGCTACAAGGAAATCGTCGCCCAGATCAGCGGGCGTGGGCCGTTTGCCAAGCTCAAGTTCGAATCCGGTGTTCACCGCGTGCAGCGCGTCCCCGACACCGAGACGCAAGGGCGCATCCATACATCGGCCGCGACCGTCGCGGTGTTGCCCGAGGTTGAAGACGTGGACATCAAGATCAACGATGCCGATCTCAAGGTCGACACCATGCGGTCCAGCGGCGCCGGCGGCCAGCATGTGAACAAGACCGAATCCGCAATTCGCATCACCCATCTGCCCTCGGGCATCGCCATCGTGGTGCAGGAGGAGCGCTCGCAACACAAGAACCGCGCCAAAGCGATGGCCATGTTGCGGGCACGACTCTATGACGCGGAAAAGCAGAAACGCGATTCCGAGCGCGCCGCCGAACGGCGTGGCCAGGTCGGGTCAGGCGACCGGTCTGAGCGCATCCGCACCTACAACTTCCCGCAGGCGCGCGTCAGCGACCACCGAATCAATCTCACGCTCTACAAGTTGCCGCAGATCATGGAAGGCGAGGCGCTCGGCGAAATCATCGATGCCCTGGTGGCGGAGCATCAGGCAGGACTGCTGGCGGCGGAAGGCGCGACGTGACGCCTGCAAGGCGCGGGGAACACGAAATCACGATTGATGCCGCGCGCCGCGACATTGCGCAGGCGTTCCGGCAGCATGGTCTTGACTCGCCCGAACTTGATGCGCGCCTCATCGTCGGCCACGCGCTCGGCCTCGACCATGCGGGGCTTGTCGCGCAGTCCAATCGGCCCGTTAGCGCCGCCGACGCCGACGTAATCGCAGCACTGGCAGAGCGCCGGCTCAAGCACGAACCCGTCGCGCGCATCCTGGGCACGAAGGAATTCTGGGGCCTGCGCCTGGAACTCAACGCCGAGACCCTGGTGCCACGGCCAGAGACGGAAACGGTCGTCGAGGCGGCGCTTGCGGCTATTGACCGCAGCTTTGATCGGCAACAGCCGCTGCGATTGGCCGACCTCGGCACCGGCTCAGGAGCGCTGCTGCTCGCGCTCCTCACCGAACTGCCGAATGCGTTCGGTGTCGGCACGGACGTGAATAGCGCCGCGGCTGCTTGCGCGCAACGCAACGCCATTGCGCTCGGCCTTGAGGAACGGGCCACATTCGCCGTTTGCGACTACGCTACTGCGTTGTCGGGACCGTTCGACCTGATTGTATCCAATCCGCCCTACGTTTGTCGCAGTGCTGTCGCAGCGCTCGCGCCCGAGGTCCGTCTATTCGACCCCGCGGGTGCACTTGATGGCGGCGAGGATGGACTTGCCGGCTATCGGGCCATCGCATCCGACATGCACCGTGTGTTGTCGCCCAACGGATTTGTTGTGGTTGAACTCGGGGCCGGCCAGTGTGACGCCGTAATGACACTTTTTGCAGCAAGCGGCCTCATCGCATTGGAGGCCCGGCCCGACCTCGCCGGCATTGCCCGCGCGCTGACCGGCTGCCGCGCATCCGGATGAACGGTTTCTTAAGCACAAAAGGCCAAAACGCGTCAGCAACACCAAAACAATCATGTGGACCGAAAATCGCATTGAGGCAGTGAGGGTCACACGAATTGAGCGGCCCAATTGCCCCGCGACGGTGTTGCTATGCCTTCCTCACATTACAGGCACGCAAAAAATCGCTTGGATTGTGCGTCGAGAACGACTAGTTTGCGTCCAGAAATTGACCCTATACATTGACCGCCCAAACGAGGCCCGTAGCATAGCTCCGGAGAGCCACAATGGCGCGAAGAGGCGGCGCGAAGAGGCGATACGGCAAAGCCGAATGAACCAACAGGCGGTTCGAAGACCGACAGTTCGCAGACATAGGCGATGCGCGGGCCTGGGAGCCGATTGCTAACTTCGCCAGTGTGAAGGCTTTGTCGCGTGAAAGCTTGTGTTTAGAGGCTTGGGATCGAGGTGCTTCATATGTGCGACGATTCAGCGCGATCCGGAGTGGATCGCGGCGCGCCGTATGACAGGCAACCTGCGATGCCGCAGAAGAGGCTGCGGTTCTGGACCTACTTCACGAAAACATACGTCGCGATAACGACGGCAGTGCCAAAGTAGCTGGCAGCATGGGGCAAACTGCGGGAACGAGTATCGCACTTGGGCTATCTACGCGATCATGGGCTTTTTACGGGATCATGTGCTTTTTACGCAATCATGGGGTTTTTACGCGATCAAATGTGAAGCGGTGTTTCGGCTGCCCGTTCGCTTGAGAGGGCGCGTCCGACCGCCAATAAATGTATGAGCGAAGTATGGGTGAAGAACGAGTTACCAAAGTATAATGAGGCGACACCAAGATCGCCACAACGAGAGGATCAATAGACAGGCGAATCATGAGAAACGGTCAGAACCAGAATAAACGCATGCGCGGTCGCACCAACAACAACAACAACAACAACCATCACCGCAAGAATCAAAACCCAATGGCTCGTGTCTTCGAGTCAAACGGTCCGGACGTCAAGATTCGCGGGAACCCTTCCCATATTGCTGAAAAATATGTCCAACTTGCACGCGATGCGCAGACCTCCGGCGATCCGATCTCGGCCGAAAATTATTTTCAACATGCCGAGCACTATTATCGCCTGATCGCGAGTGCGCAGGAACAGTTCCGACAGAGCAATCCGAATCTGGGGCGACCCGACGGCGACATGCAAGGCAACGTCCGCGATGACGGATTCGACGATGGCGATGAGGGTGAGCAGCCGATGGTAAGCGAGGCGGCATTTGGCGCGCGAGAACCGCAGCCCTATATGCCACGCGAGCCGCAACCCTATATGCAGCGCGATACGCCTCGCGATATGCAACGTGACACTCCGCGCGATATGCAACGCGATACGCCGCGCGATATGCCACGCGACGCGCAACCTTTTCAACAACCGTACCATCAGCCGCCGCAACACAACCAGCAGCACCAGCCTCGTCACAGCCAGCCGGTGCAGCAAGAGGGCGTCGACATCGAGCGCCTTCCTTCATTCATCACTGGCGGCCAGCCGGTCCAAGCAGCAGTGCCGGTTCATCAAGGGCAGAATGGCCACGAGAGCCCGCCCGATCGCTACCCGCTCCATCGCCGTCGTCGCCGCCACCGCGGCGGCCCCCGCCAGGACTTCCAGGGCGGGTCGACACAAAGCGATGAGCCTCCACCGCGTGATTAACCTCCGCGAACGCGGGCCCCTGGCGATGGGGCGAGCGAAGGCGCAAGAGCTGGAACGAGACGTTGGCGCTCGCCCCGGTATGGGATTGCACGGTAGACCTGCTTGGTGGCTTCAACGATGTGAACGCCGGCGAACGGTGCCGAAATGGTCGCACCGGTTCGCTCCCAGGCAACGGCCGAACGCAGGAACCAACCGCGCTCAACCGGCGGCACATAGAGGGCCTCGCCCCAGCCAATCGGGGTGAACCACGAATCACGCAACAAAAGCGAAATCTGTGAGCGCGAATAGGGCCTGCCATGGCCGAAAGGGGTTGTATCGATACGAGCCCATAAGCCGCGCCGGTTCGGCACGACCGCCAGGAATCGCCCGCCCGGTGCCAGAACACGCCAGCATTCGCGCAAGAGCGCACCCGGGTCGTGTGCCAGTTCGAGTGCATGGATAAGCAGCAACCGATCGACGGCCGCATCCGGTAGCGGCATATCAAGTTCATCGACCAGGGCCGCAAGCGCCGGACGGTGCGTTGGCCACTTCATGACGCCCTGTACGGCTGGCATGAAAGCCAGGCAACGTTCAGCTTCCTCGCGGAAAAGCCCGAGATATGGCGTCGGGTAGCCGACGCCGAGAACACGCATCCCACGTGTATCGGCAAAGCGGGACCGAATGCCGCGGCCGACAAAGCGCCGTGCGACCACACCAAGACGGTGGCCGTAAAAATTGCGGAGATCAACAACGTCGATAGACATGGGGGCAAGGGTAGCACGTCCGGGCTAAAGCTTCGATATGGCAGGACTTTGGGGCGCCAATGCTGCAAGGCGAGCGCCTTCGATTCCGAAACGCCCTCGTTGAAACTCCTTGGACTGAAATGCGTTATGGTGTGGCAGCTTCCAATCGCATATCGGCTTAGCGACACATACCGAAGGTCCCAACATGTCAGCGCAAACCCGTCTATTCCTCTGCCTTCAGGATAATTTCGGCGTGCTCGTGCACGACCCCGCAAGCGGCGCGACCGCGGCAATCGATGCGCCGGAAGCGCCCCCGATCGAAAATGCACTCAAGGCCACGGGGTGGCGGCTCACCGATATCCTGGTCACCCACCACCATCACGATCACACCGGCGGCATCGAAGAACTTAAACGCCGCTACCGCTGTCGCGTGGTTGCGCCCGATGCGGAAGCCAAGGGAATCCCGGACGTCGACGAAACCGTTCGCGAGAACGACAAAGTCAGCGTTGGCGGCCTTGAGGCCCGCGTCATTGAAACGCCGGGTCACACCGCGGGACACATCAGCTTTCATTTTCCCGCCGATCGGCTTGCATTTGTGGGCGACACTTTGTTCTCGATAGGCTGCGGCCGCGTAATCGAGGGCAACCCACAAATGATGTGGGAATCTCTCCTCAAGCTGCGTGCATTACCGGACGACACGCGCGTTTTTTGTGGTCACGAATATACCGCCGCCAATATCCGTTTTGCCAAGACCATCGAGCCCGACAATGCCCTGTTGTTGGAGCGCGACAAGGAGGTAACAAAACTCGTTGCCGCCAAGACAATGACGATCCCAACCCTGATGGGCGAGGAGAAGGCTGCGAATCCGTTCCTGCGCGCCGATCTTCCCGAAGTGGCGAAACTTGTCGGCCTGCCGGGCAAGCCGGCCTGGCAGGTGTTTGCCGAAATCCGCGAGCGCAAGAACAAGTTTTGATCGCGGCTCCGCAGCTTTTCATTTCATTCGCGCGCTATTGCGGATTGCACTCGATGTGAGCCGTCCGCCTCCGCCCCGCAACGCAGACAGGCCTGCTTGACTCGTCGGCAATGCCAAGGATGTCCTTTACACAACCCAAGATAATGATAGTTATCTATTCATGCTACCATTTCGAGTATTTAATCGACCCCCTTGGCTTCGTTTTGGCCAAAACTGTCGGGTTCGTAGCGCCTCGGGTCGCTACCTTATTCAATCCAGAGCAATTATCATGAATAACAGCTACTTTTCGTTGCATAACAAGTCATCCTGTTGGTAGCTGTTGGTAGCGACACGCGACCGAGAGCGCCGATTGCCGGCGACACAAAAAAGCGCCCGGCAAAGGTCTGCGGGCGCAATTCGGCTGAACCATTTCGCCAATATTCGAATTGCAAAGCACAGTCAAACAAATACTGCGCCGGAACGTTGTGCGATCCTGTGCGATGTTGTGCGAACCTGTGCGAGCATCCGCGCGACGATCGATGTGAGTGGTTGTGGCGCCAGGCCGACGTTTACGCCCTTGTGTATGCGCCATCATAGCAACCGTCATTCCGGCCGGGCGCACCTTCGGCGCGAGAGCCGGAATTCAGTAATCCCGGTGCTGGTGTTCCGCGCGGCAGTGCGACTGCACGATCGCTCACTGGAAATGAAAAGAGCGCCTAAAGGCGGGACTCCACTTGTGATACAGTGAATACACCGCAATCCAACAGGTGTTGGAGTTATGCCCAGCGTACCGTTGTCTCTACGAATTGACGCAAAAATCAAGAAGGCGCTGGACGCCCAGGCGAAGCTCGAAAAGCGCTCCACTGGCTACGTACTCCAGCAGGCGGCGGTTGATTATCTTGAGCGGCAGGGCCGTATTCGATCACTCGTCGCTCGCTCGAAGACGAGGCCAACAAAGGCGAGTTTATTTCCGAAGAAACAATGACAGCCTGGTTTTTGTCGCTCGGGACCGAGAATGAGTTGCCCGAACCGCAACC
>DATGVJ010000188.1:0-4516 GCA_035300505.1 Xanthobacteraceae bacterium
CGATCTGCAAAGCACTGTCAAACGCAAATGTTGTGCGATTCTGTGCGTTCCTGTGCGACTGCACGTGTGACGATATCCGCGCATATGTTGAAACTGAAAAACCACGAGCGAATGCAGGCAGCCGCCGAATGATAAACTCCGTTGCGTCGCGCGCGGGGGCGTCCCCCGACTGCCGGCTGTCGCTTACGGTGCGAAGCGGCCTTGAGCGGACGCAGCACCTTGTTTGGCCACGACGCGAATTGACCCAAAGCGGACCTCGCGCAGCGATGTCCCTGTTTCATCCTCCCGCTAACACGCGTTCGCCGAACGGAAGTTTCAGCTGCTGCTGCAATGAGCTTGCCTTTGGCGCAAATTCTCCAGGCGGGACGCCGAACCGCTTGCGATATGCGCCTGGCGCCGTTCCCGTGGCTTTGCGAAACACGCGTGCAAAGGAAGCGACGTCTCTATAGCCGAGCGATTGAGCGATCATCTTTTGCGGGGTGTCGCCGGAAATCAGAAGTTCGCGTGCACGCGCGATGCGAACCCCGCGGCAATATTCGAGTGGCGTCATACCGGTCGCTTTTGCGAATCGGCGGAGGAACGTGCGCCTCTGTAATCCCGCGATTGCTGCCATGGCCGCGAGCGAGACGCCGCGTCCGTCTCGCATATGCAGCCACGTTTGAGCCTTGAGCACCGCCTTGTCGCGATGTGATTGCGGAGGAGCAAAGCCGACGAAATAGTGCACGTCATCGGAGGCAGGATCGGAAAGCACAAAGCGGGCTGTCTCCGCTTTCACCGCCGGGCCAAGAATCCTTTCGACGAGAAACAGACCGACATCGACCCACGCCAGGAATCCGCCCGCCGTGACGATGTCGCCATAGTCGATGATACGCCGATTAGTATCGACGGCTACTTTTGGAAACCGTGCCGCCAGCGCCTCTTGGCAAATCTGATGGGTCGCAACCGCACGCCCGTCCGCGAGACCTGTTTTGGCCAGAAGGAAAGCGCCCGAGCACACGGATACCAAAGTGGCTCCAGCGGCATGCTTGTCTCGCAGCCACGACACGACGCCAGCTGGGACATCCGGATCGGGAAGGTCCACCATAGTCGGCGGGATGATCAGAATACCCGGTCGCAGCTTTCCAGCCGGCGCACTGTCATAGACGCAACGAAGGTCCGCATCGCGGCTGTGCGCTGATTGCCAATGCGTGACGCGCAGCGACCGCCCACCAGTCCGCTGATCTAGCGCAATCTTTGCAGCGACGTTGAACAAATCCGTCAAGCCGTGAACAGCGGCCGTCTGCGCGCCTGGGTACAGAACGATTCCGACTTCGCTTATCCCGCTTGCAGGCATGTCATTGTCCCTTGCGGTCAAAAGTTTGACCTTCCCGGCAATTGAAAGTGGCGAGCAGGTGGAAGCAGTATAGCAAGAATCAAGGACGCCGGCAGCTATGGGCATCGGGTTCCGGCCGTCTGGAGTTTGCCCACGCCCGCCAGCGCCGAGCAGGCATTGTCGCCCTTTGGTTCGGGCTGCCTTACCGGAGCAACAAATGGGAGACGGCATGACCCAGCCAACCAAACCGAGCATTGTGTTCGTCCATGGGATTTGGGCCGACGGCTCGTCCTTTGGCAAGCTCATCCCGACGCTGCAGGCTGAAGGGCACGACGTGATTGCCGCCCAATACGGCCTCGACACGGTGGCAAACGACGTCGCCGCGGTGAAAGCTGCGCTGGGACGGGTCAGGAGCCCGGCGATCCTCGTCGGCCACTCGTATGGCGGCACGCTGATCACGGCCGCCGGGACCGATCCCCGCGTGGCCGGACTCGTCTACATCGCCGCGCTGGCGCCGGACGCCAACGAAACGTCGCAGAGTCAGCAGGAAAAATTCCCCACCACCGATGTCTTTTCGCACATCGAAGTTGCCGACGGTCGCGTCTGGCTAAAAGCCGAAGGCGGCGTCGCGTGTTTCGCCGGAGACCTGCCCGAGGCCGAGCAGAAGCTCGTCTGGGCAACGCATGCCGCACCGGTGGCGGACCTGTTCAATCAGAGAGCTGAAGGCACTGCCTGGAAGTCGAAGCCGAGCTGGTTTGTCCTGGCCATCAAGGATCGGACCGTCCATCCCGAGCTGCAACGCTTCGTGGCGAAGCGCATGGGCGCTACGATCTATGAAGTCGAGAGCAGCCACGTCCCCATGCTGTCCAAGCCCGGTTTCGTGATCGACGTGCTCCGCACTGCCGCGAAGGCCGTGATGGCGTCGCAGCGTAGTGGCCGGGTAGCGCGGTGAATCGGCCACCATGGACTCGCCAGAAAGCGAGCGGTCTGCCGATTCTCCGACCAACCGAGTTGATGGCGACTCAGGAGAACCCGATGAACGCCGATGTTCTCACGACAACCATGGCCGACGGAATTGCGGTCGTGACGCTGGGCAGTGCAAAGCGCATCTACTTCGACGCCGAGATGGGTGACGTTCTTACCGAAGCTCTGGAAAGTTTTGCGGGCGATCCCGCCGTTCGCGTGGTCATCATCACCGGCGGCGCGCCAGGTTATTTCAATCGTCACTTCGATATCCCATCCCTTATTAAGATCGCGGAGGCCCTCCGGGCGTCCGGCCGCGAGTGGCCCGAGAACGCGACCTACAACGGGGGATTCTTCGACAAGGCGATGGCGCTGTGTGAAAGCATGCCGAAGCCAGTGATCGCCGCCGTAACCGGCACGGCCCTGGCCGGTGCTTTCGAGTTCGCACTGGCCTGCGATCTTCGCGTTGCTGAGGACGGCGACTACCTGTTGGGATTGCCGGAGGTGAACCTCGGATTGCTTCCCGGTGCCGGCGGCACGCAAAGACTGCCACGCACCATCGGAACGGCAGCCGCACTCATGCATATTCTCATGGGCGTCCCTCTTACGCCGCGTGAAGCCGAACGCAAGGGCTTGGTGCACGTAACAGTCGAGGGGAAAGCTATCGATTATGCGATGGAGCTTGCGCGTCGCCTCTCGTCATTCCCCCTCGATTCGCTTGCTTATGTTAAGCGTCTTGTCCGCAATGCCACCGAAATGCCGCTGTCGCAGGGGTTGGCCCTTGAACGCAATCTTTTCTTGAAATTGTGCGTCTCCGATGCCGGGCTCGCACGGATGCGGTCCTACGAAGAGAAGAAGATTACGTCGCCGAACCGCTCATTCGAGGTCTGAGGAGGCGTGAATCATGGCTAAAGCTGATTCAGCAGCGCCCATTCGGGTAATCGAGGAAACGCCTGCCTATTGGAGGGTCGTGTTCGATTATCCGCCCTTCAACATTCTGGACGCAACGATCTTTGAAGGTCTCCAAGATCTGCTTGTCCGGATGCACGCGAGTGAGCAGCTGCGCGTCGTCGTGTTCTCGAGCGCAATTCCCGACTTCTATCTCGCCCACTTTGATTTGACCGGCAAGACGGGGAACATCACGACAGCTGTCGGGCCTTCCGGCCTCCCGATTCTGTTGGATACGTTCGTGCGTCTCACAAAGTCCCCGGTGGTCAGTATCGCAAAGATCCGAGGCTGCGTACGCGGCGGAAGTAGCGAGTTCGTCCTCGCCTGCGACATGCGTTTCGCGTCGCGTGAAAACACGCGACTCGGGCAACCCGAAGTCGGGGTAGGAGTGCATCCCGGCGGCGGCGGTACCGAACGCCTCCCACATCTGGTCGGCCGCGGCCGCGCACTTGAAATCATTCTCGGCGCGAACGACTTCGACGGCATCACCGCGGAACGGTACGGATACGTCAACCGGGCGTTTCCAGACTCCGAGCTGGACGGCTTCGTGGATGCGCTCGCGCGCCGAATCGCCTCCTTCGATCGGCGCGCCATAGCCGCCGCAAAGACTCTCATCAACCAGGTTTCGCTGCCAGCCGCCGATCGGCTCCTCGACGCCATCACATCCTTTGAGACTGCACTGACGTGGCCTGAAACGCAGCGACGAGTCCAGGCTGTGTTGAAGCTTGGACTTCAGCAGGATGCAGACTACGAGAAACGATGGACCGACGACCTTGGCACGCTCCTAGAAAAATAGTGGCCGACGATGCGTCTCACACGGCCGGACAGGCCAAGTGATTTTCTTGGAGGGCCGCAGGAAATTTGATTCGAGCTGCGCGCGTTACTCACGACGATCACCGCATTTCCATTGCATTGGTCTCACGCTCAAAGTCGTTGGTACCCTTGCAGGGTCTTCGACGCAATCGTGCGGATCGTCATGGTTTCGATCATGCGTCGGCGCCTCGTCGATCATGGGGATGCAGACGCCTCGTCGGCGCTATCGTGGAAGCCGTGGCGCCGCAGCGAGCCCTACCGCGCGAGCGGTTTGTCCTGTGACCCGAAGTCAAGATTCGGCCGTGTGTTAGCCACCCCGAGGAAGGGCTCGGAAGGCGACGCGCAGTTCCTCGACGAATACGGCGGGCTGCTCAAAGGCCGCGAAATGTCCGCCGCGGGCGGCTTCGTTCCAATAGAAGAGTCGCGAATAGACCCGCTCGCCCCACAATCGCGGCGGTAGAAACAATTCGCCGGGGAAAA
>DATGVJ010000189.1:0-6837 GCA_035300505.1 Xanthobacteraceae bacterium
GATGGAATTGCCAGCGCGCGCGCCATCACCGATGGGGACTGTCCCTCGGTCGTATTCGATGGCACTGACGTGCCTATGACGGTCCGTGCCGAACCGGCACAACCCCTTGGCAACGTAAAGCCAGCAGAATTCCCCGTGCGAAGTTGCGAGGTGGCGGTGCCACAAGGCGCACAAACCGCATTGCTCGATGGCTACGCGTTGCCGTTGCCGCGGGGTAATCCACGTCGCATCCTGGTGTTTGGCGACACCGGCTGCCGCCTGCTCGGCGCGACAGCGCAGGATTGCAACGACCCGACGGACTGGCCCTTTGCACGCATAGCGACCCTCGCCGCCGCCGCCCAGCCCGATCTCGTCATTCACGTGGGCGACTACCATTACCGCGAGAATGCCTGCCCGGTGAACCGCAGCGGCTGCGCGGGCAGTCCATATGGCTACGGTTTCGACGCCTGGTATGCCGATTTTTTCGAGCCTGCCGCACCACTCCTTGCCGCTGCCCCGTGGATCATGGTGCGTGGTAATCACGAGGACTGCGTGCGCGCCGGCGAGGGCTGGTTCCGTTTTCTGCATCCTGCTCCAATGGAGGATACCTGCCGCGACCTGACAGGCGTCTATGTCGCGAAAGCCGGCGATTTCGGCGTGGTCGTAGCCGACACGGCCGCCGCCGCCGACCCTCGCGGCGATGCCGCTCCCATGGCCGACGCGTTGCGACAACAATTCATGGGCGCGGCCGATAAAATTCCAGCCGAGGCCTGGTTGGCAACACATCGTCCGCTGAACGCCATCGTCGCGGTTCCAGACCGCAACAGCGGCGGAACGCGCAACGTCATCGACAACAAAGTGCAGGAACTGGCCTTTGGACCAATAATGCCTGACGGTGTGCGCATGCATGTCGCCGGACATGTGCATTTCTTCCAGGCCATCGACTTCGGCGAATCTCGCCCGCCACAACTCGTCGTCGGCACGGGCGGCGACAGGCTGGACAACGTGGCACCGATGAGCATGGTCGGTGCCGACATAAACGGGAAGACCGTTGCCTCCTCCGTCACCCGGCTGGGCTTCGGCTATATGATTTGGCAGCGCGAAGGCGCCGATTGGCATGGTACCCTCTACGACGTCAATGCCAGGCCACTGGATCGCTGCCTCTTGGTCGTGCGCTCGCTCAGTTGCGGGCGGTGACCTCACACTGTGAGATCAACCATGCGCGAGCTGTCATCGGGCCCGGTTATTGCGGCTGCGCTAGCTGCAGTTGCGACGACTTTCCCCTCCGCCATCCATGCCGACGACTTCTACGCCGGAAAGTCCATTACGATTTCGACCTATGGGGCTCCGGGCGACAGCTACGACGTCTACATGCGACTCTTGAGCCGGCACTATGGCCGCCACATCCCCGGCAATCCACGCTTCACGGCCATCAACCAGCCGGGCGCCGGCGGCATTCTCGCGATCAACCATGCCGCCATGTTGGCGCCGCAGGACGGCACGTTCATCGCGGTCGCGAGCCAGGCGCTGCTGATATACGAAGCGACCGGCCAGCGTGGCCTGCAGACGTCGATCGGCAATTTCCATTGGCTCGGCAGCTTCACGCAATCGAACAACGTCACGGTGACGTGGCACACCTCGCGCATCAAGACGCTTGACGATGCGATCGCGCACGAAACCGTCGTCGGCGCGAGCGGTGCCGGCGGCGGCTCGGTCGTCGGGCCCGCGATCTACAACGCCGTGCTCGGCACCAAGTTCAAGGTCGTCTACGGCTATCTGGGCGGCGCACACATCGATCTTGCAATGAAACGCGGTGAAGTCGATGGCCGCGGCAACAATACCTGGGCCGGCTACAAGGCAACCATGCAAAATGAGATCCGCGACGGCATGCTCAATGTGTTGATTCAGACCGGCCTGAAAAAAGATCGCGACCTGCCGCATGTGCCGCTGTTCCTCGATCGCGTGAAGGGCGACCCCGCCCGCGAACCGATCGCTTCTTTCATGTCCAAGGCCGTTGCCATCGCCCGCCCAGTCGCCGTTCCACCGGGCGTGCCGCCGGAGCGCGTAGCGATCTTAAGGCGCGCCTTCGACGATACAATGCGGGACCCGGTCTTCCTGGCCGAAGCCGCGAAACTCAACGCCGAGATTGATCCGCTGACCGGCGAACAGGTCCAGGACATTGTTCGCCAGGTGCTCGGAACACCGAAACCGATCATCAATCAGATCCAGACGACGCTCGGACTAAGCGTGAATTAAGAAAGAAGCTGAAGAAACAAGAATGTACGGCCAATCCGTCGTCGGGCACGACGTAAGACGCGGCTCGGTGCGACTCCCTCTCCCCTCTGGGGGCGGCGGAGCCGCCAAGAGGGTTGGGGTGAGGGGACACAGTTTCTCGACAGGTCCCGAATCCCCCTCGCCCCGTCAAAAGTCGCAAGCTGTCCAACTTTGGTCATTCGTTAGGATTGTGGAATTCAAACAAATTCGAATTCTGCTGGGCAAAGAGCTACGGGGGGTCGCGTACCAATGATGGAGTTTGGGTCCCCTCACCCCAACCCTCTCGGCGGCTTTGCCGCCCCCAAAGGGGAGAGGGAGCTGACCGAGTCAACCGACAGGTCATCGACTCACACAACGTAACGCATTCACCAACTGCGATTCAAATCTTGAGCTTTGCGATCAACTTTCCAAGCACTTCGAAATCCTGCTTGCGCGCCGACGTCTTGCGCCAAACGAGGCCGAGGGTGCGCTTGGGCTCAGGCGCGGCCAGCCGCAGCACCCGGATTTCCTTGGATCGGATCTCGGTTGAGACCGCCATTTCCGGCAGGAACGTAATACCGAGGCCGTTCGCCACCATGCGCACGATCGTGGCGAAGGTCGACGCACCCATCGTGTTGAGGGCGCTCGATTGCTGCAGGCCGCAAAAGATCAATGCCTGGTCGCGAAAACAGTGCCCCTCCTCGAGCAGCAGCAGACGTTGGTGTCGAAGGAAATCTTCCGTCACGACCACGCGCCCTTTGCCCTGGTAATCGCTCGGCACCGCCAACAGGAACTTGTCCTCGATGAGGTCCCGGCTCTCCAGTTCCGGAATGGCGATCGGCAATGCCAGGAATACGACGTCAAGCTTGCCGTCGGACAGTTCGGCGAGAAGCACGCTCGTCTGCGTCTCGCGCACATGCAATTCGAGGTCGGGAAATGCCTCGCTTAATTTCGGCAGCAGCGCCGGCAGCAAATAGGGCCCGACAGTCGGAATGACGCCGAAGCGAAGCGTTCCGCACAGCACCTTGTTGCGGTGGCGGGCGACGTCGATCAGGTCCTGCGCGTCCATGAGAATGCGGGCCGCCTTCCCGGCAATCGCGCGTCCAGCCTCGGTCAACACGATGCGCTTGCGGCCGCGCTCGAACAGCGCAACGCCAAGCTGCGCCTCCAGTTCGTGGATTTGCATAGAGAGCGCGGGCTGCGTGACCGCGCAGGCCTCGGCGGCACGGCCGAAATGACCGATTCGCGCAAGTGCGTCGAAATAATGCAACTGCCGGAGCGTCAAAGATATCATTAGAAACCCTGATCAAGATTATAATGTAGTACAACTATATCTTATCGACCTGTCCGTCCAGGGTTCCGTCGGCGTACGGCTTTAAAGGCTCGGTGCAAAATTTAAATCGCGCCCCACCCCGGCGGCGGCTCCTTGCCTGGATGAACCGCGCCACATGACTTGCAAGTGCGCGCGGTGGTGTCCGTGTAGAAGGCCGCGAACAGCGGCGGCAGGTCCTTGACGATGTCCTTCACGTGCACTTCGACACGATGGATCATTGCGCCGCAATCGAAGCAGAACCATTCAAAGCCGTCGATATCGGTATCGCGCCTTGTGCCCTCGACCACGAGACCGACGGAACCGGGGACCGGGCGCTGGGGAGAATGGCGCGCATGCGGCGGCAGAATGAAGACATCGCCTTCGCGCACCGGCACATCATAGATTTTCCCGCCCTCGGCAATCTTGAGCACCATGTCGCCCTTGAGCTGATAGAAGAATTCCTCGACCGGATCGTCGTGGAAATCGACTCGGGCATTGGGGCCGCCGACGATCATCACGGTCATGCCTGTCGGATGATCGAACAGCTGCTTGTTGCTGACCGGCGGTTTGAGAAACTGCTGGTTCTCCGCAATCCACTTCTGGAAGTTGAAAGCCTTGAATGTCGCATGCTTGAGCATGTCACCCCCACAGCCTCTTGCTCGCGATCCGCGCCCCTTCCGACAACGCATCGAGTTTAGCCCAGGCGACGTCCGGATGCACTTCGTCGCCGGCCGCAGATGTCGCAAAGCCGCAGTCATTGCCGGCGATGACGTTCTCGCGACCAACGGCGCCCGCGAAGCGCTCGATCCGCTGCGCCACGAGTTCGGGATGTTCGACCTGGTAGACGCAATGCGACACCACGCCTGGGATGAGAATGCGATCAGGCGGCAGCTTCACTTCCTTCCAGACCTGCCACTCGTGCTCATGACGCGGATTGGCGGCCTCGATGGAAAAAGCCTGCGCGTTGATCTTGAGCATGAGATCGACGTAGTGCCTGAGTTCGAGATCGTGGACGCGTGGTGCGACGTTGACACTGTAGCAGGTGTGGAAGCGGACGCGGTCGGCCGCGATGCCGCGCAATGCATGATTGACCGCCTCCACGCGTACCGCAATGAATTTGCGGCAGTCCTCGATGCTCATGTGGGGCGTGCGGTTGTAGTGGGTGATCAGGCGCGGATCGTCGATCTGCAACAAAAATCCGGCATCGACAATGGTGCGATATTCCTCGTTCATGGCGTCGCCAAGCGCCGCCAGATATTCCTCGTCCGAACCATAGAAATGGTTCGCGAAATACATTTCGAGATTGGTCGGCGAAATCGCGGTGATGAAGGATTCTTCCGCACGCGCTCCGCCGAGCGCGGATTTGAGGTTCTCGATATCGGTCTTGAGGTCTGCCTGGCCGACATATCGGATAGGGCCGGTGCAAATCAGCGCCGTCATCCCGCGCGGCCGCCCGAGTGCCGCCTGGCGCGCCGCATACATCGATTTCATCTCTTCGTAGACGGCCGGGAACGCAAGCGCATCGCGCGAGACGTCGCCGAGCCGCCCACGCGGCTCGCTGGTGGCTTCAAGACCGCCAATACGCGTACGGGCATAGCTCGCAAAACTCGCCTTGCTGTGCTCTCCGTCGTTGACGATATCGACACCATGCTGAGCCTGTTTACGAACCACGTCGGCCACCGATTGGCGTACCCGGGTTGCAAGCTCGGCGTTGTCGAGGGTCCGGCCCGCATCCTTGAAATGGAGCGGCACCCACAGTTCGCGCGGGCGCGGCAGGCTCCCGCAATGGGTGGTCAGGATCCGGTCAGTGCTGTGTTTCACGAATTTCCGCCTTTAGAACTGTGCTATCGCTAGAACAATAGCGTATATCCGAGCCGCGAAAACGCAGGATGTAGGATGGGTAGAGCGATAACGCGTTCTTCACGCGTTGTCGCGAAACCCATCATCCAATCTTGCGACGCGACCTTTGATGGGTTTCGCCATTTTTTCGGCGCGTCAGAGACGCGCGAAAAAATGGCTCTACCCATCCTACAAGAGAGATTTGAAATGCCCGAGGCAAGCAACGTTGCGGCCCACATCGCCTACGACGATCTGCGCGAGTGGCTGGCGCACGCCGAACGGCTCGGAGAGGTGAGACACATCAAGGGGGCGTCCTGGCAGGAGGATATGGGGCTGGTCGCGGAAGCGATCCTGCGGGCCGAACACGGTCCTTGCGTGGTGTTCGACGAAGTGCCCGGCAGCCCCAAGGGCTTTCGCCTCCTGCTCAATATGTTCGCGGGCGTACGCCGCAACATGACGCTCGGGTTCCCGGATCACCTCACCAAATGGGAACTCAGCGACGCCTATCGGGAGGCCTATCTCAAGGATGCCAAGATCATTCCGCACGAGATGGTCGAAGACGGTCCCATTTTTGAAAACATCATGATGGGCGACGACATCGACGTCACGAAATTCCCCTCCCCGGTCTGGCACGAAAAGGACGGCGGCCGCTATATCGGCACCGGCACCTTCAGCATCACGCGTGACCCGGAGGAGCACTGGCTCAATGCGGGTGCCTATAGGGCACAGGTGCACGACAAAAAGACCGTCGGTCTCGTCATGGCCAAAGGCCATCACGGCTGGATCCACCGTGAGAAATCCTTCAAGCGCAACGAGCCCCTCCCCATTGCCATGGTGGTCGGCGGCGATCCGCTCTCCTTCTTCTATGGCGGCATCGAGGCGCCCTACGGTGTGTTCGAACTCGACATCATCGGCGGCATGCGCGGGCGCCCGACCAAAATGGTGCGCGGCAAAATTACGGGCCTGCCGATCCCGGCCAACGCCGAAATCGTCATCGAAGGCTTTGTGGACCCCGACAGAAAACATGCCGAGGGTCCGTTCGGCGAATGGACCGGACACTATGCGGGCAGCGTGCGCCAGATGCATGTGATCGACATCAAGGCGATCTACCATCGCAACGATCCTATCCTGCTGGGCGTGCCGCCGATGGGTGCGGGCCCCGACGAGATGGCGCGCTACCGCGCCGTCATGCGCTCCGCCATGATCAAGCAGAACATGGTCAATGCCGGCGTTCCGGGCATCCATCAGGTCTGGTGCCATGAAGTCGGCGGCGCCCGCATGTTGCATGCCGTGTCGATCACGCAGCGCTATCCCGGCCATGCCGTGCAGGCCGCCCACATCGCGGCGCAATGCGGCGCTTCCGCCTATGCGTCGAAATATATCGTGGTGTGCGACGACGACGTCGATGTCACCAATCTCGACCACATGCTGTGGGCCATGATCACCCGCACAGA
>DATGVJ010000190.1:0-3734 GCA_035300505.1 Xanthobacteraceae bacterium
GGATGGCGCAGTTCGTCTGCCTTGTCGGCATGGAGCACATGGCCGGAATTGGCGTCGAGCACGATCGCCGCGTAGGGTGGGGCAGGGGCGGCTTCGTGTTTGCTGTGCCGCGACTCATGCGCTCCGTGGGAGGCAGCATGGCGCGCGGCGGCCGGATGGACTGCGATCACAATGGCGAAAACGCCGGCAAAGCAAGCGCATGCACGCGGCTGCGCGTGCGTGCTCGGATGATCTGCTTTCAACTTCAGTCTCCAGTCTCCCAGTGCGGCAATAGTAGCCCGGTCGCCTGCCTCCTCCCTACCCCTAACGCGAACTGTCCGGGCGTGCCCGCACGGCAAGCTTGCCGCGGCGACCCCTCTCTGCCATCCGCATGCGCGAGAGAGCAGGAGGGGAGTGGCCCGAATCGTCTGGTGCCGACGAAAACAGGCGATACCGTGGCGTGGCCTGTCAGGGTAGGTCTCCAAAGTTGCTAACTTATTAAGCAGTCCAAGAGCTTACGCTTCAACCCAAATGTATGTTTCGCCGAAAGTGTGTTTTGCGACGCAAAAAAATCCCTTGACTTATTGTGCAGTGCGGTACAAATAAGCTCGGACGGCTGCGGGGCCCAGGTTCTGGCGAATGCGGCGGTTGCCGTTCAGGGAGATCACTGATGCTGAAGAATTTCGACGACGTGCAGAAATATGGCAAGGATCACATGGACTTGACGATGAGGGCGTGGGGCCAGATGTCGAAGGGCGTCCAGGCGATTGCTGCCGAGACTGCGGACTACTCCAAGAGGTCGTTCGAGGAAGGCTCCGCGGCGGTCGAAAAATTGCTTGGCGCCAAATCGCTCGAAAAGGCGATCGAGATCCAGGCCGCCTATGCGAAGACCGCCTACGAGGGTTTCGTCGCCCAGGCCACCAAGATGGGGGAGCTGTACTCAGACCTCGCCAAGGAGAGCTACAAGCCGTTCGAAACTCTCGTCGGCAAATCTACGGTCGTGAAATAAGGTGGGGGATGCGGGCGGGACGCCCGCAGCAAAGAATGAAAGAGCGGGAGGAGGGACGCCTCCGCTGGAAGTGTGTGAAATAATCACGCCTCATCCTGAGCTTGACTTTGGCCAATTTTAACGGGGTCATCGGGCTCTCGTGACGCGGAACATCGGATCATTCTCGACGATCTCGTGAGCGCTCTCAAGCATGAGCTTCATTCGGCCGAGGTTTCCGAACGTTGTCCAGCGACCTTTGACGTTTGACCAATAGAACAGTTCGAAGCGGTCGGTGTCGGGAATGGGACGCAGCCGTGCGACGGGGTTCGCGGTGCGGCGGTCGAGAATCATATAGCCGCGGCCGCTTTTTTCCACGTCGTGGCGCGTGAACTGAGCAGCGATCTGGGCAAGCGTCGGGTCGGGTTTGGTCATACCGGTCAATGTGCCCGTTGCGCGGCGGACAGGCGAGACTCGATGAGCGGGTCGATTCGATTTGTCGCACCGTAGTGAGATTGCCGCGATTCAGCGTGTTGATTCTACCGATGGGATGCAACATTCCCGTCTTCTCCCCACCGCTTCCGATCCGCTCCCGCCACGCTTCCTGTCCCGGCTGGCGGGGTTCACCGATCTGTTCACGCGCCCGACATGGTCGAACGTTGTGGTGCTGCTCGCCGGCGTCATCCTGGCGCCCGGCCGGCGCACCGTCACGACGGCGCTGCGCATCCTGGGGCGAGATCGCGATCCCGACTTCTGCACCTTCCATCGTGTCCTCAACCGCGCGGCGTGGTCGTCGCGGGCGGTGGCGGGCCGGCTGCTGCTCCTGCTGATTGCGGCCTTCGTGCCGTCCGGCGCACCGGTCGTGATCGGGATCGATGACACCATCGAGCGGCGCTGGGGACCCAAGATCAGTGCCCGCGGAATCTATCGCGATCCGGTCCGTTCCTCCAAGGGACACTTCGTCAAAGCCAGCGGCCTGCGCTGGCTTTCCGCCATGCTGCTGGTGCGCGTGCCATGGGCCGACCGCATCATGGCGCTGCCCTTCCTCACGCTGCTCGCCCCTTCCAAGCGCTTCTATACCGGCAAATCGCGAGCGCCCAAGACGCTGCTCGATTGGGCCCGTCAAGCCGCCCTGCAAATCCACCGCTGGCTCCCCGACCGCTCCATCGTGCTGGTCGCCGACAGTGCGTTCGCAGCCATCGAATTCCTCGCCGCTGTCCGCAATCATGTCTGCGTTGTCACAAGGCTGCGGCTCGATGCCAACCTGTTCGCCTTCCCGCCACAAAAGCGCAAAGGCCGCGGCCGGCCGCCCATCAAAGGCAAGCGCCTCAAAAAGCTCTCCGCCATCCTCACCGATCCCAAAGTCTCCTGGCAGCGCCATCGTGTCAGCCTGTGGTACGGCCGAACCAACCGCCTCGTCGAGATCACCAGCGGCACTGCCATCTGGTATCGCGGCGGCACGCCGCCAGTGCCGATCCGCTGGCTGCTCGTTCGCGATCCCAAAGGCGAACTCGAACCGCAGGCCTTCCTGGCTACCGATCTCAACGCCCGTCCGTGCGATATCCTCGCCTGGTTCGTCAGTCGCTGGCAGGTCGAAGTCACCTTCGAGGAAACCCGCGCCCATCTCGGCGTCGAAACTCAGCGCCAGTGGTCCGACAAGGCAATTCTTCGCACCACTCCGGCGCTGCTCGGTCTGTTCTCCATCGTCACCCTCTGGGCGCACGATCTCTCCAAGTCACGAAAGCTCAAGCCTCGAACCGCCGCCTGGTATCCAAAAGCATTCCTGACCTTCAGCGATGCAATCGCGGCGGTACGTCGCGAAATATGGGGCCATCAGATTTCTTTCATGTCCCGGCCAAGCCGAGACAGTGTCGAAATTCCCAGCCATATCTGGCGCCGAATGGAAAATGCCCTCGCCCACGCCGCCTAAATCGGCCAAAGTCAAGCTCAGGATGAGGTCTAAATGGTTCACAGGCTCTATCGACTGCAACTTCAAAGACGTGGATGGCCGGGACGAGCCCGGCCATGACGGGATGGATCGGTCATCGCAAATCGCCAACTCACTCACTCCGCCTTGATGCCGCCCTGCTTGACGACCTTCTCCCATTTGTTCATTTCGCTCACCATGAAGCCGCCGAAGTCGGCCGGCTTCATGGAAACCGGCGTTGCGCCTTCGTTGTCGAACTGCTTCTTCACGTCCGGCGATTGTTGCACCGCTTCAATCTCGCGGTTGACCTTGTCGATGATCGCCCGCGACGTGCCGGCCGGCGCGACGACGCCCCACCAGTTGACCGCCTCGTAGCCCGGCACGCCTGCCTCCGCGATGGCCGGCACGTCCGGCAGCACCGCACTGCGCGCGAGTGCGCCGGTGCCGAGCGCGCGCAGCTTGCCGGCTTTGATCTGCGGCACCGTCTGCACCATGGAAGAAAACATCACTTTGGTGTGGCCGCCGACAATGTCGACCATTGCCGGGCCGCCGCCTTTGAACGGCACGTGCAGGATATCGACGCCGGCCATCAGCTTGAACAATTCGCCGCCGAGATGCTGGAAGCTGCCGATCCCGGCGGAGGCGTATTGCAGGTCGCCCGGCTTCTGCTTTGCGAGCGCCACCAGCTCCTTGACCGAATTCACTGGCAGCGACGGATGCACCACCAGCACGTTGGCACCCTTGGCGAGCAGGCCGACGGGCGCGAAATCTTTGATCGGGTCATAGCTGAGCTTATAGAGCCACGGATTGACGGCGTGCGCCATGGAGATGATCCCCAGCGTG
>DATGVJ010000191.1:0-4255 GCA_035300505.1 Xanthobacteraceae bacterium
CACCCTGCGCGCGCGTTACGGATTGCATTCCGGCTCTTCTCGGGCGGTCAACCCGAGACATGAGTATTTCGCACCAAGCCCCTTTTCGCTTGCGCGCGCTATCGTGCATAACAGCCAGGTTTTCTACATCAAGCGCGTCGACGTAGAAGTCAGCGTGGGAAACCTCCGTGCGCCTCATTTACGACCTTTCATCGCTCGTCCGCTGGACCGGACCCGCGGTCGGTATCGCCCGGACCGACCGCGAATTGGCTTTATGGGTTCGTGCCAACCTGCAAGACGCTGTTTTCGCGTTCTTTGACCCTGAAGCACAGGCCTTTCGCGAGATCAATCACTCCTGGATCGACCCCTTGCTTAGCGGCCGCGCTGGGCTCGATCTTTTCGGCGCACCGTCGGCACAACCGGAACGCAGGCGCAAGACGGAACGCATTCCAAAAGCTGTTCGGCCCCTAGCGCTTTGGGTCTTGCAATCGCGCCGGGAACTGCTTGGACTACTGGAACGCCTGCGGCTTTCGTTGCGCGACCAGACACTGAAAGAAGGAATTGAACGTCTTCAATCGCGCTTGATTTCGCACAAAAATCGCGCCCACTATTTTGCCGCTGACGGGCAACGCCGATCATTTCCGCCGACTTCCATCGCTCTTGGCGCAAGAATCGCTTTCAGCCCCGGCGACGTGCTCTTCAGCGCCGGCTTCGGTTGGAGTCACCTCAACATTCACGCAATAAGCCAGCTGAAAAACGAACATCGATTGCGTTATGTTTTCTTCTGCTATGACATCATTCCACTGATGTACCCGGAATTTTATCCCACCAACGATGTCGACAGTTTTCGGACACACTTTCACGCTGCGTTACCCATATCGGACCTCACGATTTTTTCCGCAAAGAAAATCGAGGCAGACGTTCAACGCTATTGTCGCGCGCACGATCTCGCATTGGCCGCGACGGCTGTCGTGCCATTGGGCGCAAATACAAGCGCCGTCTCGACGGCCTCGGCCGCTCTCCCTTCAAGCTTGCGTAAGGAGCGATACGCGCTTTTTGTCAGCACGATCGAACCGCGCAAAGGACACGCAATGCTCTACCGTGTCTGGCGTCGATTGTTGGAAGATGGCGTGCCGCAATCCAACGACTTCAAGTTGGTATTCGTCGGACGGAAAGGATGGATGGTCGACGCCCTGTTCGCGCAAATTGCGGCAGATACAACGGCCCAAGGAAGCCTGCTGATCATGTCACAGGTCAGTGACAGCTTGTTGTCGATGCTCTACGAAAACGCCGCGTTCTGCGTCTATCCGTCTATCTACGAAGGTTACGGACTGCCGGTCGTGGAAGCATTTTCGCACGGGAAGGCCGTGATCTCCTCAAGCGGCGGCGCGCTCGCGGAAGTCGCAGGCGGATTTTCGCCCTGCCTCGATCCGACCGACGAAGATGCTTGGTATGCGACGATCAAGGAATGGATCGCCAATCCAGATGCTCGCGGCCCCTATGAAACAGCCATACGCAACCGGTTTCAAAGCGTGACCTGGCAAGAATCGGCGGCACAAATGTTTCGTATCGTCGGAGCAGGCGGATGATGGAATTTGGGTCAGGCGGAAATCGTTTTGTCTCGCCAGGCTTGGCTCCCCAAACAAGCTTGGGCCCCCGATGAGACCAATTCTCGAATACAGCCTTCGCGATTGGTTACACCTGCGGCCGTTGCTTCACGCGCACAAGACCCTGCGCTATCGTGTGGTGGATAGAATTTACCGACGGCAACCTGCGAAGTTTGGCGCTGTGCAATCGATATTGTCGCTGATGCGCAGGCGCAAAGTGCTGGTTACGATCGCTTACCGAGACCCAGAAACCATCGCCTGGCAGGCCGCCCTGGTCCGCCAATACGTTCCGAACGCCCTGTACATCATTGCCGACAACTCACCCGACGACACAAGTTCGCAAGCGATAGCGCGGATCGCCGAGGACCAGGGCATTCCGTATCTGCGGCTGCCAACCAATGCCTGGAACAAGGGAAGCCGATCGCATGGGCTTGCGCTCAACTGGGTCTGGTACAATCTGGTGCGGCCCGGCGAGCCTGAGGCCGTTGGCTTTCTTGACCACGATCTATTTCCAACCGCTGCCGACGATCCATTTGCTCCTCTTGGCACGCAGGATTTTTTTGGCGCGGTTCGAACCGGTGGACCGCGCTGGTATCTTTGGGCAGGATTTTGCATGTTCAAGTTCGACCGCATGCGCGACAAGCCGCTCGATTTCGGCCAAGATTGGTTCAATGGGCTCGATACCGGAGGCGGAAATTGGCGCGTGCTTTATCAATACGTCGATCGTCACCAGATGCAGGAACTTGCCCTGGTTTCAATTCCCTACACACGTAGGATTTCTTCAACAGGTCAGCCGATGCAGTGGTGCGGCCGATGGCTGCACGAAGTTGGAACGATGAGCGAGGACGAATGGCAGGCCGAAAAGCGGCAAATGATAGCAGACATGCTGGCTCCACATCTGGCGGCCGCGGGGTTTACAAAAGCACCAGAGTAAACATCCCTCTTTATAGCCGAAGGTATTATTCACGTGGAAAGAAAGTGAGTAATTTGCCGAAGATACCATGTGGGTTTGAACAGTCTGTCCATGCGCGGTGCGGGGCGCTCCCTGCGCTGATCGAGCAACACCTTCCAGGTCAATGCAAGATTTCGCCGCGAATGCCCGCCGTGGCGGCCGTACCAGTCGACCTCGAAATGCTTGCGCGCGTTCAAGAGCGCGTTGTCCGACCCATCGCGACACAACGTATGAAATGACGTCTTCCCGTCGATGCGATCACGGTCGTAGATCGGATATTTGCTGGACATCCGGCCCAAGAATGTGCCCCACAGTTTAAGGTGCTTGGTAAATCGAATGTCTTCGAAGGCATAGTTCCCGGCAAATTCTTCATCACAACCAAAATTTTTCAAGAATTGACCACGCGACAATAGGAAAAAATTTGGACGTCTTCTAAGGGAGCGTCCCGTTACTTGATCATGCAAACTTGGGCGCTCCATTCGCGATCCGCGCAAGCGACGCGCGTGGTTTGCTCTGGCATCTCGATATCAATGTCAGTCAAGAATACCTTGTCGGAGCGCGCATAGATCATTCCAAGATTACGTGCGCCAGCCTGGTTCCAGCGGATGTCAGTATCGATCTTCAGCCAGGTGATGTTGAGATTGAATTTCGGGATTTCGTATCCAACCGGCGAGCCATCATCCACGATGACGAAATGCACGCGGTCAAGCAGGCTGGCGTCATAGGATTGATACTTGGCCAACAAATCGAACACCCTGTCGGGACGCTTCTGATTGCTGTAAAAATGCGTCACATAGCTAAGGTCGAGGTGCTCATCGCCACCGGGCGCCGCCCCAGCGATGCCAATGGCTTTACGCAACAAATCCCGGCCGGCTTGCGGATCTCCTGAGGATGGCGTCGCCAGCGCAAACAAGCCATAGCCATGGAGGTCGTGGTGGGCTTCGGCAATCCTGGCTTGTTCGATGTCGGCAGCGACGTGTGCAAGGCAGGCGCGGTTGCGAAACCATTTCCCGAACTTGCCATGCTGCGGCGCAAGCGGCTCGGTTATGAGGCGTATGGGCAAGATTGGACGCCCCAGCAGATGACGATAGGCCACCGCAATCGACAGGGCGCCATCATCGGCACAAACCGCCACCCGACCTCCTCGGCCGACAAAATCGTCAAGCTGCCTGGTAATCGAAACGGCCTGCCCCCACTTCAGGTGCCACACGTTCGATATCAATGTCTTCGGACCAACAGGTTGATCGGTCGGTATGTGCAGGGACGAGACATCAATTCTCGTCCAATCGATGTCTGCAGGGACGGGAGCAGCCGGGAACTCCGCCGTGTACAAAAGCGCCGCTTTTATATTGGTGGCACCAACCCTCCTCGCGAGTATACGCCCATCGGATCAGCCTGCCGCATGCCCACTTAACTCCTCCCTCACCATCAGCCTCACCACATCCGGCATCGTGTGTGCAGGCTGCCATCCGAGATCGGTCCGCGCTTTGTCGCCATTGCCGATGCTGGACAACGCCGGATTGCCACAGCGAGCTGCAGCGGACGTCGCTCGGATCCACCAGCACGGAACATTGATCGGCGATCAGTAGGGAGTGTAGCTCTTTTCCTCGACAAGCACGCTCTGGAGAAATTCGTTGATCTGGCGCTTGACCGCTGCTCGTTTGTCATTGGTCTGGTAGACAGAACGCGCAACGGCAACGAAGCGGTCGCCGAAGTC
>DATGVJ010000192.1:0-4379 GCA_035300505.1 Xanthobacteraceae bacterium
CATTATGCCGATATGCGAATTATGCCGAGCCGGTGGCCATTTGTGCTGGTAAATCGGCCTTTTCGGCCCGGCATATCGGCATAATCAGAGAGCTTCCAGGAAGGCGAGAAGCTTGTCGGAGGGACGATAACGTCCCGCCAATGTCTTGACGGGCCGCGTTCGCGCCATGGCTTTTTCTTTCAGCTGAATGTCTGCGTGGATGTACATCTGCGTTGTCTCGACGGATTCATGGCCAAGCCAGAGGGCGATGACGACACGGTCGACACCGTTCTGCAACAGCTGCATCGCCGCGCTGTGGCGTAGCACATGGGGCGTAACGCGTTTTTTCCTGAGCGACGGACACGCTTTCGCGGCTGTTGCAACATGCGTGCGCACGATGAGTTCGACGGCATCGCGGCTGAGCCGCAATTTTCTGTTACTGACGAACAGAGGATCAACGTCCTTGCCTCGGCGCTCGACCAGCCACCCACGCAGGAACTTGATACTGTCCTTGCGGATTGGGGTCGCACGTTCTTTGCGTCCCTTGCCCATGCAGCTTACATGCGCACCAGGACCGAGAACGATATCGCTGCAGGACAAGTTGATCGCCTCCGAGACGCGCAGTCCGGTCTGCAGCATGAGCGCCAACAGGGCTCGATCCCGGCGGCCATGCCACGTTGATAGATCAGGCGCCGCAGTGACGGCCTCGATCTCGTCTTGTGTCAGGTAGTCGATCGTGCGCTTCTCATGGCGTTTCGCCGGCATGGCGAGTATGCGCTGGCAGTGGTGCAGGAGCTGTGGCTCGTTGACGGCGACATACTTGAAGAACGAATGGATAGCTGACAGTCGTGTGTTTCGGCTGCGTGCGCTGTTCCTGCGTGTGCGCTCGATATCCGCCAGGAATGTCCCTACCAACTCGGCATCAATGTCGGCGACCATCAAATCTGTCGGAGCTCTCTTGAGGCGGTTTGCCGCATGCTTCAAGAGCAAACGGAACGTATCCCGATAGCTGATGACGGTATTCGGGCTGGCTCCCAACTGACTGCCGAGCCGCACGGTGAAGAACATCTGCAAATATTTTGCCAGAGAATGCATCTTCATCGTTGGTTGCCCTTCGTCAGGGCTTTCCCGGCAAGCGCGCGTTCGGCACGCTCGGCAGCGAGCCGCATCAACTCCGGCACGGCCTCGATGTACCAGTAGGTGTCATCGGGAGTTATGTGGCCCAGATAGCTGCTGAGCTTGATCATCTGCCGATCGGGGTCGAGCCCCTTGCGGTACCAGTCGATGATCGTACGAACAGCGAAGGTGTGCCGAAGATCGTGAATGCGCGGACCGCGCCCATGCTTATAGAACCGCTGCACCGCACGCAGACCGATGTCTTGCGAGACGATGGCGAAGTTGTAGCGGGCCGAACCGTCGCTGAGCCGGCGGCCGTCATCGTTACGGAAGAATGCGGTTGCCGTCGTTCCAAGGAGCCGTGCGCGTTCGGCGCGATAGATACGAAGCTTTTCGACCGTGCTCGCCGCAATCGGCACAAAGCGCGCACGACCATTCTTGCTGCGCATGACCGTGATGACCCCGGCATCAAAATCGATGTCGCCGTCATCAAGCCGCAGGGCCTCGTTGATCCGCAGCCCTGTAACGGCGATCAAGCCGAACAGGGTCGAGCACGTCCAGCCGCGCAAGTCGTATCGAGATCTAAGCCCTTCGGCACGCCTGACGATCGCGGCGATTTCGCTGTCCGAGTAGATATATGGCCGTCCCCGCCGTGGCTTGCCCGGGATCAGCCCGGCCGGCGGCACCTCGGTTCGCGGATCGTGGCCCTGCAGCCATTTGGCAAAAACACGCACCATGCCAAGGCGTCCCGACCATGTATCGTTGTTGGCCTTGCCGAACGCCGCCTTCCAGCGCAGGAACAGATCGACCGTGATGTGATCGGTGCCTTTTCGATCAGCAAAGGCAGTGAAGCCGCGCAATACCCGCGCCGAGAAGGACAGGTCGTATCCGAGGCTGCGGCGCACGGCGAGATAGTTATCGAGATGTTGCGTCAGAGTGGACATGCCCGACCTCTCTGAACCGGCCAATCACGAGCGATCGAACGCAATCCCTCAATATCGTGTTTGGCGTAGATGGCCGTCGACTTGCGCGAGCGGTGCCGCAGCACGTCGCCAATCTCGTCGAGGGACGCGCCTTTGCGCAGCATGTCGGTCGCCAAGCTGTGCCGCAGCAGATGCGAGCCAATGTATTTTTGCGGTGGTTTGAGACCTGTGACCTTGAACGCCGTCCCCAGCGCGGCATTCACGATTCGCCCGCTGCCAAATGGGCGGTATGGTGCCTTGCTTGCGACGAACAGTATCCGTGTGGCGCCGCGCCGGCCGTTGCGGATGTAATCGACGATCGCCTTGCCGACATCCTCCGGGAGCGGCATGTGGTCATGCCGCTTTCCTTTGCCCCGGATTAGGATCGTGCCGGCTCGCCAGTCTATGTCATCAAGCTTGATCGCGATGACCTCCGGGGCGCGCAGGCCGAGGCGAGCCATGACCAGAAGCATTGCATAGTTCCGTCGTCCGGGCGCGTCAGCCGACCAGGCGGCATCGATGAGCCGTTCGATCTCCTTGGGTTTTAACGATCGGGGCAAGTGAGTATCCCGGGGCCGGGCGACACTCGGAAGGCTGGCTGCCAGATCATGTTTGGTCTTGCCGATCCAGAACAAGAAGCGGAACAGGGCACGCAGATGCGTCGGCGGCGACGTGTCTCGAAACGACCGCGGCCGGAACAAGACCTTGCGAAGGAAGGCAACGAGATTGTCAGGCGTGATGGCGTTGAGATTGCCAGGCTTGGCGCCAAAGCGGAATGTCATGAAGCGATCAAAGAAGTTCAAACGGTTTTGGATCGTCGCCTCGGACAATCCCCGCTGTACTTGCAGATAGGTCTCGTACTCCGTGCGCAAGCGATCGCGCGCGGTCGGGCGTTGTCGAGCCGGCTTCGGGCGTTTGGCAACACCGCCCTCAGCAAGATTATCTACGAACCGTTTGACGCAGGACCTCTTATAGGACTGTGTGTGGTATTGATTGCCCTTGAGAACCGCAGCACAAACTTTTGACAACACAGAGCCAACGAGTTGGCCTTGGCGCAAACCACGCTTGGCAACCTCTTTGCAAAATTGCGACGTTGCCCCACTGTAGTGGGTCAGCGTACCGCCGCTGTATCCCTGATCAGCGATGTCCTTGAGAAACCGCTCACGATGCGGCAGCAGCCAATCTGTCGATGTAATAGGCCGCTGTTGCTGTCTGCGTCTTGACGACATTGTTGCTCCTTTCGTTCAACGAAAGGAGCGCAACTACAGATCACGTGAAGACAGCGAAATCGACCGCAAAACGCCCTGTGTGTAACCCCGGATTATGCCGATATGCCGGGCCGAAAAGGCCGATTACCAGCACAAACGGCCACCGGCTCGGCATAATCCGGATATCGGCATAATGTTTCTTATGCCGATATCGGCATAATCGCCAGGGCATCAGGGACATCGAATTCCTGGCCGATCCGACCGCTGGCGAAATACGCATTGGCAGCGACGAATCGATCATGGCGGCCATGCTTCCGCTCATCATTGATGCATTCCAACAACGGCACCCCAAGGTCGTTGTGGACGTCGACGATATCGATCTACGGAGCCCGCCGAAATTGCGGGAGTTCGGGTGCGACCTCGTTCTAACGCGGGTGGCCGGCCTGGATAGTGAGTTTGGCGTCGACCTGAACGTTCAGACCTTGTTCGAGGACGAGCTGGTCGTCGCCGCCGGGCTACAAACGCGATGGGCCCGACGCCGCAAGATCGATATTGCCGAGCTCGCTGGCGAACGCTGGGTCCTGGCAGGGCCGTCGACGTGGAACCACAAGATCATCGCTGAGGCCTTTCAGGTGCGCGGACTGCCGATGCCGGCAGTGAGCGTGAAGAGCCTGTCAGTCCATATTCGCAGCAATCTGCTCGCTAGCGGCCGGTACATCACGGCGCTCCCGCATTCGGTTGTTTATCTTAACGCGGACCGCTTTCCGCTCAAGGTATTGCCGCTTGACCTGCCGGCCCGCGCCTGGCCCGTCAAGCTCTTGACGCAGAAGAACCGCACGCTGACCCCGGTCGTGGAGCGCTTCATCGCTTGTGCATTCGATGTTGCGAACGCAATCGCAACCCAACCTCAGGCTCGCAGGAGCCAAAACTGAAGGAAGTCGGTATGAAACTTCCGAGTCCGCAATTGGCCCGTTGTCCCTGTCGTCTACACCCACCCGCCACGGAAGCTATCTGGCGGTAAGCGGCCAATCCCCGCCGAGCCGGCGAGTCTTTCCGCTGTCGGGGGGACACCTTCCGTCACCATCAATGCAGCATGACGGAAGAAAATGACCCA
>DATGVJ010000193.1:0-9432 GCA_035300505.1 Xanthobacteraceae bacterium
GATCTCGTGTACCGAACCGGTCATCTGCTCGGAAGCAGTTGCGACCGATTGCACATTGGCGGACGCCTCCTCCGAGGCCAAGGCGGCCGAGCGCGAGAGCTGCTGCGTGGTCTGGGCATTGCCATCAAGCGTGCGTGCGGCACGCTCCAGCTCGGTCGATGCCGAAGAGACCGCATTGACGATGTTGCCGACCGTGGCCTGGAACTCGTTCCCGAGCCGCGCCATTTCAGCCTTGCGCACCTTCTCGGCTTGCTCTTCGGCGTCCATTTGCGCGTTGCGCAGCCGCTCGGCTTCAATCATGCTGTCCTTGAACGCCTGTGCGGCGTGTCCGAGCGCGCCGATCTCGTCAGTGCGGCCGGGGAACGATACCTGCGCCGAGAGGTCACCGCCCGCAAGCCGCCGCATGGCCTCCTGGATCGTCAGGAGCGGTCCGGTTACCCGGCGCGAGATCAGCAGTATCGTTCCCGCGACCGCCAGGCCCGCGACCACCAGCAGGCCGATGAGGGCCGTGAGGCTGCGCATTGCGCTCGCGTGTTGGCTCTGGGCATGCTCTGCGGCGATGTCGAGTGCAACCTCGGCGACACCAAGCAGTGCTGTGAGCTTTGAGACCGAGCCCTGCGACCAGTAATTGATGTCGACCGCGCTCCGGTTGCCGGCGATCAGCGCCTGCAACGCCTTGAACCGCGCTTCGTGAAAATCGCGCGCAAAATATTCCCGCTTTGCTCGCTCGAGGGCCTCGGCGAAGCGGGCCGGCAGCGGCAGGCCGACGGCGAGATTTTCAAGCACGGCCCAGGTTGCTTCGACCTTGTTCTCGTAGGCGGAATAGTTCGCCAATGCGTCCGCCGGCAGCCCCTGTCCCTCGAGAGCACTGTTCATCATCGCCGAAGCGTCACCGGCGAAAATGCGCGCCATCCAGGCCAACTGCCTGATTTCCATCAACTGATCGACGAACGCATCCTCGAGCTTCACCCGCCGCGTGAGCCGCAAAGAGAGCCGTTCGGTCATTTCAATCACCGCAGTGCCGTGGTCGAAATATTCCTGAGCGAGTCCCACGCGGCGCGCCGCCTTCGGCTGTACAAAGGCGGCCAACGTCTCGTCTTGCAATGCCGCCAACTTCCTGGTCGCCTGGGCAAGATCGGACAAGACCGCTCGGCGGTCGGGAAAATCCGCTGCTTCGAGCGCAACCAGTGCGCTCTTCAGCGCCGATATTTCCGCCGCGCGCAACGGCGGGAGCCGACCGTTGACCGATTGCCGATCGGAAAAAAGATCGCGTTGGGACGTGCCCCGGTCGGTGCGAAGGTTATGCATTGCAGTAAATAAATATTTGCTGCCATCGGCGGCGATGGCGATCTGGTTGGCAATTTGCAGGCGGCTCCAGGAGTCCCAGGCGCTCAGCACCAGTGCGGTCATCACGGCCGCCCCCATGATCGCAATCACGGACTTCAACAATACGTTAACCGATAGTCGGTTTACCATGGTCTTCTCTCCGTTGAATTGAAGCGGCCCATCTTTTATCGTGCGGATAGCTGTCGGATATTTCCACTCAGTCCCTCAACCCGCCCGTACCATCGACACGAATTTCTCGACCTCGATCTTGAGGTGATGGCTCTCGCGCGACAGCGATTGCGCCGAGCCGAGCACCTGCGTGAAGGCGGTTCCGGTTTCGTCGGCCCCTCGGCTGAGGTCGCCAACGTTGCTGGCGACCTGGGAGGTCCCTTTGGCTGCCTGCTGGACGTTGCGGGAGATTTCCTGGGTGGTGGCGCCCTGTTCCTCGATTGCGGCGATGTCGAGTGCAACCTCGGCGACGTGGAGCAGTGTTGTGGTTTTAGCGTCCACGCCCTGCGACCAGTAATTGATGTCGACCGCGTTCCGGTCGCCGGCGATAAGCGACTGCAAGGCCTTGAACCTCGCATCGTGAAAGTCACGCGCAAAATACTCCCGTTTTGCCGTATCGACGGCCTCGGCGAAGCGGGCCGGCAGCGGCAGGCCGACGACGAGATTTTCCAGCACGGCCCAGGTTGCTTCGAGCTTGCTCTCGTAGGCGGAATAGATCGCCAATGGGTCCGCCGGCAGCGGCAGCCCTTCGAGTGCGTTGTTCATTATCGCCGAAGCGTCACCCCCCAAAACGCGCGTCACCCAGGCCAACTGCCTGATTTCCATCAACTGATCGACGAACGCATCCTCAAGCTTCACACGCCGCGTGAGCCGCGAAGATAGCAGTTCGATCATTTCAATCACCACGGTGCCGTGGTCGACATATTCCTGAGCAAGTCCCGCGCGGCGCGCCGCTTTCGGCTGTGTGAAGGCGGCCATCGTCTCGTCATGCAATGCAACCAACTTCCTGGTCGCCTGGGCAAGATCGGACAACACCGCTTGGCGATCGGGAAAATCCACTGCTTCGAGCGCAACCAATGCACTCTTCAACGCCGATATCTCTGCCGCGCGCAACGGCGGGAGCCGACCGTTGACCGATTGCCGGTCGGAAAGAAGATCGCGGCGGGTCGCACCCCGGTCGGTGCGAAGGTTGTGCATTGCAGTAAATAAATATTTGCTGCTGTCGGCGGCGGCGGCGATCTGGTTGGTAATTTGCAAGCGGTTCCAGGAGCCCCAGGCGCTCAGCAACAGCGCGATCATCACGGCCGCTCCCATGATCGCAATCACGGACTTCAACAACGCGTTGACCGACAATCGGCTCACCATGGCCTTCTCTCCGTTGACCTGAATCTGCTCATTTTTGATGGAGCAGCTGATCTTTCGCCTGTGTTGCCGAAATCAATTCAACTCCGTCGTCGTAGCCAGGATTGAAAGGGCAAGCCGGATTTGCCGGTCGCTTGCGCCTGGCATCGACCTGACAGGCCTTCGTGCCATTCATGCCTTCGTGGCTGGCGGAAAGATCTCAATGGCCGCAGGAAATTTTTGATCCACAGCCTGTTCCAAGATTTGGTGCGGAGAAGGACAAGGTATCGTAGTACGAGTTTCTTAACACGGGCTAAAGCCGGCAGTGAATGAGAAGTAAACGTGGACGGCGTGAAACTGCTGTAACTTTCTGACGCATTAATGCGAGAGCGTGCTCGGCGCAGAGAGAGGCGTTGGAATTCAACGTTCCTTCTAATTTGATCGGGCTGCTAATTTGATCGGGCGGCGCTGGAATCCTCATATGTTGGGCGAACTGTCCCAATTAACGGACGCACGGTTCCGACTCCGGAATGTTCGAGCAGTGGAACGAAAAAGAAGACAATCCGTTAATCGTAAGTATGGAGCAAGAAATGGAGGATGAGTGATGAAAACCAGGCTTCTTTTGGCAACTTCACTGGGTGCACTAATGAGCGCGACTCTCATAGCGAGTGCCCAAAACCCGCCCGGGGCAAGAGAGCAAGATCGGAGTAACCGGGAAGACGTAGGCCGTCCTGGGACTAAAACTCCGGCAATACCGAAGGACGTCGATGAAAGACGCCGTGAGCGTGTCGTCGTTCCGGATTCGACTGTCGGCGGGGGAACACCTGGACCGAAGGGTGAGCCAGAACCGCCCGGCGGCCGTTTCCAGGATGAAGGGATCAACGAGGACTCTGGTAAGCCCGCCAGCGGCGAACCTCGTCGGTAAGCGTCAGTTGGTAAGCGTTAGAAGCGGTCCCTGCGGGCCGCTTTTTTTGTTGCCGACCCTAGCCGCATCGCAGGAAACACCATGCGCTGGAACTCTCAACCTTCCTTATCTCAACCTTCCTTAAGCGTTTTGAGTCATGCACATGACATGAGCTTTTCCTCAAATTGCCACATGCCGGGTCCGACCTTCAAACCCAAGGGATTGCGAAAATAAAGGCAAGTTGGGAATGAAAACGCTGCCCGACGCCTCTTGCCGCGCGTGTTGCATTTGTTCGGGGATGTGGAACCTGATGAGCGCGCCTGCGTTAATTACTCAAAACCTTTAACTTTCAGGAGGTTTAACTTTCAGGAGGAATGACATGGCACGAGCCACAGCCCATCGGAACCACAACTTCATCTCCAGTGAAGACATTCAAGGCACAGAAGTGTACGGCGTCGGCGATAACAAGATCGGCGAGATCGACCATCTGATGGTCGATAAGATGTCAGGTCGAGTCGCCTATGCGGTAATGAGCTTCGGGGGCTTCATGGGATTGAATCATAGCCATTATCCAATCCCGTGGAGCGCGCTCCATTTCGACACCTCACTCAACGGCTTCCGGACCAACATCAGTGAGGAGATGCTGAAAGACGCCCCACAATTCAGCGATGACTCCTGGCAAGATCGCAATTGGGAGACGAAGTGGCACAAATATTACCGCGCTTCCAACTATTGGGAGATGGGAACGCATTAGCAAATACAGACCCGTGGAGCCCGGCAATATGCCGGGCTCCTTCTTGTGACGACTACGCGCCACTTGCTTGGACTGATCCATTTAGATTTTTCAATCCATCTGGAACAGTTCGTCCAATTCTGCGTTTTCCCAAGAGGACGGTTTTTCCAAGAGAAAGGTATTCCAATGAAAGCTATGATCGTAAGCTTCGCTCTGGTCGCTGCTTCAGTCATCTCGGCAAGTGCCCAGACCCCAAACCCCAATTCCAGCAGCAACATTACCGGGAGCGAACAGTTCTGCCTCAAAGCGGTACCCGACGGTAATGCCAACTGCATCTATCAGTCCATGGGCGTGTGCGAGACGGCCAAAAGAGCGGTGAACTCCTCGGGCGAATGCGTTAGCAGGCCGGAGAGGAGCGGGACAACGGGCTCAGGCGGTCCTTCCGTGCCTCCTGGAACTCCTCCCGCTGGTCGGAATCCTCCCGCTGGCAGCCCTCCGCGGTAATCGTATAGCACTGTTGGCACTGTGGCCCGGCGATCGATTCGCCGGGCCTCGCATTACATCTAGTTCGCCCCGCGCCTAGGACGCATTGTCGTGCCGAGCGTCTGACCGCGACGGGTTTCTCGCCTCGCGATTCAGACCATGATTCGATGCGCTATCGCCTTGCCCGTACGATTGAAAAGATCGTGTGGCCGACTACGGAAAGCAGCGCCACGATCGCCCAGACCGCCATTATTTGTGACGTATTCTCGGCCGAAAGCCCGATCAAACCCCCAAGCCACGTGCCGACGTGTTTCCACAAGTGGCCGATCTCTTCCAACGGCATGGCCTCAACGTCATTGAGCGCAAACCAAACGCCTGATAGTAACGGAAGGTAAAACGCGAGAATAAAAAGCGCGACCATTATTCGCATCAATGCGATCATCGGCGGCCTCCTTCTGTGGTCAAAATGTGGTCGAGCGCCACTTTGCCATTTCTGTGTGGCATCATTGTAATTCCGGCACACGTAATTCCGGCGCACGCGTGTGTTCGACACGGCGGCTCGGTACGCGCAAAGCAGCAATGGTGGCAAAACAAAAAGCAAAAAACGTCACAATTGCATTGATGGCGTGGGAATACTCCCACTGTCGACGCAAGATTTCCCAATTGTCCGGGCGAACCGACCAGTTTTCCGTGAAAGCGTTTGCGGGATATGTCCAGAAGGAAAAAATCGTCAGGTTGAGCCCAATCAAAGCGGCGCCTACAATTGCAAGCCGAAAACCCAGCCGGTCCTGTCTGATCATTATTGCAAGGACCAAATTCGTGACGAGTGCCAAAGGCAACGCAATCCCGACTATCCACCAACCTCGATAGATGGCCTGGACAACAAAATATTGCTCCTCTGGTAAGGAAATCTTATTGGCCAGCTCTAAGAAGTGCGCACCAGGAGCCACCAGAGCAAGTCCGGTCAGGACGACTGCTAGAAAGCGGATAGCCGTAAGTCCCATCGCGGATCATCAGCTTTTGGTCGCATTGTTCTTTGAGCGTGGAATTCCCTTATCATTCCCCTCCCGCCGGCTGTCCCGGCGATTGAGGTTCTTCCTTCTGAGCCTGTTCCTTGTCAGCCGGCTGGGTCTGGCCACGCTCATCACGTTCGAAATCTTCCGGCTTTTTCTTTCCCGCAACTGGCTTCTTTTCCATCACTCCCTCCATGAGTAAACGCGAAGTCTCCCGCGGACGCTTTCGCTTCAAGCTGCCATCGCTTTGCACGATGCAGCGCATGTCCGGCACATCTTCACGCAATCGTCCATGTCGCCGATCCGCTCACAGTCATCAGCACACTCTGCGCAAATCTCCGCACACTCCTTGCAGACGTGCTTATGGTGCGACGTGCCGATAAGCATGAAATGCGCGGACGTGCGGCATATCTCGGCACATGCCATCATCAGCTGAAAATGCTTTAGCTCGACGTGTTTGCCGCCCATTTCCAGACAATGGTTCATCGCCATGCTGAGGCAGACTTTGTAGCAATTGAGACAATTTTCGATGCAACGTATCATCTCCTCAGTCATGGCATTTCGCTCCGCACGCGCACGATCGGTGTAACGTCATTTATTGCGTACTATTTGACAAGACAATTTGGCGCGAGGCGCGCCTTAATTCTGACGGCCAATTCCAGAATGAAGGACGTCATTCAGTCCAAATGCGTGGATCGAGCACTTTCGGTCCTCTGGAGAACTTCGAGCCCGGGATGTCCGACTGGACCAGGAAGGGACCGACCGTATCCATCTTCAAGCCCCAGAGCGTGTCAACTTGAGAGTCTCTCGCTGACAAGCTCTGCATCCATGCTGTCGTTTCGATGTAAGGGATGGCGGGCATGCCCAAGCTGCCCCACGACCCCGCGGAGGAAATGGCACCAGGAATGCTTCCTACGCCGACGGTGCTGTCGTTTCCCAAAGCGGTAGTAATCTGCGGGACCACCAGAGTTCCCGCCAGCAGAAGAGCGAGTTGTGTTTTAGCCACGATCGTCCTCCCATGAATTCCTCGGGTCCTCGTCCCGTCGTCGCGGGCTTCATCCGAGGCTGCCCTTGGAACGTTGTAACACCGTATAAGGTTCCCTGTGCCTTGTTACGGGGCCGTAACATGCACGAGGAAAGCAGCTTGCTGATCATACAAACAATCGCATTCGGGTCCTCCCACATGTTGAACCATCCGCGAGCGGCGGCGTTAACGCTGTTTGGGGTTGGATCAACCGCAATGGAGGCCGAAGAATGGACGCTCCCACCCTCAAGCCCGCCCACGAGATCGCCCGCGCGAACCCCGTGCGATTTCCCAATGAAAGCGCCGCCCACCGGCAGGCGCGCAATGCGCTACTGGCCGAGGAGATCGAACTCCGCCGCCACATCGAAAGGGTCGCGGAACTCCGCCGCGCGCTGCCGGCAGGTGGGGAGGTCAACGGTCGTTATCGGTTCGTCAGCCAGCAAGGCGAAGTCTCGCTGGCCGATTTGTTCAGCGACAAGGACACGCTGGTAATTTACAGCTACATGTTCGGCCCCAAGCGCGCGACACCCTGCCCGATGTGCACGTCGTTCATAAGCACCTGGGAAAGCAAGATCCCGGACGTCGAGCAGCGCACTGCGTTCGTCTTCATGGCGCGCTCGCCCATCGATCGCCTCGTCGCGGCCAAAAATGCCAGGGGCTGGAGCCGGATTCGCGTTGTCTCGGATACGGAGGGCGACTACACGCGGGACTACGTGAGTCGGGAGGATGCAGATGTGCCGGCCTACAATGTGTTTACACGGCGGGACGGCACCATTCGCCACTTTTGGGCAAGTGAGATGTACGCGAGTTCCGCGGATCCGGGGCAGGATCCCCGCGGCGCGCCGGACCTCGATCCGCTCTGGACTCTCCTCGACACCACCCCGCATGGGCGCGGGAAGGACTGGTACCCGAAGCTGAGCTACACGTGACCGTTTGGTGTGGCCGTACTGTTCGGCTTAGGAGCCGGCAAAATCGACTGAAATCTCCGACATCATTCCGATGATTGAATAGAGATAAAATTTCCTGCGGTGCAGGGTTCCGCTGCTTCCTGGGTCGCGCGCGTCGTGTTTCGAAATAAATGCGAAAAAACCAGTTGAGCGGTGGAACATACCACTTACGACCTGGTTCCTCCGAAAGCCCCGACGTAATCCCCCGACATCCCCCCTGTAGGAAAAGGATTCGTTGTGGCAAGTGGCGGCACGCCGAGCACAGCGCCGTGCCGCCACGCCTACGATGGAGATCAACTTGCAGCTGACAGTCTTGAGGGTTGTATTCCTCACCTGCGCAAGAGCAAGGATTGCGCTCTGCGACCTTTCCTCGGTGATTGATTGCCTGGAACTGCCTCGGTGATCGGATTACACGTTCCGGGAAACAAACCAATCCCACAGCTGCCTCAGCTTATAGCTCGCCACGCCCAACCGCCCTAATTGCCGCGATTCTCGCCCGGCTTAATGCGAGCCCCCGCGTCGCGCAGGGGCTCCGAAACGCAAGCCAGTATTTCGCGGTTCCTGGTTGCGTTCGATGTCGCTACCTGCGATCGATGATGACATCGCGGTCGCGCGGTTCCTCGATAACGGTGCCGCGGCCGGTCGTGCCGTCGCGGCAGACCTCTACGGTGCGCATTCGATTTTCCGCTTCGACCCGCAAACCGAACGGCGTGCCGATGACGACGCCGACATTTGGTTCGGGCCTCGTTTCGACAATACGGCAGCGGCGAGAAGTGGGCTCTTGGATGATGTAATAGTCCGCCAATGCGGGACCCACCATCGTCATGAGCCCGAAAACTACAAAAAGTGCCTTCATTTGGTATACTCCATGAATGATTCACCCCGTCTATCTTTAATGATCGACTTGCGGGTTAGTTCCCGCAGGCGCGCTGCTCCGTCTGGATCTGTGCCGCGCCAGAGCGGTCATGCCGACGCTAATTCTCTGGAGTCGACGCATGAATGACGGCGTGCTGGCGCGTGTCGCGGCGCTGAAGTCGCAGTCCGTCCCCAATCTAAAGCAGCAATGGCGCGATCTCTTCGAGACCGAACCTCCCCCGTATAACCGCCGGTTCCTGACTCATCGTCATCAACGACGAAGACGACAGGCCGCGTCGGCGAATCCTCATTCTTTCTCAAAGCAGCACCACACTGCCAGATGCGCCTCGGCACTTTACCAAACTACGCATGTCGCGGCGCGGCGGACTGGTACGGGTGGCGCATTGGCTCGCACAACATATTTTGCCACCATGCCAGTGAGGCGGGGTGACGTGGTCGTGTTCGGACTTTGCAACGTGCGCGGTGAGATGGAACAGAGAGGCGTTGCGGCTCAATCACGCGACGTAGGACACCAGTCCATCTCCTCGGCCTTCTTCCTGACCTTATCCTGCGTGCCCCCACGGGACAGAAAATCGCCACACCTGAGGCGGATTGTGGCGGCCGATAGCGGACTGGTGGAGGGAGTGGGATTCGAACCCACGATACGGTTTCCCGTATACACGCTTTCCAAGCGAGCGCCTTCAGCCACTCGGCCATCCCTCCGCGCAGACTCAGGGCCTGCGGCGGGCGCACTATAGTCATGGCGCGCCCACTTACAACGTCATTCGGACAATCGG
>DATGVJ010000194.1:0-3110 GCA_035300505.1 Xanthobacteraceae bacterium
CCGCCGCCCGTCATCGAAGCCAAATTCGAGCCGATGGTCACGCTGCGAGGCCTGATGATGGTGATCATCGCCATCACACTGACGCTTGCAATCGTCGAGTTTCTGTCCATCGGCATGAGATTGGCCGGATACACCCACAAGCCGCGTTGACGAAACCTGAAAGCGCTCGCGGACCTTTGGCACTTGATGCTGTCGGGAAGCGCAGACAATCGCCGATCGCTAGGTGGTGCGGGGCAGGGTAACCCGTGGCCACGGCTGCAAATCCGATCTCGCGTCGATGATCTGACTTAGTGAGGGGCTTTCCGGCCCAAGAAGACCTCCAGCAGCTCAATCGCTTCGGCGAGCCGCACGGTTTCCTGTTGCAGGTCAACCAGACCTTGCTGGCAACCTTGCTCAGCGATTTCAAGTATTTCGCCACGGATGAGAGTCAGTTGCTGGCGCCAATTGTCCAGCTGAGTTGGCTCAAGGACCTCGGGCACCACGCAACCGTCGGCCGGTTGTTGATCTTGGACGGGAGCAGGAACGGGGTTGTTTTGCCAGTCGCGGGGCATGCGCACCATTGATCCATTGATTCGACAGATAGTTTCCTCGCGAAATGTGTCAAAGTTGACGCGCGTTTCCCAGAACTGACGCGACCAAGATGACGAGCATTCCAGGCGTCTATGCCGCTGGCGACATCACCCGTTCCACGCACAATGCGACACTGGCGTCCGCCGACGGTGTGATTGCGGGTGGATCAATCGGCCGGCGCCACCATTGCCGCCAGCAGCTCCGCTCGTCCCCAACGTGCCGCCGGTGCCACTGCACCGCGCCACCGCCGCCGAATCCGGCGTTAGCCGCGGTCGCCCTAGCTAGTGCCTGTCCATAAAGCAGCATTTCTTCTTCCGCTCGAAGAAGCAGGCCGTATTTCCGGGGTCGTGCGGACGCGATTTTGCGCTCGGCGAGGGCTGAGACGCTCAATTTTGCACGCGAGCTCACGTCAAACATGCTCGAAGCGAGAACAATGGGCGTGGGAAAGCATTCGCCGTCGAAGGCGTTGAATGCATCACGACGTGATGTTGGTCAGAGCTGGGCTAGCCTGGCGAACAGCGCTAGATTGTAGGCGACGACCGACGACCAGACGTAGGATTGGAAGTGAGCGAGCCCCCGCCACGTACAGCGATCCAAGCCGAACGCGCGCTTCAGGCATGAGATGTTTGCTTCGATGCCGGCACGAAAGTTTCGAAGCTTGCGATACACCCATCGGCTCTTGGCCATGGCATCGATCGCAATGCCGCGCTTCTTGTGGAACACGACGTCGTCCACGCCCAGGGCTTTCGCTTGTTCGAGATTGGCGATGCTGGCATAGCCGCCGTCGCTTGCTGTTTGTCGTGGCGCCGTATCCTGGCGCGCGATATGACGCTCCAACATCGGCAAGAAGCGTTCGGAATCGGCTGGATTACCGGCTTCAACGACGATGTCGAACACAAGTCCGCTGCGGCCTGTGGTCAGGTTGAGCTTGTGGCCATAGTGAACGTCACGGCCACCCTTAACGATAATATCGGTATGCGTCTCGAATATGCTGACCAGCTTTTCACTGGACGGCACTGCCTCACCACCGAAGACACGACGTTCGGCCTGATCGATGACGCGCTCGATCAACGGCAGATACTGTTCGGCTTCGTGGCGCAAGGCCACAGCCTCGATGCTGCCACTCGCAAGAAGATGCTGCGCCGCAAGCCGTAGTGACGCCATGGTGGCGCGGGTGGCTGTGATCATATCCCGATAAAGCTTCGCTTTACGTCTCTTGCCACGGCTATATTGAATCGCCGCAGCGCGCTTCTTCGCCAATCGACGGTGATTGCGCCATGTGAATGGCGTGGCGCCCAACAGCGTTTCGGCTTGCTTCAACAACCGCACCATCACGCGCACGCCATCCCAAAGCAGCGAGCTGTCAGTCGGCGCATGCATCAATGACTCCGTCACCGTGCTGTCGATGCGCACCACCGATCCGTCATCTAATTTCTGCTGCCGTGCGCTGCTCAACACCGCGCGGTTGATCGCCTCCCAACTTGCCGCGCTGATCGCGCTGATCGTCTGTTGCAAGACCGACTTCTTTGGTGACCACGACAGAGGCAGGCGGGCGAACGAGATAAACGACGCCGAGTCCTCCAAATGAAAGGCCAATTCCACGTAGCTCAGTTGTCGATATTGCTTGAGAAGCGCACAGCGCAAAACCGCTTCCGCGGGTAGACCGTGACGTCCCGTTTCCTTGATCCCATGTCCGCTCAAATCAGCAGCGACCAAGCTCAGCAGCGAACGCTGTTGATCCAGCCATCGCGACATTGCGTTCAGCTCACGACCGATCTCGTGCTCCGCAAAAATATCGAATACTGTGGCCTGGACGGTGCGTTCTTGACGCATTGTTGGCTCCGGTGATTGAGGGGTGTTTTGCTTCAGTGGAATGATCCAAAGCATACCCGAAATCACCGGATTCGACCCGTCGAAAATCAAGATTCATCAATACTTTTCAATGTGTTGCAAGTTTATGGACGCTCACTAGCTAGCGTAGCGAAACGATGAAATCCGTTCCTGCGCCGGTTTCGCCGGACGAGATGCCCTGATCGGACACGATGATCGAACCGCCTGTCGAAAGCGCCTCGGAGATTTTTGCCATCGCATCTGGAGGGATGGTGAGGCGATCCAGCGCTTCGGCCGGGCTGTTCGGAGCCGGTATTGCCTTGTTCTGTGCCGCGCCCGCGATTTTGCGCCATCGCGACGCGCGTTCGTCCTCGTCGCGCGGCTCGGCGTACCTCGCCGGCGCGGGAAGCGAGACCACCGACCAATGCAGGACATTGGCATCGTTCTTGTCGACCTGCGCCGTGAACACGTGCGTCCCCAACGGCTGGTCGCTCGGCGCAATCGTCACCGGCACCTCGAACAGCGGCGAGAAATTCTGCCGCACATAGAGCTTTGAGTCCTTGCGGCTGACGAACGCCGCGATCTGGCCGCTACGTTTGGGCGGCGCCACGATTGCCGGATCTGGCTTGGAGACGGCTGCCTTGTCGGCGTCGGGGCGGGGCTGATCTTTTTTCACGTCCGGAGTGGCTGCACGGATATCCGTTACCGCC
>DATGVJ010000195.1:0-10583 GCA_035300505.1 Xanthobacteraceae bacterium
GCGCTTGAGACGCCGCTCGGAGATGACCTGCTGGTGTTTCATCAACCGGTGCCAGCGGGCCTCGACGACATCGGTCGGCACCAAAGCCGCAAGATCGTTTGCGGCCGCGCCTTTGACGGGCTCATAGCGGAAGCAGCCGACGCGATCGATCTGGGCCCGGTCCAGCCAATCCAGCAGGAACTGGAAGTCGTCATCAGTTTCGCCCGGAAACCCGACGATGAATGTGGATCGAATGGTGAGATCAGGACAGGTCTCGCGCCAGTGCCGGATCGTTTCCAAGGTCTTTTCCTGGCCCGCCGGCCGCTTCATCCGCTTGAGGACGTCGGGGCTCGCATGCTGGAAAGGCACGTCGAGATAGGGCAGGACCTTGCCCTGCGCCATCAAGGGGATGACGTCGGCCACGTGCGGATAGGGATAAACGTAATGCAGACGAATCCAGACCCCGAGTTCCCCAAGCTCGCGCGCGAGATCAAAAAACTTGGCGCGCACGTCGCGGTCCTTGAACGAGGACGCGGCATATTTCAGGTCGCGCCCATAGGCGGACGTATCCTGGGAAATGACCAGGATTTCCTTGACGCCGGCGGCAACCAGCCGCTCCGCCTCGCGCAGCACATCGGCCGCCGGGCGCGACACGAGGTCGCCGCGCAACTTCGGAATGATGCAAAACGTACACCGGTTGTCGCAGCCCTCTGAAATCTTGAGATACGCATAGTGGCGCGGCGTGAGCTTGATGCCCTCGGGCGGCACCAGGTCGAGGAACGGATCGTGGCGGGGAGGGGCCGCGCGGTGAACCGCATCGAGCACGCTCTCGTATTGCTGGGGACCCGTCACGGCCAGGACTCCCGGATGGGCGTCCGTGATCGTTTCGGGCTCGGCTCCCAAACAGCCGGTGACGATGACCTTGCCGTTCTTTGCCAATGCGTCGCCAATGGCGGTCAGCGATTCCGTCTTTGCGCTGTCGAGAAAGCCACACGTATTGACGATTACCAGGTCGGCGCCTTCGTGCACGCGGGAGAGTTCATAACCTTCCGCCCGCAGGCGCGTGATGATGCGCTCGCTGTCGACCAGCGCCTTGGGGCATCCCAACGATACAAAACTCACCTTCGGGGCACGGGTTTCGACCATTCTGGGTTCTCTGTTGTCACGGCCGCCGGAGCTAAGCGCTGGCCGCGACAATTGCAAGCCGATAGGGCATAAGACAACCCGTCATAGCAGAGGCTGCCGATGAAAGTCGTGATGTATCCCTACCGCCGGGACGATGCAATTATTGGGCTCACCGGGGACTTCCCGGAACTGGATTGGGCTGTCGTGTCCTCGACGGAGGAACTCGCGCGCGAAATTCCAAACGCCACCATTCTGGTGACCAGCAACCGGGTTTGCACGCCGGCCTTTGGCGAGGCGCTGCGCGCGCATGCAAATGCGCTGCGCTGGATGTTTTTCAGTTCCTCCGGGGTCGAGCGCGGCGTCGCGGCGGGTATCCCGACGGGGGTGCGGGTGACCAATTCCACGGGAGTCAAGGCCACGATGGTGGCCGAGCATGCCATGACGTTGCTTCTTGCCTTGCTGCGCCAGCTGCCGGAATGCCAGGCGCTCCAGCGGGCCCATCTTTATCGCCGGCAGGAAACCAACGGAAAGCTCAAAACCCTGGAAGACGCGACCGTATGTGTGATTGGCCGCGGCGCGATTGGCCGAGAGATTGTGCGCAAGCTCAAGGCCTTCGACGCGCAGCCGATTGCGGTGTCGCGGACGGCGACCGATCCCGGCGACCTCGCGGCCGTCTACCCGCGTGAAAGAATCACGGAAGGCCTGACGCGGGCTGATGCCGTCATCATTTGCACCGCCGGCGATGAATCAAGCTTCCGGTTGATCGGAGAGCGCGAAATCGCCGCGATGAAGCCCACGGCCTATATCGTGAATGTGGCGCGCGGGGAAATCATCAATGAGGCGGCCCTGGTTGCGGCCTTGGCGGGCGGGCGCCTGGCCGGCGCCGGTCTCGACGTCAACGAAACCGAACCCTTGCCCGCCGACAGCCCACTCTGGGATATGCCCAATGTCATTCTGTCGCCGCACGTCGCGGGCGGTGGCTCGACGGGCTACTTCATGCACCGAAACCTGTTCAAGCAGAATCTCGAACGATTACGCGCCGGCCAGCCATTGCTCAATGAAATCAACATTTCGAACAGGCCGTGAGATTTGCGGCAGGAGAAACCCAGAATGACGCTCATCATCAACAATCACGACGTGGAGCAGGTCCTCACCATGGAGGACACACTTGAAGCGTTGGAACAGTCGTATCTGCAACTCGCCGCGCGCGAAGCCGTATGCCGTCCGCGCATCGACATTCGCATCCCGACCAGCGACCCCGCGAAGAATTATCAGTGGGGAACGATGGAAGGCGGATCGACGGCCGGCTATTTCGCGATCCGCATCAAGTCCGACATCATTTATGAGACCGAATACAACGGCGTGGTCACGCAGGAGAAATACTGCGTCCGGCCTGGCCTCTATTGCGGACTCATTTTCTTGACCTCGATCGAGAACGGCGAGCCGCTGGCCTTCATCAACGACGGTCACCTCCAGCACATGCGGGTCGGCGGCGATGGTGGCATTGGCGTCAAATATCTCGCCAACGAGGATGCCGAAGTCGTCGGAATTCTGGGGTCCGGCGGCATGGCGCGCACGCATATGCAGGCTTTTACCCGGGTGCGCACCATCAAGAAGCTGCAGGTGTTCAGCCCGACCCGCGAAAATCGCGAGGCGTTCGGCCGCGAGATGGCCGCCAAGTACAATATCGAGGTCAAGGTCTGCGACCGGCCGGAGGATGTCTACAAAGGAGCACACATCCTGGCGGCGCTGACGGATTCGGCCCTGGAGGTCACGGACGGGACGCTGCTCGAGAAGGGGGCGCATATCGTCGTCATCGGCGGCACCGGCAAGCCCGACCAGGCGAGCCTCGACCGGGTCAATGTCTATCTGCGTTTTGGCGATACGCCGGCGCCCATTGGCCACCCGGAGCTGGCGACCGACGCCGAGCATGTCGCCTATGAGGCGCGGCCCGACGCAGACAAGCATGGCGACGGCCGCCGCAGCCGCCGGCGGCATGGCAACACCTTGCCGGACCGGCGGATTACGCTCGCCGATATCGCGGGCGGAAAAACCAAGGGCCGCACGTCGGGCGACCAGATCACTTATTCAGAGCGCGGCAATTTGCAGGGCGCCCAATTCTATGCGGTTGCTGGTAAAGTCTACGAACTCGTCCGCAAGGCGGGCCTCGGTCGCCAGATTCCGACCGAATGGTTCCTCCAGGATATCCGGAACTGAATGGGTTATCGTCATGCGATTACTTTTGGCCAGAATGCTTGCCGGCAAGACCCTCGCCACATTGGCGATTTGCCTTGCCGTCTCCAGTCCAATTGCCGCGCAAGACGCCGCGACCTTCTACAAGGGCAGGACGGTGCGCATTGTGGTCGGATTTACCCCGGGCGGCGGCTACGACGTCTACGCCCGGGCATTGGCACGCCACTTTGGCCGTCACATTCCGGGCAATCCGCTTGTGGTGGTGCAGAATATGCCGGGGGCGGCGAGTCTCAAGTCTGTCCAATATCTATCGGCGGGCGCACCGACCGACGGGACCCTGATTACGACGTTCAACCCCGGCCTGATCACGCAGTCTCTGACCGCACCGGAAAAGGTTAATGTCAAATTTCTCGATTACGCCTGGATCGGCAATGTCAGTGAGGATTTCCGCGCGTGTTTCACCTGGAATGGAACCGGTATCCGCAATTGGCAGGATTTCCTCGGCCGAGCCAAAGTAACCTTTGGCAATACCGGCATCGGGACATCGGCCTATATCGATGATCGGATTCTGACCGATCTGTTCGGTGCCAAGCTGCACGCCGTCATGGGTTATCCCGGCAGTGCGGATAAACGGGTTGCGATCGAACGCGGGGAACTGGATGGCGATTGTGGTTCGTGGACCAGCCTGCCGGATGACTGGCTGCGCGACAACAAGATCACGCTCCTGGTTCGTTTCTCCCGCACACTCGTGCCAGGAATGCCCACAACGCTTCCCTATGCGGGCGACCTCCTCGACGACACCAGGAAGAAGCAGACGTTTGAACTCCTGACGGCGTCGGCCGTGGTCGGGCGGCCCTATATTGCCCCGAAAGGGGTACCGCCAGATCGACTTGCCGCCCTGCGTACGGCTTTTGATGCGACCATGCGTGACCCCGAATTCCTGGCGGATGCAGCGAGGCAGCGCCTTTTGGTGACGCCGATGACCGGGCAGGAAGTCGAATCCTACATCAGGGTGATCTATCAGAGTCCGGCCGATGTCATTGCGAAAGCCCGACAAATTTCGGGTGAGTAGTTCGAACGAAACGTCCCATTGTGCGAGCGGATGATTGCTTGCGCGGCTTGCATCCGCGATCAATTTGGTTAGGTAACTTTTGCAAGAAGACTTTTTGCAAGAAGAACTTTTGCAAGAAGGATACAAAATTCTCTCACGGTATTCGCCAAATGTATGTTAGGGTGGATTTGTAAATACGCATTCCCCATTTTTGTGAACAACGCGTGCGCCCGGCGCCTGCGTGGACGGTTTCGTTCCCCTTGGAGCGTTCCATGAGTGAGCCGACCCTTTCGTTTTGGATCGGGCCTCTGCGTGATATCAGCGAACCCTTCATTTCCTTTTGGATTGGAGCGATTGTCGCCGCGCTGGCCATTTTTGGTTGGTCGCGGATCACCCGTGCCCGTCCCGAGAAGCATCTGGAAAAGTTGCTGGATACCTCCATGCCGACCCTCATGACGGACATCGGGGCAGACATGGATCAGTTGCATTCCCAAATCGCGGTCGCGACACGCCGGCTTGAAATGAGCGTCGAGCAGATGAAGCTTCGGACGTCGAGCCAGCTTTCCGAGATCGGCAGGACGAGCGAAGCGATCGGCCGCCTCAAGGGGGAACTAGCCGAGCGGACGGTGGTTTTTGCAGAATTGCAAGGCAAGGAACGCGCGGTGTCCGCGCAAATTCTCTCCACCGAGACGCAATTGGTGGTCAAGGCCAAGGAACTCAACGAAGTTGAAAGGGTCCTGGCCGATCGCAAGACCGAACTCGCGCGGTCCATGGCTGCATTCGACGTGCATCCTGAGATCGGGAATCTGCGACAGATTCATGCGGCCGAAATCGATAATCTCAGAGCCGAGAAATCGCAGGTCGAGGAGCAATTACGCCAATCAAGAGAAGAATGCCTCAAACTGCAATGCGCGATGAACGCCATAGAAAATCAGGTCGAAAAGACTTGGGCTTCCGAGCGCATGGCAAACGCCGTTCTGCGCGAGCGCATCAATGACGTCGCATCGGAAGTCGTGCGCGTCGCAACAGCTCTTGAAGGATTGCACTCCCCGATCGAGGCCATGTTGTCGGCAAAACTGCCAACCGAAACTGTTCGTGCGGAGGCACCTGCCGGCAATGGCCACGCCGGCAATGGTCGTGCTGTCAATAGTCATGCCGGCAATGGTCATGCTGTCAATGGCCACGCTGTCAACGGCCACGCAGTCGGTGGCTATGCCGCAAATAGCCATAGCGGCATCGCCAGTGCGTTGGATTCACCGTTGGAGAACCGCGATGGATCCGATACCGCGTTGGTTCAGCGTATCCACGCATTGCGCAAGCGGACAGCGGAGCTGTCGGCACCGGGATAACTGCGCCGGTTGAATGCGTCCTGTTTTCTGTAAACGAGTTTCTGTAGCGGGTTGCGTCATGTTGGTGCAGGCGAGTGCGAAGCGAGCGGCCTTGACGCATGTCATTGTCGTCGGCAACGAAAAGGGCGGCACCGGAAAATCCACCATCGCAATGCATCTTGCAGTCGCGCTCCTGAATTGCGGACAGCGCGTTGCAACCATCGACCTCGATTCGCGGCAGAAAAGCCTGACGCATTATGTCGAGAACCGCAGGGCCTGGGCGAAGCAGTGCGGCATTCGTCTCAAGATCCCGGATCATAGTTGCATCGCAAGGGCAGCGACGCGCACGCTCGAAGCAAATGAGTCGATCGAATTCACCGGGCTCGTCGATTCGATCGCGGCATCGGAGCAATCGCATGATTTCATCGTCATCGACCTGCCTGGAACCGACAATCACCTCACGCGCCTCGCGCATTCCATGGCCGACACGCTGGTGACCCCGCTCAACGAGAGCCATGTCGATCTCGACGTGCTCGGCGCCGTCGATCCCATGACCTTCACGGTCACGGGCGAAAATCATTATTCTCAAATGGTCCGCGAAGCGCGCATGCAGCGCCGTCTGGTCGACGGCGGACGGATGGACTGGATTGTCGTGAGCAACCGCCGCTCACCCGTTGGTTCGCGCAACCGTGAACGGATCGACATGGCGATCCGCCATCTGTCCATGCGAAGCGGATTTCGTACCGTCGAAGGGCTTGCCGAACGAGTGATCTACCGGGAACTTTTTCCCTGCGGCCTGACGGCGGTCGATGATCTGGACGACGAGATGGCTGGCAACGATCCGGTAACGTTGCGACTGGCGGCACGGCTTGAAGTCATGGGCCTGCTGGGCGCCCTTAATTTGCAGCTCGACGCGGTTGGCGAGCGCCGTGCCGCCGCGCAGGCCGAATGGGCCGTCGCCCGGGCCAAGCCGCTCGAAATGTCCGGAATATTGGCGGATTGAACGCCTGCCCTGATGAATAATGATGCGCGGGTAAAACTCATTTTAGAACTCGAACATTTGCTCCGGCACAAGCCGGCCATGGGCGCGCTCTTCATGACGGTTCGAGAAACGCCTTACATGCTCGTTGTCACGCAAAAGGACGGAATGGTCAGTCTCGGCTATCCGCACATGGGGTGGCTCGACGTCGTCAGGGCGCATCGATTCGCCTCATTCTGCCAAGCGCGAGGGTTTCGGGTACGAAAGGAATTGTGGTGGAAAACACGAATGAGCTGCGCACTAATCGGCGCTGGGGCGACCGACGCCGCACAGACAATCGCTGAATGCTTCTCAAGTGTATATCGCGTGTCCGGTCCGTTCGGCGTGAACCTCCAAGGATTCGGCTGGCAGCCTTCAGACAACGGCGGAACTTTTTCCCTGCGGCCTGACGGTGGTCGATGATCTGGACGCGGCCCTGGGTTCGTTTTGGCCAAAATACCTGACTTCGTTTGGTAGTCCTCGGCCGTCAAACTCAACATATTGCGAGACTTCGATATGACAACACTACTTGTTGATAACGCATGAGGCCGCCCCTTTGGTCGCGCCGCGCGAAGCACATGCTGCCGGCGCTAATCGTCTGAGACACAAAAATGCGCCCGGCCAGGCGGCGGGCGCAATTCGACACGACCATTTCGCCAATAATTGATCGGCAGCGCGCAGTCAAACAAATATGTTGTGCGATCTTGTGCGATCTTGTGCGATTCTGGTGTCTGACTTGGCGTGTCGAAATTATCCGGCCAACGATGTTTTTCCCGGCAATTGGCTTTGATGGTTGCAAGTCCCAGGCCCGCACAAAAACGCCGGCCGGACGCAACATCGCGCCGCTAGTGCGCCCGTTCGACGACCCGCTGCCGCCCGAGCAGCGAGATCTCGATTTCATCACTTATTCTTTCTTCTATCACGACACTGCCTACCTGACGGTGGACCGTGCCGAGATGGACCGGAAAATGTTCGCGGCACTGAAGCCCGGGTTGAGCATGACCGGCTATGACCCTCAGCGGTCAATGAGAATTAGTCAGCCCCGCTCATGTAGGCGAAACCAAACCGTTGGCCTTGGCGTCCCAGCGCCAAAGTCGATCATTGGTGAGCCTCGTGCCTCCCCACCATCGATCAATTTTATTTTGTCGAGAAAAGTCCGCCTGCTTTTCCAATAGGGCTTGGCCCAATTCGGACAATGAGAGTTTGCTCCGCTTGTACCTCTCAAAACGATCCCGGTCGTCATGCAGCTCTAGAGTGAACGAGCCTTCAGTAAGGCCCAATATGGCGGGCGCGTGACAATGCGCCAGTCGGTGCAAAGCCTCCCCGAGTTCCCAATAGTCGAGCACCGAGAGTGGATTATTCCCAATATATTCGCCCATAAGGCGCATCGGGACGATGGGTTCCTTGGAAATGATGTTCAGAAGCTCTGTTTCAGAAGTTGTTAGGGCCGTATCGCGGTCGGGTAGTTCTTCCAGTAGTTGGCTGAGCGCTCGTCGAAGGTGAGGGAGGTGGTCGAGCGTACGTTCACGGGTTAAGCGGAAACACGCCTCTGGAGTTGGTTGTTGAAATGCGCGCAGTGCGAGGTTTGCGATATCGAACTGCGCGTCGGAAATCTTTCTGGGATGCGGTCTGAGCGACGCAATTTCCTCAGGCTTGCAGTGGCCAATCCGGAAATCGGGGCTTACGAGCGTCAATTTTTGAACGATGTCTGGACAGGAGCGGAGCCAACCCAACAGTTGAACAAGCTGAAGTTGGGAATTCGGGTCTGGGTTAGGCCAGATTTCAATGTCCTCGAACCTCTTGCACACATCTATCAATTCGAGCCAACACCGGCTGAGCCTTGAACCAGGGCCGTCTTGGTCCCAGCGCGCTATCTTCGAACCACCCAACTCCGCCCGTCGTGAAAAAAATGCGACAGGTTCCGCAACAAATGGGACTGGCCCGGTGACAAGCCTATACTCAATCGCGGTGACATGATCCGCAATTCGAGATGCCTCCAGACATCCCGCTGAAGAATCGTCGGTAGTCAGAATCAACAAAGTCATAGACGCGATTCTCAGATCATTCCTGGCCGACAGCTACAATCTGCTGAGGAACAGGATATCATCCCTCTTTTCGCAATACTACTAACGTCTCATGAACGGTACCCCAGAAACGAACGTCGCCAACACCGAAGCACAAGACCCGCGCGTCCGGTTAGGGCTACGTCTTAGACTAAGCGGCGCGCCGCCAATCAGATCCGAAACCTTCGGGGCGATCAGCCCCAAGTTGGCGATCGTAGTTCGGGTCGGATGCGGCATCATCTTCAGGAAGCCAGAGCGCAATTAAAACCAACGGCACGCATACAATGCTCGGCATAAACAAAGCGCAGAGGATGAGCAACATCTCAGGATCACTGCCTTCTATTAGCCAAAATGATTCAAAGGTTTCCATATCTTGCTCGCGTCATTGTTTCCTGCCGCTATCTGGTCGAACTGCATCGCGTAAATCAGGCGAGGGGCCCCCCGGTATCAGCCGCAGCGCCGGGCTATTATCTGCTCAAGAACGCTTGGCAAACGACGGCATTGAGAAACGCGATCCTGGCGGTCGTAGTCCTACTCCCGGTTTGGTGAGCACCTGCTTGCGACCGAATCGTTGCCCTATTGGACTTCTATGGGGCGCGATCGGCCGGACAGAGCAGGTTGGGGTGTAATGTTCTGGGCAATGCCGTCGTAGATCGCCAGAGCATCGAGAACATGTCCCTCGTGACAGACGATCCGCGCGTGCATAATTAAGAGCATTGCGTCACGTAACTGGTCTGCGGACACGGCACGGGTGGATTCCCGGTCCTCAATCAACATGAGGACCTGCATGTCGCGCGCGGCGCATCCCCGCATGAACGAGCCGGCGGTTGCCGCCGCGGTCAATGTGGCCAGGATGACCGCCGCGAGCGGCCATCGGCCAGAAAGCTGAAGCGGAGTATTCGACATGGCGTATCTCCCAAATTCAGAATATCTTGGGGGGCACCGCCGGCTGAGCCATCCATGCTCAGCCGGCCGGAAATCCGACACGGACTTAGTTGTCGCCGTTCCCGAACAGACTCTGTGTTGCATGCTGGAAATACAGCGGTTCAGGAATCCGCTGATTGTTCTGGGACTTCGACTCCGCGGAGTGCATCGCCTCAGGACCTTGTCGGTGTTTCGGGGCCGCAAAAGTCGCGGAAGCAGTGCTGAGAAGAAAGGCCGCCGCGGCGGCCGTGAATGCGATCTTGGTGAACATGATCTTGTCTCCTGTTTGTGTTGCTGCTCACGCCGTCTTGGTGTGTGCCAGGAGAACCTAGATGCTTCCCAACGGAACGAATGTGAGATACCTAACGCTGAAAATTAAAATCTAATTTGCCGATTCGCGCAGCGCTTACAAGGCGCGCCAAAACTGCCGTTTGCGACGGTTTTGCTACCCAATCGATTTCTGTGCGCGCTTCTGTAAGGCGAGCTGCAGGGTTTCGTCAAAGCGCGCGGCGGAATCCGGCTGCGGATCGGGAGCGAAGCTGATCTGAGGTCCTCGCTCGTTGGCAACAGAAGCAAGCGCTGGCTGTGGTTCATGCCAGCAGGAACGCACTCGAAACTGGCCGGATGACGCGGCCAGCCGCTGCAGTCAGCGCGATACGATCGACGGGACGTTGGCGATGAAGGCCGGAGTCAGCACCTGTGCCGACAGAGCGGTCACCGCCTGCTGGTCGGCAACAGCTAGCGGAGCACCCTTGACGGCAAATCCGTTCTTTGCGAGCGATGGGTGGCGCTAGTTGGCAAGTTCACGAAACTCACCCAAGCGAGTTATCAGGGCCATGGTGAGGGGAAGATTCTGACAGGACTTGAGCGCATTGCTGACTGCAGCAAAGGATGCCGCCGCC
>DATGVJ010000196.1:0-2339 GCA_035300505.1 Xanthobacteraceae bacterium
GGGGGATAATCCTATGCAACTACCTGAGTTCACGCGCTCGACGACGCTGCGGTGGACCTTGCTGGTGGCCGGTATTTTTGCGGCTTTTGTCGTTGCGTTGCTCGGGTTCGTCTACTCGAAAACGAAGGATGACTTGACGATGCGATCCGACCGTCTGGTTGCCTCGCAAATCGGCGTCTTTGCAGACTTGTCGCCCGAGCGGAGGCTGGACGCGATCAATGAGCATCTGAAGCAGGACCCGGCTCGCGTTCGGCTCGCAGGATTGTTTGGCCCAAACGGCCGCAGGATCGCAGGCAATCTGGAAAGTCTGCCACCCGATCTTAAGACCGACAATGCGGTACAAGGCGCTGTGGTCGACCGGATAGACGAGATTGGTCGGGAGCAACAAGCGGTCCGCCTGATCGCGCGGAATTTGCCGAACGGCGACGTGCTGGTGTTTGGACGAAATGTCGACGAAGTCGGCGAGATCGCACGCGTCTTGGGTCGGGCGCTCGCGCTTGGTCTGGTTCCCACCGTGCTTCTTTGTCTTGCGGTCGGTGTGGCGTTGAGCGCCCGTGCCCGGAAGCGCATCGTAGAGGTCAACGAGCGAGTGCGGCGCATTGTCGCCGGCGACCTGCGTGAACGACTCCCGCATCTAAAGGCCGACGATCCCTTCTCCAAACTTGCGGCGATTGTCAATGGCATGCTCGACGAGATGGAAGCTCTCATCCATTCCCTTGCAGGCGTTGGCAACAACATCGCTCATGACCTGCGCACACCGCTCGCGCGTGTGCGGTTGACGCTCGAGCGCGGTCGCACCAACGCCAGGACGCTGGAGCAGCTGCAGGTGACTGCAGACAAGGCGATAGATGGAATCGATCAATCGCTATCGATCATCACCGCAATTTTGCGGCTTGCGGAAATCGAGAATAGCCAACGATTGGCCGGCTTTGGCAAAGTCGCGCTTGCGGATCTCGTCCGCGAAGTGGGCGACATGTACGAGCCGATAGCGGAAGACAAAGGTATTGATCTCCTGATCCACTCGCCGCACGAACTAAGCGTGCGTGGTGACCGGGACCTACTGATCGAGGCGGTCGCCAACCTCGTCGACAACGCCGTCAAATTTACGCCGGCCGGAGGGCAGGTGGAAATCGGATTATTTCGTGGCAACGGCGAAAATATTGTGCGCGTCAAGGATACTGGTTCCGGCATAAGCGAACACGAACGCGACGCCGTCTTGAGGCGCTTCTACCGATCGGATAAAATAAGACACATATCAGGCTTTGGTCTTGGCCTGAACCTGGTAACTGCGATTGTGAAGTTGCACGGCTTCCGATTCACGATCTTTCCGGGGTCTGGGTGCGTGGTCGAGATCGGATGTCCGCAAGAGATACCTGGCGCGGAACACACGGTGCAGCCGGAGAGAAGTTCTGGGCATACCGGAAGTGGTGTCAGTATGGCGCTATTGAGCCAGAGCTGAGTTCGCGGTCGCGCCGCCTTGTTTTTTGGACGGTTTACGTGCGCAACCTCAGGACACAGTGTCTGCGTTCGCCGGCAGGGTGAACTGAAACGTGGCACCGTGGGGTAGAACTTCCGTGGCCCACAGGTGGCCACCCTGGGCTTCAATGATCGAACGGCAGATCGAGAGGCCCATACCCATGCCGCTGGATTTGGTGGTGAAGAAGGCGTTGAACAGTCGGTCCGCGTTCTCGGCGGGGATTCCGACGCCGCAATCCGTCACACTTACAAGCACTTGTTGTTTCTCGTCGTGGCGCGATCGGATCACCAGTTGGCGCGGCCGATCCGTGACCGATTGCATTGCTTCAATGCCATTCATCACCAGGTTGATAATCACCTGCTGCAATTGGACCCGATCACCCAGGATCATGGGTAGAGTGGGTGCCAACTCCATTTGCAACGACACCTGGTGGCTGACCAGCTCACGCTGCACCAGCGCCATGACCTCCCTGATGACGTCATTGACGTCGAGCGGCACCTTCTCAATCTCGGACTTGTTCGCGAGCGCCCGGACGCGCCGGATCACCTCACTCGCCCGATTGCCTTCCTTGATGATCCAATCCACAGCGCGGCGCGCTTCGTCCAGGTCGGGGGTTCCGCGGTCAAGCCAACGCAGGCAGGCCGCTGCGGCATTGACGACGGCGGCGAGCGGCTGGTTCACTTCATGGGAGATCGAAGCGGTTAGCTCGCCCAGCGTCGTCACGCGCGTTACGTGTGCGAGTTCTGCCTGCGCCTCGCGCAATGCCCGCTCGGCGTGATCCGCGCGGATCGCCGCAGTAATATCGGTGCCGGTGCCCCGATAGCCGAGAAAATTGCCGGTTGCGTCATAAATTGGCTTGCCG
>DATGVJ010000197.1:0-9210 GCA_035300505.1 Xanthobacteraceae bacterium
CACGAGGCTCGCGACCTGTGCCTGGCAGCATGAAGAATGTTCCGTCATGTCCTCGATATAGAATGACGGCCAGCCGGTATTGCTGGCGGGCCTTCCGCTCGTGCCGAAGACATGGACCCCGATGGGGAACCCCGCCTCGATGGCAGCTTCATAGATCGGCCAATAGCGCCGCTTGCCCATGGCCTCGACGGTACGGCTCTTGAACAGCACGTGGGCGAAGCGCTTGTCGCCGGCGCGCTTGCGAATTTCCGCAATAGCGGCATTGGCATCCTCGAACGCCACGATGACGGAAGAGAGCAGCCGTGGATCGCGCCTGTTCCAGCCCTCCAGCTGGAACTCATTGGCGGCAAATGCCATGGCGGCGGAGAATTCATCGTTCTGGTCGCCCTGCCCCGTCGGCGACAGCGGATTCATGATCGCATGTTCGATCGGGAAGAGATCGAGATATTGCTGCTTCATGAAGTTGAGATCGCTGGCAGGCAGGCCGCCGCCGGGCGGCCAGCTATCGCGGCGCGACGCAATCGGCTGGCCTTTCGGATAAGGATAGGTCTTGGCAAAGCCCTGGCGCGTGCGCCCCCCATAGGTCTGCAGATGGTCCCACCAGCGCTTGCTCAAAAAAGGCTTGAGGTCCTCGATCGAACTCTTGGGATGAATGTCGACGTCGACGATCTTGAGCTTCGCCTTCTGGGAAATGTCTGGCTGTCGCAATTCGATGTTCATGGAGATGTCTCCGGTAGGGTGGGCTAAGGCGCGCATCCGTGAAGGTACCACAAACTCTGGCCTTAGGGAGCGCGCCGTGCCCACGCGTCCGTGGCGCTTGATGAAAATCAAACTCGCGGACGGTCGCGTGGGCACGGCGCCGCGCGATTTTGCGCACGCTGCACGTTTGTGCCAAGCGCCTTTGCCCACCCTACCGGATCACTCATGGCCCGGTCTCCTCAAAGACGCGAATACGTCGCAAGTGCATTATCCACCAATATCTTGCGCCGCAACCCCTCCGGAACCCCGGGCGGAATGGCGTCGTCGCCGTCGAACTGCCAGTGCGGATAGTCCGACGCATAGAGCAGTATATCATCGGAACCCAGCTGATCGACCATGCGTTCGACCACGTCCGGATCGGGCGGGGCATCGAACGGCGCGATGGTGAGCCGTACGTGATCGCGCACGATAGCGGCGGGCGAGCGGTCGACCCATGGAACTTCCGCGCGCACCCCGCGCCAGAATTTCGACAAGCGCCAGAGAAAGCCGGGCAGCCAGGTGACGCCTGATTCCATCAGCACCACTTTGAGGCCCGGAAACTTGGCGAAAACGCCTTCGCAGACGAGGCTGCCGAGCTGCGACTGGAATGCCTGCGCATAGGCGGTGTAATCCTCGACGTAATAGGTCGGCCAGCCAAGTGACGTGATGGACTGGCGGTAGGTCGAGCCCGGATGAATGCCGATGGGGAGGCCAAGGCGCTCGGCCGCCCGATAGATCGGCCACCAGTGCCGGCGCCCGAGCGGGGTCTCCTGCATGGACAGCATCCGGACCTGGACGAATCGCTTGTCCTTGGCGACGCGCTCGATCTCGTCCACCGCCAATTCAACGTTCTGGGTCGGGATCACGATCGAGGCCCGCAGGCGCGGGTCACGGTCGAGCCACTCCCTGGCGATCCAATCATTGACCGCACGCGCAACGGCCGCCGCCATGTCCTCGCTGAAGATGAGTTCGACACCATAGAGGCAGTTGCATATGGCGAACCGCGCCTGCCACTGATCGAAAACCTGGGTCGTGAGATCCTTCACCTCGGTTGCGGCGGCGCGGCCCTTGCGGCGAAAATCCGGACGCGCGGAGAGCGGCGCGTTGGGCGGATAGGTATTGCTTTCGAACCCCGGAATGCCGCGTTCGACGAACGAATCCCGCCAAAAAGGCTCGAAATACGGCATCAATGCCTTGAGGTTCGGCACCTCCGGGTGCACGTCGCAATCAATGGCGTCGGCGGTGTTGCCCACCGCCTACCCCGCCGAAGCGGCCGACGTCAGCCCATCGCGGCCGTATATATCGTCGCGGAACTGCACCACCCCGTCTGCGCTCGCCCAGCCCGTCACATAGACCCAGTGCAGCGGCATGGGTCGCGCGAGCCTCACGTCCTTGCGCTCGGCCTGTCGGATCACGCGGTCGACCTCTACGCGCGGCCACCCGGTTGTTTCGTTGAGCAGCCAATAAACCAATTCGCGAACGTTCTGGATTCGCACGCAGCCGGAGGAATGAAACCGGAAATCCTCACCGAACAGGTTCTTGAACGGCGTGTCGTGCATGTAGACCTCGTGCGCGTTCGGAAAACTGATCCGGATGGCGCCAAGGGAGTTGAACTCGCCCGGGTCCTGCTTGAACTGGTAGTGCACCGCCTCTTCGGTATTCCAATTGATCTGCTCAGGCTGCAATTCGCGCTTGCGGTAGTCGAAAATCCGGATGTGGTTCTTGGTCAGATACTCCGGTTCTGTCTGCATGCGCGGGATGAGATCCCGCCGCACGATCGATACCGGCACCGTCCAGTATGGATTGAAACTGATTTCGACAATGCGGCTGTTGATGTCTGGCGACGCCCGGTCGGGCTTTCCGACGACGGCAATGTAACGCGCCACCACGGCGCCGTTCTCGACGGCCTCGATCTGCGCCGCCGGAATGTTGCAGATCACAAAACGGCTGCCGAAACTGCTGTTCAAGCCACGAAGGCGCGCAAGATTGGCCTTGAGCTGCGCCACGCGAAGGTCTGCCGAAAGATTGAGCGCCTTGAAGGATTGTTCGCGCAAGATCCCATCGGTCGTTATTCCATGGCGTGCCTGGAAGCGACGCACGGCCGCCTCCACATAGGAATCGAAAACGTCAGGCGTTCCCGAACTGATGTCCAGGTCGCCCACGATGGCGAGCCGTTCGCGCAGCGGCACGACGCTTGAATGCCGGTTGCCGACGCCGAGCCGATCGACGGGCGGCACAGTGGGCCAGCCGCCCTTCGCGATGATATCTTCGTATCGGGTGATCGCCCGTTCGGTGTGCTCGATCGTTGCCTGCGAAAGGGTCGGGAGCGACGCTTTCGGCATTGCGATCGTGCGCGACGTCGCGTCAAATCCGTGTCCGAACTCGGTTCGCTGATATTGCCGGATCAGGGACTGCAGCAATGCATCCTCGGCCGCTTGCGCGGCCCCGGCTGCAAGGCTCGCCGCTCCGACCAGAACGCCGCGGCGGCTCACGCGCGCGGCGCGACCGTGTCCGTTACCTGGTCCGCTACTTGGTCCGTTTTTTGGCCCGTTCCCCATGGTTAACTAGGTAGCACGGTCCGCGGCGCCAGAAAACAGGAAACCCCGCCTTGTCCCAGGCAGGGCTTCAAGTCGATTTACCTCATTTTCGTTCACAACCGATAGAGGATCTGATCGGTCCAGAACCGCTCAAGCCGGTGGAGGGACTTGTTCAAGGTCGCGAACTCTTCGGAGTTGATGCCGCCTACCTGCTCGACCGTGCGCACATGCTTCTGGTAGAGTGACTCGACGGTGTTGCGAATGTCGCGCCCCTTGTCGGTCAGTCGGATTCGCACCGAACGACGGTCGACGCGCGAACGCTGGTGGTCAAGAAATCCCATCTCGACGAGCTTCTTGAGGTTGTACGACACGTTCGAACCGAGGTAGTAGCCGCGAGTTCGTAGTTCGCCCGCTGTGAGCTCTTTGTCGCCGATGTTGAACAACAACAGCGCTTGCACCGAATTGATGTCGGCGCGGCCTTTGCGATCGAACTCGTCCTTGATGACGTCGAGCAGACGCCGATGCAGCCGCTCGACCAATGTCAACGCCTCGAGATAATACGGCCTGATATGATCAAACCGCAACTCCCGGTCGGCGGGCTCAACCATTTTTGCAATGGCTTTCATGCTGACGCCTCACCCTTCTTTTGTGTGACGAGGCCCTGTTTTCCCCGTCGTGTCGCCACCATACTGGCGTCATAATAAATTCGACTTAAACAACACGATAAACATCTAGTATATTTGAGATGGTCAACATCTAATTGAGCCTACAATTTAAGGACTTTTCGTAACTCGCGATTCACGATGTCGGGGTCCGCATTAAGCGTATTACAGCACTGAATTACCAGAAAATAGTACAAAAACGATACATCCGCTCCCTATCGGGAGATGTTGCACGGCCCACAGCCGACAGATAAAATTTTGCGTCCCCGATTACCCAATCGTTACCCATAGGCAAATGACGCGTCGTTTGACCGTTCCGCGCGTTAAGACGCTGTCTGAAGACGGCGACACCAGATGTTAATGCAAGGCTACGTACCGAAACCGGTTGCATTGCCGAGGTCGAGCAGCGGGAATGCGCTGAATTGATGGGGCGGGGTGACCGCCGCCGCCGCATGCAAGTAGGACTCATTGAGTTCGGCGAAATTCTTGACGCCGAGCAGCCCGAGGCAGATGCAAATTTCCTCTTCAAGGAGTTCCAGTACGCGGTGGATACCGGCTTCGCCGGCTGCGGCCATGCCGTAAAGATAAAGGCGGCCGATCGCCACGGCATCGGCGCCGCGTGCCATGCCCTTGACCACATCGGTGCCGCGACAAAACCCGCCGTCGACGATGATCTGTGCGCGGCCGCGAACGGCGCCCACCACCTCTTGCAGGATATCGATAGACCCGCGCCCATGATCAAGCTGACGCCCACCATGGTTGCTCACGTAAATGGCCTCGATACCGTGGTCACAGGCCATGATCGCATCTTCGGCCGTCGCAATGCCCTTGAGGATGAACGGCAGCTTGCAGCTCTTCTTGAAGCGTTTGATCTGATCCCAGGTGAGCCGCGCTTGAAAAGCCATCGCGTCCGGATCCATGGTCGATCGCACGACCACGCGCTTGGCGATGTCTCGTTCGCGGCGGCTGTAGAGCGCAGTATCAAGCGTGAAAGTGAAGGCCTCGTAGCCGGCTTGAGCCGCGCGCTCCATGATGGCCTCGACCCAGGCGTCATCGTTGCGGACATAAAGCTGGTAGAATTTTTGGGCTGCCGAGGCCGCCATCGTTTGCTCAAGGTCCGGCTTACAGACGGAACTCACCATTTGAGGCACGTCAAAATTGGCCGCCGCGCGCGCCACGGTTGCGGCACCGCCCGCGTCGAACCGCTCGATACTGCCGACGGGCGCAAGCATCACGGGGATGCGGCTCTTGCGGCCGAACAGTTTGCCCGAACAATCCACATTGGAGACGTCACGCAGAATTCGCGGCCGAAAACCGATTGAATCCAGCGCAAGCCGGTTGCGCTTGAGTGTCGTCTCGGTCTCGGCGGCACCGATCATATAGTCCCACTTGTCGGGAGACAGCGCCCGCTTGGCCGCTGGAATGAACTCGTGCAGCGCCTGATATTGGTCGCGAATATCCGCGGCTCGCTCCTGCATTTCCGGCACCTGTGGATTGGTTTCGATGGACGATGTTCGCACCTTGCTACACCACTTTGGTGGCGCCGACCAAGAGGTGTAAACCCGCTTGTAGGATGGGTAGAGCGAAAAAAAGCGCGTCTTCAGCGCGCTTTTTTTTCGCGAAACCCATCAACCCCTCGGGCCGCAAGATGATGGGTTTCGGAAAAGCGCGTAAAGAAAGAACGCGCTTTTCCTCTACCCATCCTACGAATACCCATCCTGCGAAATGCCCATCGTCCTCAGCGATAGAATTCGACCTTCGCCTCGCGGAAGAAGAGGAAGTTCGGCGGTGCGACCGAGATCGGGCCGTTGATGCCGAAGATCGCAACCTGGAACTTGTCGCCCGCCGCGATCTTCTCCGAGAGGACGACTTTGTTGGGAATATTGAAGCCCTGGATCGTCGCCGGGCTCGGGCGGCCGGCACGGCGCGGCATCGCCCCATTGATCCACACTTCCGCATAGTCGTCGACAAAAGCCGTGATCACCGCGATCGAATCCTTGGTTTCGAAAGTTCCGATCTTCTCCGGCATGGTCAGGTTGGTGCGGAACCAGATGAAGGACACACGACCGCCACCGCGGCGCGCGGCGAGGTCCTTGGCCTCGATCGCCGGCCATTTCGAATCGTCATACCCGCCTTCGCCGGCATGCGGATCGATGTCGTAGGTCTTGTCATAGCCCGGCAAGCGGTTGGGCAGCAGCGGTGCCTCGACGATCTTGGCCTCCATGGTCTTCCACGTCGCCCCGAGTGCCCGCATGCCCTCCGCCGTCATCAGGTCCACGGTGTGGGCCGGCACGAGTTGTGGCGGCATGATCGGCGCCGGTGGCGGTGGCAGCGGCGCAGGCGCCTGTTGGGATTGCGCGACCAGAATCGAACCGGCCAGCAATGGAACAGCAAGAGTTGCAACCGCAATAAGCCTCATGGAATTAAACATCCGATGTCCTCCCGTTGTTTGTTGAACTCGCTTCGCTTGGCGCAGGCGTTTCGCTTACCGCAGGCGCTTGGCTTGCCGCAGGCGCTTGGCTTGCCGCAGGCCCTTCGCTTGCCGCAGGCGTTTCGCTCGGTTCGGGCGCCGGCTCTTCCTTCCGGTCGTCGAGCAGCTTGATGATACCGGAAAAGTCCTTCTCGGCGTGGCCTTGCTCCACATAGAGATTGTAGAGCGCGGCGGCGCCGGCGCCTAGCGGAGCCTTGGCGCCCGCCGACTTAGCCGCCGCTTGGGCAATCTTGAGGTCCTTGAGCATCATGGCGGCCGTAAAGCCGGCCTTGTAATCGCGGTTGGCGGGCGACGACGGAACCGGCCCCGGAACCGGGCAATACTTCGTCAGCGACCAGCATTGCCCCGAAGACTGCGACGCCACTTCAAAAAACTTCTGCGCGTCGAGCCCTAGCTTTTCCGCCAGCAAAAAGGCTTCCGAAACGACAATCATCGACACGCCGAGGATCAGGTTATTGCAAATCTTGGCAGCCTGGCCGTCGCCGGTGCCGCCCGCATGGATGATCGTCTTGCCCATCGCTTCTAGGACGGGTTTCGCGCGCTCGAAATTGCCGGTGCTGGCGCCGACGATAAATGTCAAGGCGCCGGCTTCCGCACTCGCAACACCTCCTGACACCGGCGCGTCCACGATCGCAAGTTCGTTTACACTGGCGGCTGCCGCGACGGCGCGCGCGGATTCGATGTCGATGGTCGAGCAATCAATCAGGAGAGCCCCGTCCGCAGCCGATGCCAAGACGCCGCCCTGGCCAAGATAGACGTCGCGCACCTCCTTGCCGGCCGGCAGCATGGTGATGATGACTTCCGCGCCCATACAGGCGGCATCGAGCGACGTGGCTGCATTTCCGCCGGCAGCAACGAATTTTTCGCGCGCAGGCTCTTGGATATCGAACCCGATGACCGCATGGCCAGCCTTGATCAGGTTTTGAGCCATGGGAAAACCCATGTTGCCCAACCCGATGAAGCCGATTTGTGTCATTGCTATCCCTCCGCATCGCGGCACAAGAATGGACGCATTCAGGCACACTTGCCAATACGCTTTTTCAAATCAGGAATGAGCCGTTCTGCGCTCACCCCATCCACCATGGCGCGCGCATCGGGGCCGAGCGCCCTTAACGCCGCCACATAACCCGCAACCTCATCGGCATCGCGCACCGCCTGCGGATAGTCGGTGGCAAACACGGTTTGAGAAAGCGCTACTTCCTGCATGCCGAAACGGACCCATTCCGCGCCCCACTCGGCGGCATGATCGGGTCCCGCCCATCCGGCGCAATCATAAAAAACGCGATGTTCGAGATAGTAGTCGATCGGCTTCTGCGGCTGGCGGCCGTGACGCGCCAGCGCTGCCGTGCCCCACTTGTCGCGCTGCTGGAAACCGCGGATACGGCCGAGGTAACGGCCGATACCGCCGGAAAAATGCGAAAACTGGATGTTGAGGTGCGGCAGCGCGTCGAGCAGGCCGCTATTGACGATGCGCATGGTCGCAACCATCAGGGAAAACTCCCAGCCGAGCATACGCCCGAAATCGTCGGCATAGAGTTGCGGCCAGGCAATGACCGCCGGCAGGGGATGGACGAATACGTAGAGTCCGAGATCGGCGGCTGCTCGCCAAAACGGCAGCAGAGCCTCGCAGTCGAGCGGCTGTCCCTGCAGTTCAGACGCAATGACCACGCCCGGAAAGCCAAGATCGACCGCGCAACGCTTCAGTTCGGCTGCAGCCTCAGGGGCCTTGAGCGCCGGCACATGTGCAAGCCCGATGAATCGGCTCGGATGATCGATGACGGCCTGCTTCATGCGGTCATTGATCAGGCGGCAGGTCGCCACGTCGGGCTGGTCGAAACCCGTCCCGCATGACAGAACACCTGCGTCAATGCCGGCGCGATCCATCATCCTGACGTGGCCGGCGAGATCCGCCAGCAAAGGATTGAGCAGGTAATTCGGGTTGCCGTTCTGGTCGAGCTGCACGGAAACGGCGTTGCGATCGCCTTTGAGCAATTCCGGCGGCGTATAATGTTGTTGAAAATCGATGATCACGATTGAAACTCCGGTTCATGGAAATGTGTTACGGCGGCTGCGCGCGCGCCGTCACCAAAGCGAGCAGCAGGTAGACCGCAAGCAGCAAAAGCTCGACCACGACGACCCATAGGTCGCCGCCGAAAATTCTTGGAAACAACAATTCGACCGCGACCATCGAAATAAGCGATGTGAGCCACACGACCGCGCCCCAAGGCGCCGCGAGCCAGAGCCCGACGGCGGCCACGAGATCAATCACCGCAAAGAAAACAGTCGCGGATTGATAGGGCGTTTCATATCCGTCGAAACCCACAGAGGTTGGAGCATTGATGCCGCACACAACGGCCCAATGATAAAGACCCTTTATCATCGAGAGGCCCGCCATCACCCGCAGGAACACGACCAGCCACCATGCCCATCGTTCGGGACGGGCCTCCTCCTGGTCTGCCTGCACCGGCTCAAGCGCCCGGCGCTGCTGGGTCACAATCGGATCGTTCATGGCAGATCGAGTTCCGCGTCAAGCGGCTCAAAATACCGCTCTACGGCGGCCAAGCTGACGGCAGCAAGCTGGTCCGGCTGCCAGCGCGGTGTCCGGTCCTTGTCGATAATCACCGATCGAATTCCCTCGTAAAAGTCATGCCCCCTGGCGACGCGGGAAGCTACCCGGAATTCCGTTCGCATGCACTCGTCAAAATCGAGCAATCGACCGCGCCGCAGGAGTGCCAGCGTCACCTTGAGACTCGTCGGCGATTTGGTCCGGATCGTGGCCGCC
>DATGVJ010000198.1:0-30424 GCA_035300505.1 Xanthobacteraceae bacterium
TTCTTCGCTGGCCACGGCGGCGGCGCGGGCTCCCGCGCCATCAGGCCGTCCGCGGGACGTGACGGCGGCAAGTTCCAGAACCGTATTGCACTTGGGGCAGACGATCGGGGTCTTGCTGAGGTCGTAGAACTTCGCGGCGCAGCTGCCGCAGAGGCGTTTAGTGCCGAGCTCGGGTTTTGCCACGGGCGAGGATCCTTGCAACAGGAAAGCTGAAAATTGAGTTGCTTCACTTGGCGAGTCACATTGCCCCTGTCAATAGCGGCGACAGAGGGTTCTGGATGACGGCCCTGGGCCCCCATGATAGGAGGGCGAACCCTATTACCCGAGGTATCCTTGTGAATCATTTACCGCTGACTGCCCGCCGCTCTCGTGCTCTCCAGGGACGCGTTCGTGTCCCGGGCGACAAGTCGATCTCGCACCGGGCTTTGATTTTCGGGGCCCTGGCGGTGGGCGAGACCCGGATTTCCGGTCTCCTGGAGGGCGAAGACGTCCTCAACACCGGCAAGGCCATGAGCGCGCTTGGCGCCAGGGTCGAGCGCACCGGTGAGGGAGGATGGCGCGTCAACGGTGTCGGGGTCGGCGGATTTCGCGAACCCAAAGAGGCGCTCGATTTCGGCAATTCGGCCACGGGCGCTCGCCTCGTGATGGGGGCGGTGGCGGCATGCCCGATCGTGGCGACCTTTGACGGCGATGCGAGCCTGCGCCGCCGGCCCATGCAGCGCATCCTCGATCCGTTGGCGCTGTTCGGTGCGAAAACGACGAACGCGGCCGAAGGCGGCCGCTTGCCCATTACGCTGCAAGGCGCGCGGATGCCCGTTCCGATCGTCTATCGAACGCCTGTCCCCTCCGCACAGATCAAATCGGCCGTGCTCCTTGCGGCGCTGGGGGCCCCCGGCACTACGACGGTGATCGAAACAGAAGCGAGCCGCGATCATACCGAACGGTTGCTCCGCCATTTTGGTGCCGACCTCACGGTCGAAAACGAAGGCGCCCATGGCCGGCGGATTTCGCTCAAGGGCGAACCGGAGCTGCACCCGGCGCCGGTCGTCGTCCCGGCGGATCCGTCCTCGGCAGCCTTTCCGATGGTGGCCGGATTGATTGTGCCGGGCTCGGAACTGGTCCTGACCGACATCATGACCAATCCGCTGCGCACCGGCCTGATTACCACCTTGCGTGAAATGGGGGCGGATATCGAACTGCTCAATGTTCGCGGCGACGCCGGCGAGGAAATGGCGGATTTCCGGATTCGATCGACAGTGCTGCGCGGCGTCGATGTGCCGGCGGAACGGGCGCCGTCGATGATCGACGAATACCCGATCCTGGCGGTCGCGGCCGCTTTTGCCGAAGGCACGACCCGCATGCGGGGCCTGAAAGAACTGCGAGTGAAGGAATCCGACCGGCTTGCCGCCGTGGCGGACGGGTTGCGGTGCAACGGGGTAACGTTCGAGATCGAAGGCGACGATCTCATCGTTCATGGCAACGGGCGGGCAGCAGGCGGCGGATTGGTGGCGACGCATATGGATCATCGTATCGCCATGTCCTTCCTGGTCATGGGACTGGCCAGCGAACGCCCGGTCGGGGTCGACGACACGTCATTCATTGCCACGAGTTTCCCGACCTTCCTGCCGATGATGCGGGGTTTGGGCGCGGAGCTGGGGTGACGAGGTAGGGCACGCATGGCAGCGTTCGACCGCGATCAGCTGCTCGCTGCCCTCAACGAAATTGGAGAGGCGGCAATCGCGGCCCGTACACAACTCGAAATCGTTGTGTTTGGCGGCTCAGCCCTCATGCTCGCGAGCAATTTCCGCTTCTCGACCGAAGACGTGGACATTGCCGAGATCGGTCGGCCGTGGCCGGAGTGGCTGTCCACTGTCGTGGAACGCATTGCACAGCGCAATGGTTGGCAGGAGAGCTGGCTCAACGACGCGGTGACTTTTTTCTTGAGTCCAAAGGCTCAACGCGGAAAGGACGTCCTCCCTTGGGGAACGTTCCCGCGCGCTGTCGATCAGATCGGCCTTAGGGTCTTTGTACCCTCAGCCAGTTATCTGCTGGCGCTGAAGTTGAAGGCGCTTCGTGTCGCCAAGTTCGAAAAGGGAACGAAGGACCTCGCTGACGTAGCCAGCCTGCTGGCTGTCCTCGGAATCAAGGACGTAGAAGGGGCTATCCGCATCTTGATAGAATATTTCCCGAACAGCAGCGCGGATGCGGAGAAGGCGCGGTTCGTGCTAAAACGCCTGTTGTCGATGGAAGGCCCGCGCGATGCGCCCTACTACCCTCGCACAGACATATGAGCGGATCATCGCAGGCGAGGCTTGCGAAACAGCCTTGTCGGAATTTCTCGACACGTTCTATCTCGCGCCTTCACCCGAACGCCGGCTCGATACATTGCGTCAGCAGCCACCGCTGACGGGCGACGCGCGGCTCGATGCGCTGGCCGGCGGCGCAGCCGAGTACTTGGCCCGGCAATACGGGCTGCCGAGCATTCCTGACTGGGCCTTCGAACCCGTTCGGTATCTCGAACGGCCGTGGCACACGTCGCCGTTCGATGACCCCGGCATGCGCGAATATCTCACCTTCGCCAGTCCAGCGGAATTTGCCTCCCGCAACATCTTTACGGAGGAACGGCCGCTGCGGCGCGCGCGCGCCCACATGGCCAAATCACTGGCTCCAACCGAAGTCGAATAGTCGTCGTAGACTGTGACTGGAGGCCCAAAAAGATCATTGACCGAGCCGGTTTCTCCATCGCACAAGGCGGTATGATCATCGCCATCGACGGGCCGGCGGCTTCCGGCAAAGGCACTTTGGGCAAGCGCATCGCCATTCACTATGGGCTGCGGCATCTTGATACTGGCCTCATCTACCGCGCCGTCGCGCATCGCCTGCGTGAGGCCGGACACCGGCTCGACGATGCGGTCGAAGGCGCCAGGGCGGCGCGCGAACTCGATCCGGCCGGGTTCGATGAGAGCGTGCTCAAGGGCCAGGAGGCCGGGGAGGCGGCCTCGGTCGTTTCCGCGATACCGGCAGTGCGTGCGGCGCTGCTCGATTTCCAGCGCGATTTTGGTCGGGTTCCGCCGGGCGCGGTGCTCGATGGGCGCGACATCGGGACTGTCATTTTTCCGGATGCCGACGTCAAATTGTTTGTCGATGCGGCCCCGCAGGTGCGAGCGCGGCGGCGCGTCAGCGAGTGGGAGCGAGCTGGCCAGAATGTCAGCGAGGCTGACGTTTTGGCCGATATCATCCGTCGCGACGAGCGTGACACCAGGCGCGCGACGGCGCCGCTCAAAGCCGCGTCAGATGCGCACTTGCTCGACACCACACTTTTGGATATAGACGCGGCGTTCGGGGCCGCCATCGATATTATCGAAGCTGTCCGAGCAGGCCGAGGGCGCGGTTGAGCGTGCTCTCGTTCGTGGAGGATGAGCCTGCTCCGCCCGCTTCCATGATGGTCGACCGAACAAAGAACCATCGTTTCGTTCGCTCGGCTATCGTGCCGGGGCCGCCCAATTTGGCTTATGCCGGGTTGGCGGTTGCCGAATGTCTCTAGGACATTGTCATCAGGACTTTGTGTCTTCGGGACATTCGGGCCGTGCGCCCGAAACGCCATCCATCCCCATCCGGCGCTGACCGCTTCCAGGAGAGTTCATGGCTACTGCTACCAGTTTTGCTGCGCCGTCGCGCGAAGATTTCGCTGCAATGCTCGAAGAGTCGTTCACTCAAGGGCATCTGCAAGAAGGGTCCGTCGTCAAGGGTACCGTCGTCGGGATCGAGAAGGACCTCGCCGTCATCGACGTCGGAGCAAAGACCGAGGGGCGGGTGGCGCTGCGGGAATTTTCCGGGCCAGGCCGACAAAACGAACTCAAGATCGGCGACACTGTCGAGGTCTATCTGGAGCGGGTCGAGAACGCGCTTGGCGAAGCGGTTCTTTCTCGCGACAAGGCCCGTCGGGAAGAAAGCTGGGGCAAGCTGGAACGCGCATTCCAGAACAACGAAAAAGTTCAGGGCGTCATATTCAATCAGGTCAAGGGCGGCTTTACGGTCGACCTCGACGGTGCCGTTGCGTTCCTGCCGCGTTCGCAGGTGGACATCCGTCCCATTCGCGACGTATCGCCGCTGATGAATCAGCCGCAGCCGTTCCAGATTCTCAAGATGGACCGCCGCCGCGGCAATATCGTGGTTTCCCGCCGCACCGTGCTCGAGGAAACCCGCGCCGAGCAGCGCCAGGAATTGGTGCAGAATCTCGAAGAGGGCCAAGTCATCGACGGCGTGGTCAAGAACATTACCGACTACGGCGCATTCGTGGACCTCGGCGGCATCGATGGCCTCCTGCATGTCACCGATGTCGCGTGGCGGCGCGTCAACCATCCGACCGAAGTGCTCAATATCGGCCAGCAGGTGAAGGTCAAGATCATCAAGATCAATCACGAGACCCACCGCATCTCGCTCGGAATGAAGCAGTTGCAGGAGGATCCGTGGCAGGGCATCGAGACCAAGTATCCGGTAAACTCGCGCTTCCGCGGTCGTGTGACCAACATCACCGACTATGGGGCTTTCGTCGAACTTGAACCGGGCATTGAAGGTCTTATCCACGTGTCCGAGATGTCGTGGACCAAGAAGAACGTCCACCCCGGCAAGATCGTTTCCACGTCTCAGGAAGTCGAAGTGCAAATCCTCGAAGTCGATGCGGTCAAGCGCCGGATCTCGCTCGGTCTCAAGCAGACCATGCGCAATCCATGGGAGCTCTTTATTGAGAAATACCCAGCCGGGACGACAGTCGAAGGCGAGGTCAAGAACAAGACGGAATTCGGTCTCTTCCTCGGTCTCGACGGCGACGTGGACGGCATGGTCCATCTCTCCGATCTCGATTGGAAGCGGCCTGGCGAACAGGTGATCGACGAATACAAGAAGGGCGACAAGGTTCGTGCCCAGGTGCTCGATGTCGATGTCGAGAAAGAGCGGATTTCGCTCGGCATCAAGCAACTTGAAGGCGATCCATTCGCGGCTGAAAGTACCGGTGACATCAAGAAGGGCGGCGTCGTCACCTGCGAGGTCACGGAAGTCAAGGAAGGCGGCCTCGAAGCAATCATTGTGGGGACGGACCTCACCACCTTCATCAAGCGCGCTGAATTGGCCCGTGATCGCGCCGAACAGCGGCCGGAACGATTTGCCGTCGGCCAGAAGGTCGACGTACGCGTGACCCAGTTCGACCGCCGCACACGAAAGGTTCAGGTTTCGATCAAGGCGCTCGAAGTGGCCGAGGAAAAGGAAGCCATTGCCCAATACGGCTCTTCCGATTCGGGCGCTACGCTGGGCGATATTCTTGGCCATGCCCTCAAGCGCAAGGGCGAGGAAGGTACCGACAAGTAAGACGGGCCCGTGCCGGGAGCACGGCTCCGCGACTGTTGCAACGTCGCCGGTCGGGGATTCCTCCCCCATCGGCGGCGGGCACGTTCTTCGCAAATGGCGGCGTTGGTGCCTTGATCCTGGAGGCGTGCCCTGGAGGCTTGACCCCCGAGGCTTGCCACCGCATGGTCCGGACCGATTGATCGCAGGAGACGAATCATGGCACTCGATGCGGATACCATCGTTGATCGCCGCCGGATGAGGCGCAAGCTGACCTTCTGGCGGGTCTTCGCGGTCCTGCTGGCAATTTGCGCGGTCATCGCGGTGGGGGCTGGATTGCGCGAGACCGGCGGCTCCGTGTTGAGCGGGCCTGTGGGCGATTCCATTGCCCGCGTCCGTCTGACGGGCCTGATCCTATCCGACCAACAGCGCGTCGAGGCGTTCGAACGGCTCGCCAAGTCGTCCGCCAAGGCAGTGATCGTGCACATCAATAGTCCCGGCGGCACGACATCCGGTTCCGAAGAGCTGCATGATTCGCTGATGCGCCTGAAGGAAGCAAAGCCGACTGTGGTGGTCGTTGATGGCCTTGCGGCATCGGGCGGTTACATCGCGGCAATTGCGGCCGACCATATCGTGGCGCAGGAAACGTCCCTCGTCGGTTCAATCGGTGTGTTGTTTCAATATCCGAATTTCACTGATGCCCTGAAGACACTCGGCATCAAGGTCGAGGAGATCAAATCGTCGCCTTTGAAAGCGGCGCCGAATGGATTTGAGCCGACCAGCCCGGAGGCGCGAGCTGCCATCGAGGCGATCGTTATGGATTCCTATGCCTGGTTCCGCAACCTGGTAAAGAACCGCCGGAACCTCGATGATGCGATGGTGGACCGGGTCGCGGATGGCCGTGTGTTCACGGGCCGCCAAGGCGTTGCGCTCAAGCTCGTCGATGAACTCGGTGACGAGCGCACCGCGGTCGCATGGCTCGTCAAGGAGAAGAACATCCGTCCCAATACGCCCATACAGGATTTCCGGTTGCGTGATCGTTTCAGCGACCTTCCGTTCTTGCACACGGCAGCGGTCGTAACGTTGGAAGCTGCCGGTTTGGGTACTGTCGCGCGCCACATCGAGGACTGGGGCGCGGTCCGGGCAATCGAGCGACTCAATCTTGACGGCCTTCTGGCACTTTGGCACCCTTCGGCGTCGAACTAGACGTCGAAACGAAGTACGAGCGTTTGCTCGCTTGGATTGTTATCTTGCGACACGCTCTTGAGGGCAGCAGCACGATGATCAAATCTGAACTTGTGCAACACATCGCGACGCGCAATCCGCATCTCTATCAGCGTGATGTCGAAAATATCGTCGATGCAATTCTCGACGAAATCATTGCCGCCATGGCGCGTGGTGATCGCGTGGAACTGCGCGGTTTCGGTGCGTTCTCGGTAAAAAATCGTCCGGCGCGAACCGGGCGCAATCCCCGAACGGGAGCGCATGTTTCGGTCGACAAGAAAAGTGTCCCCTTCTTCAAAACCGGCAAGGAGATGAGGGAGCGCCTCAACCGTCCTGAACCTGCCCAGACGTCGTCCTGACGCAAGCAGGCATTGTGCTTTGGGCACAGTGCTCACGGCGCAGTGCTTCGGGAACATGTGATCTAACGAGTTTTTCGAATTGGGCGTGCGTGCGCTTCGTGTGATGTGCAAATGATCCGGAAATTTGTCGCGGTACTCATCCTGGCTCCGCTCACGATTTGTCTCACCGCGTTTGCGGTGGCGAACCGCCAGACGATCGTCGTTTCGTTCGATCCGTTGGATCCGTCCAATCCCGCGTTCACCATGGAGCCACGGCTGTACGCCCTGATCCTGGTCCTGGTCATTGGCGGCGTCGTTCTCGGTGGTGCGGCCGCATGGTTGGGCCAGAGCAAGTGGCGCACGCGGGTGCGGCGCCTTGAGGCGGAAGCGCGCAGGCTCCGGCAGGAAAACGAGCGACTGCAGCGACGCGCCGGCATTGCCGATCCCGCCACGGCGGCGCTCCCCTTGGTCGATGCGCCGCGGCTGACCATGCTGCCGCCGCGATGACCGCATTAGGCAGCTAAGCCCAGCTAGGATCGATGCATCGGAGATCGTAGCCCGGATGGAGCGGATCGCACGCGCTTGCGCGTGTGATCAAGCGCAATCCGGGAGCGGTCCTGGACCAACGGACGGTCCCCGGATTGCGTCCCATAATCGCGTAAGCGCGCTTATGGTCCTTCATCCGGGCTACAGAAGTCGATGCAAGACAAGCCACAGAGTCCATTGTAGAATCGCGGTCATGTCCGTGGTTATCAAAATTTGTGGCCTGAAGACCTCCGACGCCCTCGATGTCTCCCTGGAGGCGGGCGCCGATATGGTGGGTTTTGTCTTCTTTTCACCCTCGCCGCGTCATCTCGACTTCGAGACAGCACGCATCTTGTCCGGCCAAGTGCGCGGGCGTGCCCGGAAAGTCGCCCTTTCGGTCGATGCACCCGACGAGTGGCTCGCGTCTTCGATCGAAGCATTGCAGCCCGATATGTTGCAATTGCACGGCAAGGAGACGCCCGAGCGCGTCGCCACGGTGCGGTCGCGCTTTGGCATTCCGGTCATCAAGGCTGTGGCGATCGAGGATAGGGCCGATCTTGCGGCGATACAGGCCTATGCCGTGGTGGCGGATTGTGTGCTCTTTGATGCGCGTGCGCCGCGCGAGGCGACGCGGCCAGGCGGGCTTGGCAAAAGTTTCGACTGGCGCTTGCTCGAAAACCTGAATATCGGTGTGCCGTTCATGCTGTCAGGGGGCCTCAACCCGGACAACGTCAACGAAGCCATGCGCATTACGCGGGCGCCCAGTATCGACGTTTCTTCCGGGGTCGAGCGTGCGCCTGGCGAAAAGGACCCTGACAAGATTCGCGCGTTCATTCGCGCGGCGCGCGCCAATTCCGGCGCCGTCCAAAACGCTGTCGAGACCCGCGTATGACCATCCCGCAACCCAATTCATTCCGCACCGGACCCGACGAGCGCGGGCATTTTGGCCTTTATGGCGGCCGTTTCGTCGCCGAAACCCTGATGCCTCTGATCCTCGCTTTGGAGCAGGCCTATGCGGATGCGAAGGCCGACCCGGGCTTTCAAACCGAAATGAATTCCTACCTCACGCATTATGTCGGACGCCCGTCGCCGCTTTATTTCGCCGAACGCATTACCGAATATTGCCGCAGCCGCAAAGCGGCAGCCGGCCAGCGTGGCGCCAAAATCTATTTCAAGCGCGATGAACTCAACCACACCGGCGCCCACAAGGTGAACAATGTGCTCGGCCAAATCATGGTGGCGCGTCGCATGGGGAAACCCCGCATCATCGCCGAAACCGGAGCGGGCCAGCACGGTGTCGCGACCGCGACCCTGTGCGCGCGCTTTGGTCTCAAATGCGTGGTCTATATGGGTGCGGTCGACGTCGAGCGGCAAAAGCCAAACGTTTTTCGCATGAAAATGCTCGGCGCCGAAGTGCGCCCCGTCGAGTCGGGTTCCAAGACGCTCAAGGACGCGATGAACGAAGCGCTACGGGACTGGGTCACCAATGTGACCGATACGTTCTACTGCATCGGCACGGTTGCGGGGCCGCACCCCTATCCCATGATGGTTCGCGATTTTCAATCGATCATCGGCAAGGAGACGCGTGAACAGATGCTTAGCGCGGAAGGCCGGTTGCCGGATTCGCTGGTTGCCTGTATCGGCGGCGGTTCCAACGCCATGGGATTGTTCCATCCGTTCCTCGACGACAGCCAGATCGAGATATACGGCGTCGAGGCGGCGGGGCACGGTATCAAGAGCGGTCAACATGCCGCGTCGATCGCAGGCGGAAGGCCCGGCGTGCTGCATGGCAACCGCACCTACCTGCTGATGAATTCCGACGGGCAGATCAACGAGGCGCATTCGATCTCGGCGGGCCTCGACTATCCTGGAATTGGGCCCGAGCATTCCTGGCTCAACGATGTCGGCCGCGTGAATTATCTTTCGGCGACCGATACTGAAGCGCTTGATGCCTTTCAATTGTGCTCCAAGCTCGAAGGCATCATTCCGGCGCTCGAACCCGCCCATGCACTTGCCAAGGTTTTCGAACTCGCACCCCAGAAACCGAAAGACCATTTGATGGTGATGAACCTCTGTGGTCGCGGCGACAAGGATATCTTCGCGGTTGCGGAGCATCTGGGGGATCGGCTTTGATCGACCGGCAGAAGCTCGTCGGCTGGGGCCTCGTGATCTTGTCGTCGGCGTTCATCGCCTATTTCCTGCGGACCCGGCTGTTTGCAGCGGGGCCCGCGGTGGAGAAAAAAGAATGGCTCCAATTCATAGGCTCGATCGCGATCTTCATGCTGGGCACCATGAACGTGCGCCTGGCAGCGATGCGCGCGCGCAAGCGAGATGGATTGCCAAAGTGAAAATCATCCAAGTTCGGCCCAAAAGTCTATGAGAATCCATGACCACACGCATCGATCGTCGTTTTGCAGCGCTCAAGGAACAGGGTCGCGCCGCGCTGGTGACATTTCTCACAGCCGGCGATCCCGATAGCGATACTTCGCTGGCGATCCTCAAGGCACTGCCGCAGGCCGGCGCCGATGTGATCGAACTCGGCATGCCGTTCACCGATCCGATGGCGGACGGCCCGGCGATCCAGGCGTCTTCGCTGCGCGCGCTCAAGGCCGGACAGAACATGAAAAAGACGCTCGCCATCGTGCGCGCGTTTCGCAAGGCCGATGACACAACGCCCATCGTGCTGATGGGCTATTACAATCCGATCTACATTTACGGTGTCGCGAAGTTCCTCGCAGACTCCAAGGCCGCTGGAGTTGACGGTCTGATCGTGGTCGATTTGCCGCCCGAGGAGGACGATGAGTTGTGCAAACCGGCGCTGGAGGCCGGCTTGAATTTCATCCGGCTCGCGACACCGACGACCGATGACCGGCGCTTGCCCGCCGTGCTCGAGAACACGTCGGGCTTCGTCTACTATGTTTCCATTACCGGGATCACCGGCATGGCGGCGCCCGACACCGGAAAGGCGACGGAGGCGGTTTCGCGCATCAAGCGCCACACGGCCCTGCCCGTTGCGGTTGGGTTCGGGGTGCGCACCGCGGCACATGCGCGCGCGATCGCGCAGGGAGCCGACGGAGTTGTGGTGGGTTCCGCCCTGATCGATGCCCTCAAGGCAAGTCTCGACCGCAACAACAAGGCGACCCGCAAAACCGTCAAGGCGGTCACGGATCTGGTCGCGGAGCTCGCCAAAGGCGTAAATGGTGCCCGGCGCAAGGCCGCCGAATAAGCCGGTTCATGAATATTTGGGGTCATTGCGGAGCCCACAAAGCCTAGCCATATTGGGGCATCACCGAGTTTTACCCGGCGACCGAACGCACGGAGCTTAAAGGGCCGATTTTATGAACTGGATATCGAACGTCGTTCGGCCAAAGATTCGCAATTTCCTCAATCGCCGCGATACGCCGGAAAACCTCTGGATCAAATGCCCCGAGACGGGCCAGCTCGTCTTTTACAAGGAGGTCGAAGCCAATCAATTCGTTATTCCGGGATCCGATTATCACATGCGCATCGGCGCGGCACCGCGCCTCAAGTCGATCTTCGACGGCGAAACCTGGTTCGATATTCCGGTGGCCGAGGTGCCTGTCGATCCCCTGAAGTTTCGCGACGAGCGCCGCTATTCGGATCGATTGAAGGACGCCCGCAGCAAGACCGGCACAAACGACGCGATCAAGCTCGGATACGGCAAGCTCGACGGGCTGCCTGTCGTGATCGCGGTTCAGGACTTCGATTTCATGGGCGGCTCGCTCGGCATGGCGGCCGGCGAGGCGGTGATCAAGGGGCTCCAGACGGCGATTGAAAAGCACACGCCCTTTATCATGTTTGCAGCTTCGGGCGGTGCACGCATGCAGGAAGGCATCCTCTCGCTGATGCAGCTGCCGCGCACCACCGTCGCGGTGCAGATGCTGCGTGAAGCCAAGCTGCCTTATATCGTTGTGCTTACGAACCCCACGACGGGCGGCGTGACGGCATCTTATGCAATGCTCGGGGATATCCACATTGCGGAGAAAGGTGCGCTGATCGGCTTTGCGGGGCCGCGCGTCATCGAGCAGACCATTCGCGAAAAGCTGCCCGAAGGATTTCAGCGCGCCGAATATCTCAAGGATCACGGGATGGTGGATATGGTGGTCCATCGTCACGAAGTGCGTGCAACGCTTGCCAATCTGTGCCGGCTGCTGACCAAGGCGCCCGCCAAAACGATCCAACCACCACCGCGGGAATTGGACCTCGAACCCGTCGCCGACCAGGCGGTACCGGAAAGCGCCTGAACGAATTCTAGCTATGGCGGTTTGCGATGACGCAGGTCGACACAATCGTGGCGCGGCTCTTGAAGCTGCACCCCAAGCTGATTGATCTTTCGCTCGAGCGGATGCTGCAGCTGCTTGACAGGCTTGACCATCCGGAAAGCCGTTTGCCGCCCGTGATCCACGTTGCCGGCACCAACGGCAAGGGGTCCACCATTGCATTCATGCGTGCCATCCTGGAGGCCGCGGGCCAACGCGTTCACGTCTACACTTCACCGCATCTGGTGCGTTTCAACGAGCGCTTTCGCCTTGGAAAGGCCGGCGGTGGCCGCCTGGTTACGGATGCAGAACTCGTGGACGCCCTGGTCGAATGCGAGGCTCGCAATGAGGGTGCGCCCATCACGGTGTTTGAAATCGAAACGGCCGCGGCCTTCTTGTTGTTCACCCGCCATCCAGCTGATGTCCTGCTTCTGGAAGTCGGCCTCGGTGGGCGGCTTGATGCCACGAATGTCATCGACCGTCCGCTTGCGACCGTCATTACGCCGGTGTCGCTTGATCACGCGGATCTGCTGGGTGACACGATCGTCAAGATCGCTGCGGAAAAGGCCGGAATTCTCAAACGCGGTGTACCCGCCATTTTGGCAACGCAGCAGCGCGAAGCGCTTGGCGTGATCGAGCGCCAGGCCGCCCGCGTCGCCGCACCCGTCCGGATTGCCGGAGAAAATTGGACCGCCACGGAGGAGCGCGGGCGCCTTGTCTACCAGGATGATGATGGCCTCTTGGACCTGCCTTCACCAAAACTCTATGGCCGCCATCAATTCGAGAATGCCGGGGTTGCGATCGCGACGTTACGCGCCATCGAAAGTCTGAAGGTTGCGCCAGCTGCTTTCGAACGCGGCATGTCGGCGGCAGACTGGCCGGCGCGCATGCAGCGTCTGTCGCAGGGCAAGCTTGCGGCGATCCTGCCGCCCGGCAGCGAGCTTTGGCTCGATGGTGGCCACAACCCGGACGGCGGCCGCGCCATTGCCGATGCGCTGGCGGATTTGGAGGAGCGGGTCCCGCGCCCCGTCGTGATGGTGGTCGGCATGCTGGCCACCAAGGATTGCCCGGCGTTCCTGAAGAATTTCACCGGGTTGGCGCGGCGGATCATTGGGGTGGCAATCCCGCACCACGACAAATCTCTCACCGCAGACGCAATTGCCGAAAACGCGCGCGCAGTTGGAATATCGGCACAAAGCGCCGACGGGATCGAGGCGGCGCTCGCAGCCGTTTCCGCAATGGCACTTAGTTCGCCGCCGCGCGTGCTCATTGCGGGTTCGCTCTATTTGGCTGGCGAGGTGCTGGCACTCAACGGCGCGCTGCCGGCGTGAGCGGTTCGGTCGGAGGTTCAATTGATCGGGTACGAGATTTGCGTCTTGGCCTTGTGGCGCAGGATCGTTTTCCTGCCGGTTCGACGAATGATTTCACGATAGGCGCGACGGCGCCAGGAATCATAGCCTGCGTTGCGGGATTGAGCGCGCAGGACGACGTCTGGCGCGACGAGGCGGCTGCGCAGCCGACGCCACGGAACGGGAGATAGCGCATCGGCCAGTTCGCGCACTGCCGGATCACCAAAGAGCCCTGCCGCAAGGTCAAGGGCTGACTGCAACGCGGCAAGCGATCCTGTCGCATGCGCCACGCGGACGAGCCGGTTTCGGTCGATCGGCCCGGCCGCCCCTCGTGCCGCCTGCAATACATCAATAGCCGGCTGCAATCGCTCGAACTGGTGACCCGCCGCTCCATGTATGGCGGCCACCAGCAACAGCGCTGTTGGGTCTTCGGCGTCGTCGTTTCCGGCCTCGATCAGATCCGCATGATTGAATCGAATTCCGGCACCGAGATTGGGCGAATGAATAAGGTTGGTCTGAATTTCAATCAGAACCCGTCGTTGTCGGGCGCGAGCCACTTGTACTCGCCATGCAGGCTGCCGCCGCGGTTTGGACTCTGAGCCTGGACATAGCCGAGCCTCTCAAGAATTGCGCAGCTTGCGGCGACAGCGACCGGATCGATTAAAATATCTACATCGGTGAAATTGCGATCATTCGGGTGCTCGTAAAGCCGCCTTGCAAAGACGGGCCCTTTGATGACCTGCGCCGGCAGGGCCGCCCGTTTGAACTCCGACATGATGCGGCTGGCGTGGTGCACCAAGAGAAGGTTTTGGCCGGCTAGAACCAGCAGGCGCTGATCGAGTTCCTTGACTGTGGTATCGATCAATTGCTGCGCATTTGCCCCATCCACGATGACATGGTCACCAGCAGCGAACCGGCGCAGATTGCGAGCGACAATCGGGAGCGTGCCGTGGGCCAATGCGGCCTCAATCAAGACAGCCAATTCTGCCGCTACCATCCGCCTGGATGGAACAGCGAAGTGCGTTCGAGGGGCGCTCAAGGCGGCAAGCCACGCTGATGCGTCAGGTGATAGCGGCGAGTGCCCCGCCTTGGTCGTCATTATCTTTAATCCGGTTTAATGATGGGTATCAAAGCACAGTCCCTTACCGATTTGATTGCGTCGAGTGTGTCATCGGCCTATTGGAAGCCCGACTTGGAGCCCATTCGACGTGTCTACAACCTCAATGGTTTTACGTTTGGCGTTGCGGCCGGCGACGAACAACTCGCATCATTTCTCGATCCTATACTGGCGCCGCTTGCTTGTCCGCCGACGGCCAGTTGCGATTGGATCGTGGAGTTGTCGCCTGTTGCCGTGGTCGACGTGCCAACTGATGCGCGGCGTATCTTCGAGGGCCCCCTCCCGGAGGGCCTGACATGCGCGATGGTCGAAGACGGTGATGGGCGAAAGCTCATTGTTCCGGGGCATTTTGCGATGTGGTTCCGCCGTGCTGCGCGGAGGACGGATCTCTCCTTTGTGCCAGGCAAGGAAGATGGTCTGGGCGGCACCGCGGCATTCTGGATGCTCGATGATCTCCTGGCCGCGCATGGACGCTTTTTGCTCCACGGTGGCTTGGTCGTAGACCCGAAGAGTGAGAGCTCAATCGCGATCTTCGCACCAAGCGGAACCGGAAAGACCACCACGGTGCTTGCGCTCGCACATGCCGGATTCTGTCTTGCAGGTGATGACGCCCTGGTGCTCGATGTCGGCGAGGATGGATGCGGCATGTGGGCAGTGCCCCGCAAGCTCAAGGTCGATCGGAAAACCGCAGCCCTTCTCCCTTGGCTTGACGCGCTTCTCACTGGAAATTGGATCGACAATGAGCAGGCGTTGGAAATCGGTGCATTGCAGCCCGTTGTGTCGTGCGCATTGCCGCGGAGGCGGCGCGTCGGCTTGGTCGTTGTCTTGACGTCGCCCAACCCAAACGATCACGCCATCACCCCTATTGCGAAGCCAGATGCCTTGATGTCGATCGCCTGCGACAATCTGCGGATCGCGCCGGGTGGTGTCGATGCGGACAACGCTCGTGCGCTCGCGGCCCTCGGCTCGCTTGTGGCAAGGACGCCGGTGGTTGCCTTGAGCGTCGGGCCGAACCCCGGATCGCTCACGCGCAAACACATCGGATGGCTGTGACGTTCGTCCCGCACGGTCCTCAGGGAGGCGCTATCGTGCGCATCAGCCAAGTCTCTATTCGCCGGCGGCGTCCTTCCCAGACTGGCTTTCGCCGTAGGCGCACCCGCTGGTCCGCCAAATCGATTTCAATGGTCCAGGTCCCGACCTTAGGTGGATGGCTGGATGGCGGCCCCAGGTGCCGGGCAATTTTGGTCACAGGGTATTCGCGGCCATCAACAGCCATATGCAATGGACCGGTCCTGCCCAATGTGGAGCACAACCAGGAAACGCGCGTGGACGTCATTAGCGGAGTGAGTGTGATTTCCTCGCTTGTGGGGCGCCGATAGCTTGCCTCTTCTTCCCGCTGGGGAGTCCCCTGGATGTGGCCGGCGAGAATGGCCGGAATGACTTCTACGGCGAGACCGGCTGCTGCCCGCGCCAAATCAAGTTCCCACATTCGGAGGCTTCGGTTGGCGGGCAAGGGCACGGGCTGCGCGGCAAAAATCGGGCCGGCGTCTACGGCCGGCACGATTGCATGAAGCGTTACTCCGCCGTATCGATCCGCCGATTCGTCAACGACCATTGCGGCCAGCGGGCTTGGACCCCGATAAGCGGGCAGCAAGGCGGGATGCAGGTTAAGCACGGGGGTTGACAGGCGGGACAGGAGTTCAAGCGGCAAAATGAGCATGAAATGCACGCTGATGATGACATCGACGTCGAGTTCGGCCATCGCCCGGGCAGCATCCGAGTTGGCTTTGAGATTATCGAGGCTCTACGGAATCATTCCAACCAATAGAGCCCATTCGGTAACATTCTTTTTCTCGGATCGCTACATGAAGTTGAAAGCGTCGAAAGCCCAGGCAGACGCCGTTATGCAACATCTTGCCAACATCGCCCCATCGGTGTTGCTCGGACATGCGCCCGAGATCGCAGCCGCTTACAAAAAAGACCGCGACAAGCTTGTCGCGTTCGTTGCCGCGCGGCGAGCGCAGGTGATGAAACCGGCAGTCCCGCGAACCGCCGTTTCGTGATGCGCCTTTACAGCCTTAAGTCGACGTGGTGATCCACTGTTCGAGCTTCTGCTTGGGAGCAGCGCCCGTCTGGCGCGCAGCCATTTCGCCATTCTTGAAGATCATCAGGGTCGGTATCGACATGATCCCGTATTTCTGGGCCGTGTGCGGGTTCTCGTCGACATTGAGCTTGACGATCTTCACCTTGGCGCCGAGCGAGCCGGAGATCTCTTCGAGCGCCGGTGCGATCATCCGGCAGGGCCCGCACCACTCCGCCCAGAAATCGACCACGACGGGACTGGCGGACTTCAGCACTTCGCTTTCGAAGTCTGCGTCCGAAACTTTGCCAACGGCCATGAGGGATACCTCGTTGTCTTGAATGGGCGGCGACAGGCCGCACAGGGAACAGGGGCATATGGAACGGGAACGTATGGACGCCCCCCCGGCGCGTCAAGGCATCGTCACGGTACAGAGAGGCTATCGAGGGCTTGATCCATCGCCGGGCCAGATATCTCCATAAGATCAGGTACATCGGTCCATATGAGGACGGCCAGGATGCTGTGACCAGGGTACAGGCGGGCCAGGACCGCGCGATAAAGGGCGAGCTGGAGCGTATAGGCGCGCGGTACGTCATCGATTCGCGCAGGCGCCGGCCGGTTGGTCTTATAGTCGGCGATCAGTACGCGATCCGCCGTCACAACCAGCCGGTCGACCTGTCCGGATACGGCTTTGATGCTTCCGCCCAACCTGAGACGTCCGACGATCGGCACCTCGGCGCGGCTGCCGGGCGAAAATAGCACCGAGAAGCGCGGGTCGTCGAGAATCGCAAAAACCTGCTCCAATATGAATTCGCGTTCGTCTGCGTCGAACTCGTTCGTGCGCTCCAGATGTTGCCGTGCCGCCGTGTCGCGTGCCTCACGCGGAATGTCGGGGAGCGATTGCAGCAAGCGGTGGGTTGCGTCGCCTCGCGCCAGTGCCTTCTTGCGCGCCAGGTTCGCGCCGGAACTTCGCACGGCGGTGGTTTCCTCATAGGCGCCAGAGGGGGTCAACGGAACGAGGCGCCGCAGCTCCGGGCGCGATTGCGACATGAGCCAATCCGGAAGCGGTTCAAGTGTCCCCGGTCGCTGAGGTTTCGTCGGCGGAGCGCCAATTCCGGCCGTCGAGGCCCCGTAGCGCCAGACCTGCCCGTCTGCGTTGGTTTCGCACAGGCTCAATGGCGCGAGCGCCGTGAAGACGAGGTCATACCAGCAGCCCAGTGGCCGCGTTCGCTTGCTGTCGAAGCCGCACACCACCAGGCGGTCAATCGCGCGCGTCATCGCGACGTAGAGGAGCCGGCGATGTTCGTTCTCGATCTCGGCGCGCGCGCGTTCACGCGCTTTGGCGAGAGGTGCGACGTCCGATGCCCTGGCGGCTGCCCACGCCATCTGGTCCGGCTTGGCGCCTGCACCAGGCAACACCAGCAGCCGTGCATGTCGCTGCGTCGGCCCTGAGGGTGCCGAGGTCGTATCGCCAAGGATCACGATCGGGGCTTCCAGGCCCTTGGCGCCGTGGACCGTCATCACGCGAACTTCGTCGCGCGCAATCTCCATGTCGCGTTTGATCTCGGCATTGGCGCTGCGCAGCCTGGCAATGAATCCCTGCAGCGAGGGGGGTTCGCGGGTTTCATAGTCGAGCGCGAGATTGAGAAATTCGTCGAGCGCGTCGGTGGCCTCTGCGCCAAGGCGCGCCAGCATGCGTTCGCGCCCGCGTTCGCGGCCAAGCACGCGCGCGAAGAAGGCAAACGGCAAATCACGCCGTGCCCACACCGCCATGCGGTCGAGGGTCGCCGACGCCGCGGCAAAATCCGCGCGCGCCTGGCTGCGCAAGGCGGTCCGGAGCGAGCCTTTGCGCCGCCATGCGATATCGAACAGATCCTGGTCATTGAAGCCGAACAGCGGACTCTTGAGCACCGTGGCAAGCGCAAGATCGTCCTCCGGCAGCAGCAGCGCGTCCGCAAGCGCCATCAGGTCCATGACGGCGATGTGTTCGGTCAGTACCAGTCGGTCGGCACCGGCGACCGCGATGCCGGCATCCTTGAGCGAACGGATGATGGATTCGAATAAAGATCCACGCTGGCGCACCAGGATGAGCACATCGCCTGGACGGGCGCCTTCCCGCTGCCATTGCGCGACATTGCGGGCAATTCTTTGTGCCAGTCGCGACTGGGGGCTCGACTCGTTCACGGTGTCGAATGGCGCATCCCAGGCTTCGATGTCAGGCTTATCATCGGGCTTGGTGACATCCCAGATTTCGACGATGCCGGGACGCGCATCGGGGAGCCATTCATGGACGGTCTTGACGTTGTCGGTCGAGAGGCCGTTGAACGCTTCCGGCCTTTCAAACACCTTGTCGACCGCCGACAACACGTTGGGTCCTGATCGGAACGAACGCCGGAACGGCACGTAGCGCAGTTCATGTTCGGCCGCCGCGCACAGGCTGGTGAAAGTGCGTCGCATCGCGTCGAATTCGCGCGGTGCCGCGCCCTGAAACGAAAAAATCGACTGCTTCTCGTCACCCACCGCAAAGACCGTGCGGCGGAGCAAACGCGCGCCGGCGCCGACAAAGAATTCAGCTGTCAGCGCCTTGATGATACGCCATTGCTTGGGGCTGGTATCCTGCGCTTCATCGATCAACACGTGGTCGATCCCGCGATCGAGTTTGTAATGAACCCAGGCCGAATCGACCCGCTCGAGCAGGTCCAGGGCTCGGTCGATCAAATCGTTATAGTCGAGGAGGGCGCGCTGGTCCTTTTCGGTCTGGTAGCGATCGATGACGGCGGCAGCGACCGTGACCAGGGCGGCGGTACGGTCGCGGCAAGCAATAGCCTTGCGGCGCTCCTTGAGCGCGACGATGCGATCGCGCTCTGCCTCAAGGTCCTGCGCCAAAGCCGGATGTTCCTTGGCAAGGGTCTTGGTGATGATCACCTTACGTGGGTCACCTTTGTCGGTCAGGAAGATGCGGCTGTAGATTTCGGCGCGTCCTTCGCCCGTCAATTCGCGCGCCGCGACCAACCGCTCTGCCTGCTCTTGTTCGGTCTTGGAACCGCGTGAGAGCACGGCTACGACGGATGTCCAGCGCGAGGAGGGCAGGTACGGGCCCTCGGTGGTTTCGGTGTCGACCCGCTCGATCGAATCATCGCTCGTAATGGTCAGGCCTGCACAAAGCCCCGCAATGGCGTTCTCGATGCTGCCGGTTTCATCAACCCATTTCCGCACCAGATCGCGCTTGCGGATCGCTTCGCCGATCACTTGCTTGAAGGTCTGGTCGGCGACATGATCAAGTGCGATGACAAATGAGCGTCCGAGGAGGCTGTCCGGATGTGCCGCCGCGTCGAGCAAAACGCCGACGCTGACCTCCTCGAGCAAGCGTGCTTCGGCCACGGAATCGAGCACTTCGAAGCGCGCCGCCACATTGGCCTCGAACGGAAACTGGTGCAGCAGGCGGGTGCAGAACGCATGGATGGTCTGCACCTTGAGCCCGCCCGGCGTTTCGATCGTTTGGGCGAACAGACGCCGGGCCTGCGCGCGAATGTCGGTGTTGGGTGTGAGACCGGAGGTGGCGATGATTGCACCATCAAGCGCCATATCATCAAGTGTTGTCCACTTTGCGAGCGTGTCGAAGACACGCTTGGCCATGTTGGCGGCGGCCGCCTTGGTGAAGGTAATACAGAGAATCTTTTCCGGCAGCGCCCCGTCGAGCAGCAGGCGGATGACGCGTTGCGCCAGCACGTGGGTCTTGCCGGAGCCCGCATTGGCGGCGACCCAGGCTGACACGCCGGGGTCTGAGGCCCTGATCTGATGGGCCAGGACGTCGCTGGGGATTATGCGTGGCGCGTTCACGTTGCCACCTGCGAATCGCATAATGCGATATTTTCGTTGACGTAAATATCGTAATATGCTATATTATCTTGATGGAGATTGCTTTTACGGCGAAAGCAACGCGCCAATGGCTCGAACTTTCCAGCGATGTGCGCGAGCGACTTAACGCCAAGCTTGAGGCGTTTGCGCAAACCGGGCAAGGCGACGTCAAGCGGCTCAAGGGCGGGGACGATTCGCGGTTGCGCGTGCGGGATTGGCGCATAATCTTCTATTGTGAGGGCAACACGGTTGTTGTCGTTGCGGTTGGGCATCGCCGGGAAATCTACAGTTGAGAGTGGAACGTTATGAAGGTCCAGTTCATCAAAACCATGGGCGGCGAGGAACTCGCTATTCTGCCGAAGAAAGAATACGAGCGGCTGGCCGGACTGGCGGCTGACGAAGACGTTGGTGCGCGCCGCCTCGTAAGCGAGGCGCGCGCACAGCTTGCGGCCGGTCGCGAGATCTTGTTGCCCAAGGCTGTTGTCGATCGATTGGCGTCTGGCGAAAATCCGATACGTGTACTGCGTGAATGGCGCGGCTTGACCCAGGCCGAATTGGTCGTGGCGGTTGGCATCACGCAAGGTTATCTGTCGGACCTGGAGGCCGGAAAGCGAAAGGGGCCTGTGGCGTTGCATCAGAAGTTTGCAAAAGCGTTCGGTGTGCCAATCGATCTTCTGTTGCCTATTGCGGTGTCGGAACACGAGGCCGATCCGGCACGATTTGCCAAACGCGGTGCCGCGATCAAACAAAGACAGATTGGTATTCGCCGACAAAAGGGCCGGTAGGCGATTTCGGCTCGGACGACGGGATGCGGCCGACTTCATTCGCCACCTCCCTCGTCATCGCCACCGACGGACCATTCCTTCACGCGGGCGAGGTGGTCGTAGGCGCCGTATCGGTTCTTCCACATGGAGAGAACGAGCGGCAAATAGGGTTGTTGCTCATCCTCAAATCGTGTCACGAGTTGTTTGAGCTTGCTCAGCGCTTGCTCCGCATGAAAATCCGGATCGCCCTCCTTGAAGTCGATGAGTCTTGCGTCGCCGGCAGGCGACCCGCCCTTGAGTGCCACATAGGTCAGTTCCGCGAGTGACCCGCCCGCCGCAATGTCGCGAAAGCCGCCGCTGCGCAATATTGCGCCTTCGAGCGTGAGCTGCGGTGAGATTCCGATGCGCACCATTTTCTCGGTCGGAACCAGGCCGGTTTTGTAATCGAGGATCGCATAGCGGCCATCTGTCGTCTGCTCGATACGATCCGCGCGCGCGCGCAGCGTGAAGACGCGGTCACCCAAAGGAATGGACAAGGTGCCGGGAATCTCCGCGCTGAGTTTTGCAATTCTTTGGCGTCGTTCCGTCTCCCACGCGGCAAACCACGTCGCGATGCGACGGAAGCGTGGCCACCAGAACGCCGAGGCTTCTGGAAAGTCCGCCAGGGTCGCGAAGTGGCGCCGCCCGATGTCGATCAGTGCCTGTTCCGAATTTTCAGGCAGCGCTTGCGCGTAGGTCTTGGTGAATTCGCTCAGCGCGCCATGAATCACGGTGCCGCGGTCGGCAGCACCCGGGGGCAAATCGACGGGGTCGAGTTCGCGCAGCCCCAGGATATATTTGGCGTAGATCGTATAGGGATCGCGCAGCCAATGTTCGATATCGGTCACCGAGAGCGACAGCGGTCGCGCGGCGCGTGGCGGCCGCGGCATGGGCTTGGTCAGCCGCTTGGGCAACCTCTCCGGCAGCCCATTGGGCGATTCCGCGGGGCGATCGAGCACACGTGCCCAGGCGATATATTGTTCACCGCGCCCGCAAGCGGCCTGCCACCGCGCGCCGGCGACAGCGGCAAGGCGTTGCACGAAGCGCGATGCGACAGTGGGGGCGCCTTCGGCCTTGGCGGCACGCGTGACGATCACTTCCGGCGCGCCCAGCATCTGGGCAAAATCATGCGCGGAAAGCGAGATGCGCCGCTCCGGCAGGTCTAACCCGAGTGCATGGCGCATCGGGCGGCTCAGCCAGGCGTCGTTGCGCGCTTCCGGCGGCCAAGTCCCTTCATTGAGACCGCCCATGACAATGCGGTCCGCCATGGTGAGGCGCGCCTCAAGTGGCCCAAGGATACGCACGCGTACGCCTGGCAGCCCCGGCCGGCGCACGGCGCGGTCCGCGATTGCGGTGCGAAACAAGTCCGGATAGTCGCGCAGCATGACACGCATTCCGGCAGCCGGTGCGCATGACGCAATTTCCTCAAACGCCGTCGCAAGCGTGGTACCGTCGGAGCCCGCGAAGGCGGCCGGCGCGCCGGAGCCGTCGTCCGACAGCGCAGCCACGATCCTGCGGTGATAGTTCACGAGATCGGAAAATGGATGCGGCCCCGCCCGCAGTCCTTCGAACGGCCCAAGGGCGGCCACGAGTTCGATGGTCAAAATATGCGCGGCCTGCAGCGCACCCTCGGCAAGCATGGCGCGGGGTTCGGAGGGGTGCAGATCGGAACGCTCGCCTCGTCGCAATAGACCAAGTTCTTCGCGAAACACCGTCAGGGCGTTGGACAGTCCGTCGGTGCCCGGTCGCGGACGCGGACCACGCAGGACCGCTTGTTCAAGTGTCGCAATGTCACGCGCGCGCGCGCCTTCAGCGGCGCCGAGCCGGATGAGCGGGTGTTTGAGCAGGCCAAGCAGACTGACGGGCGGCAAGCCGTCGAGTGTGGCTTGGGCGGCCATCTGCGCGAACACGCCAGCCGGCGTGTCTGCGAGGAGGTCGCCGCCGGAGTAATCTACCTCGATGTTCCAGCGCTCAAGCGCGGCCAGGACGCGGCGCGCAAGCGCCCGGTCCGGCGTGACCAGCGCGGCGGTCTTGCGATCATCCGCGAGGGCCTCGCGCAAAGAAACCGCAATGGCCAGCGCTTCCTCTTCGGGATTGGCGGCCTCGATGAAAGCCATGTGTGCTAGCGCGCGATCGGCCTCGGCCGCAAAGCCGGCCTCGCCAAGGCGGCTATGCCAAAGTTCGGTCCGGTCCGCGGGCCGGAAGGCTTCGGACGTGAACCGTCCACGCACCTCGTCGTGCCTTGATGTCAAAACCTGGACGTCGCTCCGTGCAATTCCAATGCGCCGGAGCAGGACCGCAAGGGCGAACTGCGGATGCCCTGAAACGGGAGGCGATTGCTCCCCTGACGGTCCGATGGAGGCTTTGTGGATTTCGCCGCGCTGTCCGGTGATCAGTTCCCAGGATTCCGGGTCAAGATCGGTGTCGAGACCGGGCAGGACGACGGCTCCATGCGGCAGCTTCGTGATGGTCGCAATCAACGCGGCCGTCGCCGGCATCGAGCCGGTGGAACCGGCGGCGATGACGGGCCCCTCGGTTGCCGCTGCGAGCCGGCGAGCTTCGGCCGCGATGAGAAGGTCGCGCCGCGAAGCCGACTCGATGGCGCCGCGTTCTGCGAGGTAAGCCGGCCACCATTCGCGCGCGATCTTGAGGAAGTTGAGCGTGTATTGCCAGTAGTGATCCAGTTCATCCGGGACCAAAGTGTCGAGGCGTTCCCAGGGCACCTGGCGCGTCGTCATGTCATCGATCAGCCGCGCAAGATCGTCGGCTAGCGCAAGTGCCGCAGCCGGATTGGTGGCGACAAGGGGCGTGCCGCCCTCCCGGCGCAGATCGGGGGATGCGGCCCATCGCTGGACCAGGCTGGTGAGCAGGAGACGCCGTTCCAACAGGTCGAGCGTTGGTGGCAGCGCGAGCGCGTCGGCGGCAAGTCCGCCAGTCGCTGCTTGGGCAAAGGCGATCTCGTCTTCGTCGACGTCGCCGATTGGAACGATGCGCGGCAGGATGGCGGCGTCAGCACCGGTGACATCGAGGAACATGTCGCGCGCCAGCCGGCAGGCGCGCCGTGTCGGCAGGTAGAGTGTCACCCGCGCCAGGGCGAGGGGATCGTGGAGGTCCGGAGAGCCGTCGACCAGCACGCCATCAAGAAGTGATTTGATCAGCGTCGGGATGAACGGGGTCGAGGCTGGAATCGTGAAGACACGAGGCATTCCGAATCATACACCGCTTGTTTGCTGAGCCGGGATGGAATTGCGGCCAATTCACATTGTGCTGGCCGCAAGGGCATGTTCGGCAGCTTTGACGGCCTCGGGCGTGCCGACGTGCATCCAGGTCCCTTCAAGGCGCAGGCCAAAGAGCCTTTCGGCCTCAATGGCGCGATTGAACAACGGGGACATGGATGAAGGGCCGGGGGGGATGCCGGCAAAAAATTCAGGTGTGAGGATTGCGGCGCCCGCGTAGACGAACGGTACGACGCCGCGCTCGCCACGACGGGCGAGCCTGCCATCAGGGGCCATGCTGAAATCGCCGCGGCCGCTATAGCCGATGCTCGACACGGTCGAAGCCATGAGCAGCAGTCCGTCCATGTGTGCCGGGTCGAAAGCTGCAGCGAGCCGCATGAGGTTGGGAGTGACGCCGTCGATCCAGATCGTATCGGAATTGATGTGAAAGAATGGCCCTGGGCCAAGATGCGGCAGCGCCTTGATGACACCTCCGCCTGTGTCGAGGAGCTGCTCGCGCTCATCCGAAACGATGATCGCAGGGCGTGTCCGCGATGCCAGGTGGCGCTCGATCTGATCCGCCATATGATGCACATTGACGACCGCCTGTTCGACACCGACTGCTGCCAGCCGGTCGAGAACGTAGTCGATCAGGGCCCTGCCGCCGACGGTGACCAGCGGCTTGGGGATTGCTCCGTTGTGCGCGCGCATGCGCGTGCCGAGGCCAGCGGCCAACACCATGGCGCGGCGCGGAATGGTGATACGGGAAGTCGTCGAGAAGCCGTCCGGCACAGATCCCCCGTGTGAGTTCTAAAGCGTGTTCAAAGCCGGAACATGCTCGCGATACCAGGCACTCAACATTCCGAGTGTCGGGTGTGCCAATGATCGCTGCAAATAATTCCATACACGCGGCATATGTCGCAAATATTGCGGTTTGCCGTCGCGCATGTCGAGGCGTGCGAAGATTCCGAGAATCTTGCTGGCGCGCTGGGCTGCGAGCGCCACATAGGTTCGAATGAAAGTGGGCGCGTCGAATGCGGAATCGGTGGCACGCCTGCGTCGTACATAGCGTCCGAGCAGCGCCACCTCGACCGGCTCCGGCACATCGATGCGGGCATCCTGCAGAAGGGACGCGAGATCATAGGCCCCCGGCCCCATCACGGCGTCCTGGAAATCAAGGATGCCGAGCTGTTGGAGGTCTTTGCGCTTGGGCAGCCAAAGGAGATTCGGCGAATGGTAGTCGCGCAACACCCAGGTTCGGGGTGAATCGATGGCAGGCTGCAGCGCCTCGCGCCAGAGCGATTGAAAATCCGTGCGATCGGCTGCTGTCACAGATACGCCCAGGCGTGGCAGGTACCAGTCGAGCAGCAATTCGGCCTCGATCAGGAAAGCGTCCAAGTCATAGGCCGGGATCAGGTATTCGACATGCGGGGCGACCGGTAGCCGGTCAGGCAGGGGCCGCTCGTGAAGATGCAACAGCGCATCCACCGCAGCCGTGTAGCAATCGTCCTTCAAGGTGGGCGGATCGCCTTCAACGACGCGTTCGTCCCCTAAGTCTTCGATCAGCAACAGCCCTTGTTCGAGATCGGCGTGCAAAATGTCGGGTGCCGAAAGCCCCTGCTCGCGCAGCCCTTTGGCCATCGCGACGAACGGCAGCACCGATTCGGCGATATGTGCGATGGCGCTATAGGGCCCGCCGGCGCGCACCGGTGGGCCATCGGGCCGGCGCGGCGCATTCATGAGGATGTAGCTGTTGTCGCCGCGCGTGAGGCGGTCGTAGGTGCGTGTCGAAGCATCGCCTTGCATCCGGTGGCGCATCGCCAAGCCCACGCCGCTTTCGGCAATGAACTGACGCACGACGGCCAGGCGCTCCGCGCGCGGAGCAAAGGTGCCATAGCCGGTAATGCGGGCCTGGCGGATTTCGCCTTTATGTTTGGGCACCAGCGTGAGCGCGATGTCGAGCCGGTTGGGCGGCAGGAACCCGGCTGCGCGGTCTGGCCATTCGAGCAGCACCACCGCGCCCTCGGGCAGGTCGTCGAAGCCCAGCTCGGCCAGCTCGGAACTCCCCGACAGGCGGTAGAAATCGGCATGAATCAACGGAAAGCGCGGCAGGTCGTAGCTCTGCATCAGCGTGAAGGTCGGACTCGGTACTTCGACGGTCTCGTCGCCCGCAAGGTAACGGATCATGGCGCGCGCAAAGGTCGTCTTGCCGGCGCCGAGGTCGCCTGAGAGAGTCACAACATCACCGGGATCGAGTGCGCAGGCGACGTCGAGCATGAGGCGGCGGGTCGCGTGCTCGTCCGGAAGAACGACCGAGAAACTTGCACCGCTGGTCGAGGTCAGCACCATGGCGATGACAAGCCTATGATACCCTCAAGGCTTCCCGGATCTCCGAAAAAGCGCTGGCCGGTCGGTGACATCATGCGGCGGTACGCTCGGCGGATTGTCCGAGCGGGAAGACGCAGGTAACGGTCGTGCCGCGGCCGACGGCGGAATCCAGGGTCACCGTTCCGCCGTGCAATTCCACAAACGAGCGAACCAGCGACAGGCCAAGGCCGGTGCCGCGGTGGCGTGAACCGAGTGAATGGGTTTCGAACCAATCGAACACCTTATCCTGTACGTCGGGCGGGATGCCGGGCCCGTGATCGGTGACGGAAAATACCACGGCCTCGTTGAGCCGTTGCGCCGCGAGCGTAACGGTCTCTCCGCTCGGCGAAAACCCTATAGCGTTTGCCAGGAGGTTGAACAGGGTTTGGCGGACGCGGCGGTCATCCGCCATGAAATTGCCGATATCCGGCGCCGCGCGGATGTTGAGCGAGATGCCGCCCTGGACCAGCCGGTCTTGCACGCCTTCTGCCGCGTCATCCATCGTCTTGCGGATGTCGACCGGGCTGAGATTGAGCTTCATGGCACCGGCGTCGATGGTGGCAAGATCGAGGATGTTATTGATGATCGCGAGCAGCGAATTGGTCGACACCTGGATATAGCCCAGATATTCGCGCTGCCGGTCGGTCAGCGGTCCGGTCACCGGATCGCCGAGGAAATGCGAGAAGCCGATGATATTGGTCAGCGGGGAGCGCAACTCGTAGGAAACATGATGCACGAAATCGATCTTGATCTTGTCGGCTTCGACCAGTGCTTCATTGCGTTCGCGTAGCGCCCGTTCCACATTGGCGGAGTCGGTGACGTCCTGGAACGTCATGAGGGTGGCACCATCGGGCAGCGGCACCGTTGCGCAGTTGACGACGCTGCCGTCACGCCGCTCGATCTGACCGGCCACCGGCTCGCGGTTGTCGATGGCGGTGACGGCCGTGCGCAGCGTGCGCCACAGCGAGTTCTCACCCGCAACGCCCAGGCACCAGCCGATCACGGCCTCGATATGTGGATGGGTCGTCAGCGCCGCCGGGTCGACCTTCCACATGCGTGCAAACGCCGAATTGAAAAGCCGCAGGCACCCGTCGCTCCGGAACACGGTGACGGCCTCGGCGAGGTTGTCGAGCGTTTCCCCCTGCACTTTGATCAAGGCCTCGTACCGCCGTTCGAGATCAAGCCGTCGTGTGTTGTCGTGGAACAGGTAGATCACGCCACCTTCGGGATTGGGCGTCGTTGCCACGCGCAGCGTCCGGCCATCCGGCAAATGCCACGTGAATTCCTTGGATTCGAGCGCCCGGTAGGCCTGGTGTAACTGCGTCTTCCATTGACGGAAATCCTGCTCCTCCGGCAGCTTGCGCGCCGCGCGCAACCGGTCGAGCACCGCGGAGTCCGTCGGGCCCTGGTCCAGGAAGCTCGCATCGAGATCCCATAGCGACCGGTAGGCGGTGTTGTAGAAGGAAAGCTTGCCGTCGGAGCCGAAGATGGCGACGCCGCTTGCGAGCCCGTCCAGAATGCGGCGATGCGCTTCCATCATTCGTTTGATTTCGGCGCGCATGGCATCGGCTTCGGTTGTATCAATGCCGACGCCGGCGCTGCCGTGCCGCGACGGGAAGGAGTGGACGTCGAAACTCCGGCGGGCCCCAGCCACAATGGCCGGCAGCCGTCCTTCGAAGGATTTGGTTTTCTCATGCGCGCGCGCCAGTTCCTCGCGGGCGGCGCGGTCCAAAAGTTCCGTGCCACGCTGGACTGCCTGAGTGCCGTCCTTGGCTTCGACGGCGCCCGCATAGGCCGCGTTGGCAAATACGAGCTTGTCGGATTCATCGCGCACCCAGATCGGGTAAGGCAGCGCTTCAACAAGCGTGCGCAGAGCTTCGTTGGCGTCCGCGTTTTTCTGGAAGCGAACCTGGAGTTCGGCCAGTTCCCTCTTCACGCCGGTTACTTCCTTTAGCCGCAGGATGGCGCGGCCGGCCACGACAATTCCTTCCGCCTCGACCAGCCGTCCCCACAGGGTCTGGAGCGACAAAGAGAATGGCGCGCCGTTGTGGCGCAGCGCCGCGACGGAGGTTGCCATGGCCTGGGCGCGCTCCGGGTCGAGCCAGCTTGCGAATTCAAGCGCCCGATCAGGCGCATCCGGGCTCGTCACAAGAGTGGGATCTCCAATGATTTCGGGATTGTCGGAGGTGGTCGACCAGGCGACGCGGATGTGCGGTTCCGCGCGCAACAGCGCATTGGCGTGGTCGCTTTCAGCTTTGGCTGCTGCGATCATGTCGCGGGCAGCGATTTTGGCATAAGCCAGTTGCCGGCGCGTGCGTACAAGCTGGATCGAGGTCACGACGGCGAAGCAAAGGACGCTGAATACGAGCGCCAGTGCGGCGATCTCATGCGCGCTGAGGTTCGCAGAAGCGTCCCGAATGACGGGGCCTCCGCCCGGCAGATCATCCGCAAATGCGATCGCAGAATTTGCAAGGTACGCAACCGCGGCGACGGCAGCATAGTGTCCGCGGCCTCGCGGACGCGCCACCATGCTTCCGCCGGTGACCAGGATTTTCTCCGGCATCTTGCCCCACCTGTCGCTCTATGCCGACGGCCCCATCGTCGACGACTTAGCTGAGGACCCGTGATTCGGCGAGAGGTCAACGCACCCCTGGTGCCGCCCGCGAATCAGCAGACTTTAGCCCCAAGGGGAGTCGAGCCGTAAGAGTCCAGACCGTGAACGCGAAGCGGGAGATTCGAGGAATGCAAGATGGTATGATGACGTCCGACGGGAGGCCCTCATGAATGAACGGAGATTGATCGTCCTTGTCGCTGCGATACTTGCCGCACATGTGGAAGTCCAAGTCCAAGCCCAAGTCCAAGTCCAAGCCTTTCCCACCAAGCCTATCAAGCTGGTGGTGCCCTTTCCCCCCGGCGGGGCGACCGACACCACGGCGCGTCTGATTTCTCAACAGCTGCAGACCCGACTTGGCCAGTCGGTCATCATCGAAAACCAAGGCGGAGCGGGAGGCAGCATCGGCGCCAAGCAGGTCGCGAATGCGACGCCCGACGGACACACGCTGTTGATGAGTTCGGCCAGTACCTTCGGAACCCATCCGGTGCTTTACCGGCTCGACTATGATCCGTTGAAAGCCTTTGCGCCCGTTGCGACCGCCGTGGTCGATAAGCTTGTGCTGGTGGCCGGCCCCGCTCTTGCGGTCAACAACGTTCAAGAACTCGTCGCCTATGCCAAGGCCCATCCCGGAGAACTCAACTATGGCAATGCCATTGGGATCGGCCCGCATTTCACCGCCGAAATGTTCAAGATCAAGTCCGGTGCGAATATCCAGCACATTCCCTATCGGGGCGGCGCGCCGATGATCGCCGATCTGGTCGCCGGCCAGATTCACATGACCATCAACGGCAAGTCGGTTCTGCTTCCCCATATCCAGGGCGGCAAGGTGAGGGCGCTTGGCGTGACGGCTGCCGAGCGCTGGGCCGATATGCCGGATGTACCGACGCTGCTCGAACTCGGTTACCTCGATGATCCCTACGACGTGTCCTTCGGCATCGTGGCGCCGGCCGGGACGCCGGTTGCCGCGATCGCGCGGCTCAATGGCGTCATCAATGAAGCGCTTCGCTCGCCGGAAACCCGCGCGGCCCTCGAGAGGCTCGGCATTGAACCCAAGATCACAACGCCGCAGGAATTCGCCGCCTTGATCGCCGTGGAAGCGCCAAGATGGGCCAAGGCCGTGCGGCAGACGGGGATTAAAGTGGACTGAGGAGCTACTCCGCCCTGATGTTCGCAGCCTTGATGATGGGCGTCCAGCGCGCAATGTCTGCCTTGACCTGCGCGGTGAGTGACTCGGGGCCGCGTCGGGCCTTGTTTGGAATGTCGCCGCCAAGTTCGAGAAAACGTTTATGCGTGTTCGAGTCATCCAGCGACTTG
>DATGVJ010000199.1:0-20744 GCA_035300505.1 Xanthobacteraceae bacterium
GACGCCGTGATCCGCGTAACGCGCGCCTGAAATTCCGAGCATGGGCGAGTTCGTTCGTGGCTACGAGGCAACTGACTGGGCCGGTTTCGGCGCACCGAGAAACGCGCCCGGCGAAATAATCGACAAGCTCAATATGGAAATCAATGCGGTCCCGCCGATCCAAAGCTGTGCCTAGCGCTCTCACCTGTTCGGCCAGCACATTGGACGCTACGGCGGGGGTAACGACGAACGACTGCTTGAGCGAATTGCTCAGGCCCTGCGATGGGTATTCTTGTCGCCTCGTCGCGAGGCCTGCCCCGGCGCGGAATTCCCGTTCACCTGCGGCAGATCGCACAACATCGCACAAGATCGCACAGCATTTTTGTTTGACGGTGCTTTCCAGATCAATTATTGGCGAAATGGTTGCGTTGAATTGTGCCCTCGGCCCTGATCGGCTCGGCGCTTTTTTGTTTCTATCGAAGCGCTGACACTGGATTGCAATACATGATTGCGTTCGTGCATATTTTTCAACTATTAATCTCCATAACTAAGGGTCGGAATCGAAACGACCCCAACCATTTTGGCCAAAACGAAGCCAAATTGATCGGATGCTCAGGCTGGAGGCCCGGGCGAGCAGGTCCCTTCTTCAAAAGGCTGCTCGTATCCGAGGATTTGATGCAGTACAATAATTCGACGTGCCAATCACCAACATGCTGGAGGGAAGAATGTCGAAGCGAAGTATCCTGCGGATTCTGTCGTCCATATCCCTCGCAGCGATCGTGGCACCCGCGCTGGCGGCCGATGTCACATCCGAGCGTCTGCTCAACGCACCCAACGACCCGCAGAACTGGCTCATGGTGCATCGCGACTACAACAACAGCCGCTACTCTCCGCTGAGCGAGGTCAATCGTAATACGATCAAAGATCTAAAGCCGAAATTCATGTTCTCGATCGGCGGCACGGCGACCGGCGGAACCATGCGCGGCAAGGAGGAATCGACGCCTCTCGTCGACGACGGGTTCATGTATGTGGTCGACACCTGGTCGCACGTGATGAAGTTCGACGTGCGCAGCGGCACCGCGGCGCTTCCGCTGTGGCGCCATGATCCCAAGATCACGCGTTCACGCACCAGCCGCGGCATCGCGATGTATGGCAACAAGGTTTTCCTTGCCACCTACGACGCCCGCATGATCGCGCTCGACCGCGATTCCGGTGCCGTGGTCTGGGAGGTGAATGCGGCGGCGCCGACCGATCCGGTGACCGGCACGCCATCGAAGGTGCAGGGGTTCTCTGGCGCACCGCTCACCGTCAAGACACGTGGCGGCAAGGAACTGGTGCTGATCGGCGAAAGCACCGGCGGTTCGATGGGCACGCGCAGCTGGGTCGGCGCCTTCGAGGCGGCGACCGGCAATCTGGCGTGGCGCACGTTCACGATCCCGGCGCCGGGCGAGCCCGGTTCGGAAACCTGGAAGGACAAGCACAATGCCTGGCGCATTGGCGGGGCGAGCGTCTGGAATACGGCGTCCTATGATCCGGCCACCAATCTTCTCTACTACGGCACGGGTGACGCGTTCCCGAGCTACGATCCGGAATTCCGCCCAGGCGACAATCTCTATACGGCAAGCACGATCGCGCTCGATGCCGACACCGGCAAGATCGTCTGGTATTTCCAGGAGACGCCGAACGAGCACTGGGACTTCGACACGCCGAGCCCCAAGATGCTCTACGAGATCACGCACAACGGCGAGACCCGCAAGGTCATGGCCAATTTCTCGCGCAACGGCTTCTTCTACACACTCGACCGCGCCAATGGACAGTTCCTGCGGGCAGACCAGTACCAGGACAAAGTGACCTGGACCAAGGGCATCGACCCCAAGAGCGGCAAGCCCGTCGACTACGATCCGCGCCTCGATGTGCAGCAATATGCCGGCATCGGGGTTCGCCGCGGCAAGCCCGGTACGGAACTTTGCCCGTGGTGGAGCGGCGCCCCGACATTTTTCCCGCCGACGCTCGATCCCAAGCGCCTGGTTGCCTATGTGGCGGCCGGCGAGGGCTGCATGAGCGGAACCACCATCAAGACGCCGATGGATGAGAACAAGGACTGGGTCGGCCAGCGCATGTGCTGTTTCGACCAGGGCCGTGTCACCGTGCATGGCGCCTTGTGGGCGATGGACGTGCGCACCGGCAAGATCCTGGCCAAGGAACAGTTCCCGATCCCGAATGAATCCGGCATGCTCAGCACCGGCGGTGATCTGCTGTTCACCGGCCATCACACTGGGCGCTTCGCGGCTTACGACGCCGAAACGCTCAAGGAGGTGTGGAGCTTTGGCCTCGGTACGCCCATCACGGCGCCGCCGATGAGCTTCAGCGTCAACGGCAAGCAATACATCGCGGTGATTGCGGGCGGTGCGGCCGATATGCGTGGCGCGCGGCTTTATCAGCCGGGCGCAATCGTGGCGGTGTTTGGGTTGTAACGGTTATGAGCCCACGCCCGTCGCGTTCACGCGGCGGGCGTTACATTTGTTCGCCTCAAGTCAGTATTTGGCGCCCCCGGATACGCCTTTCCAGTGATAGGCCTTGGCCCTGATTACCGAAGGTTAACATTGCTACGCCATGGCGCCGCCGCAATAGATTTGATATCTTGTAGCTTATGACATCCTCTCCATTTGAACCTAACATCCCCACGGCCAAGCGGCGCCGGTTCCGATTCGTTCCGGTGCGCACGCTGGTGCCAAATCTCATCACGCTGCTTGCACTTTGCGCAGGGCTCACCGGCATCCGTCTTGCGATTGAAGGCAGGCTCGAATGGGCGGTCGCCGCGATCGTGTTCGCGGCCGTTCTCGATGGCCTCGACGGCCGCGTCGCGCGGATGCTCAAGGGGACTTCGCGATTTGGCGCCGAACTCGACAGCCTTGCCGACTTTGTCAATTTCGGTGTCGCTCCGGCGCTTATTCTCTACTTCTGGGGCCTGCATGAACTCGGTCATGCGGGCTGGATCGCCGCCATGGTGCTGGCGATCAGCGCAGGTTTGCGGCTTGCGCGTTTCAACACCATGATCGACGATCCGAACCGTCCGGCCTGGGCCGGCAATTTCTTCGTCGGCATGCCGGCGCCCGGTGGGGCCATCACGGCGCTGCTGCCGATCTACCTGTTCCTCCTCGGTGTTCCACGAGCAACGGTCGTCACCCAGGCTACCTTCGTCTATACGCTTGCAATCGCGTTCCTGATGGTATCGCGACTGCCGGTCATTTCCGGCAAACGGCACGGCAAGCGGGTTTCACCAGAACTGGTGCTGCCGATATTCGTCGCATTCGTGCTGTTCTTTGCATTACTCGTCTCCTACCCGTGGATCGTCCTGACGACGGGTACGATCCTTTACCTGGTGAGCCTGCCGTTCGGATATTTCTCCCATCGAAACTACCTGCGGAGGGATGCGGCCGATGCGCTGCATGAGCGTACCAACCAATCCGGCAATGCGACCCCGCCGGGGCATGAGCCCACGCCGCCGGTGGTGGCGACCGCCTTGGACCCTCCCGCCGATCCCCAGCGGCCGGCAAGGCTGAATTGAGTTTCATTGGCTTCGCGGTCGCGATGTAGCGGCAGTTGTAGCCCGGATGGAGGGCCGCCGCCGCGCTTGCGCGGAGAAGGCGCGAAATCCGGGGCTCCGAGCGTAAAACACGGCCGTCCCCGCATTATGTGATCGGCGCGCGTAAAAATGCGCGCGCCGATCCCTCCATGCGGGTTACAAGAAGGGGCCACCGTCCCACTTCCGTCAAAGTGTTAAAAGGTATTAACTGGTGTGGTGGGGCACTCGGGCGCGGAGTATGGCCATGAGCAGGATCGTTGTGGGCGTTGACGCACGTCGCTATGTTATTCTTTTTGCAGGATTATTTTTGAGTTTGGTGTTGGCTGTGCCAACCGCAATGGCGCAAACGGGCAATCGGCCGGCCCCGCCGGACGCCTACACGCCGGTTGAGGAATTCTCCCGTCAACTCGACGAATTCAAGCGCACGATCCCGGAACTCAACAAAAAGATGGAGGAAAGCGCGACGGCCGTCGATCGCTGGACCGACGTCGACAAGGCCCGCAAGGAGATCGAAGAACTGCGGGCGCTGGTGGGCGCGGCCCTCGGCGCGGTGTCGGATAATGGGGTGGTGTCACAACTCGGGACCAAGGCGCTCAACCATGCACGCGAGAAGATGCGCGCAATCGAACAGGAAACCCGCTTCAAGCCTGACGAAAAGCAATTTCTCCTGGAACAGTGGCGCAAACTGCGTGACGAGACAGAAAATGCAAGCAACGAGCTTGGTACGGCGCGCAAGGAATTTTCCGAACTGCTGCGAACTCTGCAGGCCAACGAGGACTTCATCGACGAATTGATCCAAATCCGGCAAGCCGCCAAGGCACTGGAAGTGATCCGCCGGTTGACCCAGGACATCCGTGACGCATCCGACCAGCTCAAGCGGCTCATCGGCGGTATCAAGCCTCCGGGCGCATAAAGCGTTTGTGACATGTGTAACGTCTACCGCGTACTGGCTCTGTCTACTCTCGTCGCCGTGACGTTGACGGCTTGCAAGCAGGACCCGGACATCGGTTACATTGAACTCAGGACGATTCCGGCCGTGACTGCGGTCCAGCAGCCGACGTTCTATCTTGATATGGTGAAACTCGAGCCGGTGAAGAAGGGCGTCGCGGTCCTGCGCCAGCGGGTTGGCGCGATCAAGCTGGCAACCGAGGGAGGGATGGGAACTCCGGCTTTGCTGTGCGAAGTGGTCGTGAAGAAAAACCGCATTACGACCGTGACGGTGTCCGTGCTCGAACGGCCGTTGCGGTGCCAATGTCGCACGGGTCCCGGCGCCAAGGACAAGCCTGCGCGCAGTTGCGTGAGTTAGAGCTTCCGGTCAAGTTGAAACACCCTCAGCACGTCATGCCCGGCCTCGGGGTTGGGCAACCACGCCTTCTCCGCGGAAAGCAAGGCGTGGATGGCCGCGACACAAGGGCCACGAGACCGAAATATGCTCTGGTAGCGCGCGGCGCTCCCTTTACAGACGGTTATCCATAATATTCAGTTTAGTCGCATGCCAAATTCGGCAGGCTGGTAATATTTAGTGTGTCGAAGTTAAATCGCGTAGAAGCTTCGATTTTGCGCAGACAAATGCATATCTGCGACCATTGCATCGTTAGTCGATTCGTTTCTTTTTCCCTAAGTGTTCTTACCAAGTGTTCTTTAGGAGGATTTTCAACTACCATGCCGTGTTCCGACACTGATTACAGTGACATTGGAGTGGAGCGTTAGAAGCATGTCGCCATCTGCTGTGCAAACCAGACCGTCGCAGAACGGAGAAATGGCCGACGCGGCTCCGGGAACCACGGCAAGAAGGCTCGATACGTTGGGCGTGCAGCAGCAACTCGGTCTGCTCCGAAGGTCCTTGGCCGATTCGACAGCTGAACAAGAAAAACGCGAGTCGCAAACGACGTCGCAGTCCTCGACAATCGCGCGTCGAAGCGTCAAGACGCTCGTATCACTTGCGCTGATTGCCGTGATTGGATGGGTCCCATTGCAACGGCTGCTTTTGACCACAAGCGCCGAGGCGACGGTCAATGCGCGCGTGATCACGCTGCGGTCCCCCATCGAGGGGCGAATAGCTGAAGGAGACGTGTCGATTGGAGCCGGGATCGCATTCCGCGCTGGCGAAATCGTTGTGCGCGTTGAAAATCCGCGCGCGGATCGGGCCCGTCTCGACGAACTGCAGCGCAGTATTTCGCTGCTCACGGACCAGCGCAGATCTTCCGTAGAACGGCTCGCGGCGCTTGAATCCCAGCAAGCCGAACAGCTTGCACAGTTCGAAAAATTCCGTCTCCATAGGACTGAACATATCGAGGCGCGGCGACTCGAGATTCTGGCCGATAAGGATGCCGTCATCGCCAGACTGGATGCGGCTAGTTCGGCCTTCGTACGGAGCACGAAGCTCAGCAGCCAAGGTATCGCCGCCCTTGCCACGCACGAACAGGCGCAGCGTGACTTTAAGGTGTTGACGTCAGCCCTCGTGGCGGCTCAGCGCCGGCTCGAAGCAGTTGAAATAGAATTGGCGGCGGGTCGCCAAGGCATCTTCGTTACCGACGGGTTCAACGACGTACCACGCTCGGCCCAGCGTGCGAGCGAGCTTGGACAGCAGATTGCGGATGTCACGGTCGCCATTGCGCAGCAAGACCGGCAACTCTCCAGTCTTCAACCACAGCTCGCTGCTGAAAAGGATCGGTATCACCTGATGTCGGTCGCCGAAATGAGGAGCCCGACGAATGGACGCATCTGGGAGGTGCTTGTTTCGCCGGGTGAGTACATTCGTGTCGGACAGGACATGATGAGAATTCTCGATTGCAACGGGGCCGTGGTAACGGCTGCGGTTAGCGAGTCGAACTTCAATCGACTGCAAATCGGCGGTAACGCGACATTCCGTCTGCGCGGCGAATCGCGCGAACTGCCGGGCCATATCACCGGCCTCCACGGTTTGGCTTCGACGCCCGCCAACCTTGCCATCCACCAAGGAATGCTGGCTCGTGAGCCATACCATGCGACTGTCGAGGTTCCTGCGTTGGCTGCCGGCGAAGGTTGTCAGATTGGACGAACCGGCATTGTGAGCTTCGAGACCGCTTCCAGTTCTTGGCTGCCATGAGTTTCGCCAGCGGCCAGACGTACTGGGATGCACTTCTGCCGAGCCTCCTGCTCATCCTGTTTGCGGTCGCGATATTTCCCTGGCTCAATCGAGACCGTGTGTCCGTTCGATTGGTGGTTGGCGGCATTTGCCTGCTCATCACGTGGCGCTATCTGATCTGGCGCATTGGCGAGACCCTGCCACCATTTGGTTTAACGGCGGATTTTGTGATCGGCATTATTTTCCTGACCTTGGAATCTTTGTACATTGTCGGAACAACAGCTTCCTGGATTTTTCTGACGCGAATCCGTTCGCGCAGCTCTGACGCGGATCGCAATCTGCCTTGGCTGGAGGCCCTGCCGAGGAAGCCGCGCATTGATGTGTTGATCTGCACTTACAACGAGGATGAGAAAATTCTGGAGCGGACGATTGTCGGCGCGCAAGCACTGCAATATGAGAATTTTCATATCTGGATTTGCGATGATGGCAGGCGTCCCTGGCTGGAGACGCTTTGCCGGCGTTTGCAATGCGGATATCTCACGCGTCCCGACAATGCCCACGCCAAGGCCGGCAATATCAACAGTGCGTTGCGGTATTTGGCGACATTGCCGGAGCCGCCGGATTTCATCTCAATTCTCGACGCGGATTTCGTCCCCCAACTGCAGTTTTTGCAGCGGACTTTGGCTCTGATGAAGGACGAAAGCGTCGGCGTGGTTCAAACGCCGCAACATTTCTTCAATTCGGATCCCATTCAATCAAATCTGGCCATCGCCGATGTGTGGCCGGACGAACAGCGCTTTTTCTTCGATGTGGTGATGGCATCGAAAGATGCCTGGGGAGGGGCGTTTTGTTGCGGCACGTCATCGCTGATCCGGTTCGATCCGCTTATGAAAATTGGAGGATTTCCGACCGATTCCGTCACCGAGGATTACTTGCTCACCTTGCGGCTGAAAGGGCAGGGGTTCAAAACGATCTATTTGAACGAGCAACTGTCGCTTGGTTTGGCGCCGGAAGGATTGAAAGAATATGTGACGCAGCGAAGCCGGTGGTGTCTTGGATTTATGCAAATCATCCGTGGTTCCAGCGGTCCGTTCCGCAAGGGCAACGGCCTGTCACTTCTGGACCGCATAATGTTGGTCGAGGGCTTCCTCAACTGGTCCGCGGCCTATCCGTACCGCTTGCTTGGAATGATCATTCCGGCCATCTACCTGCTGTTCGATATCCAGGCCGTTCATGCCCACGTGACCGACGCGATCAGCCATGTCTTTCCCTATTATGTCGCTCAGGTGGCTTTCATTGTCTGGTTGACCCGTCGGCGCGTCCTGCCCTTGTTGGCAGACTTGAGTCAATTGCTTTGCGCGGTCGAGATAGTCCGCTCGGTCGTTGCGGGGCTTGTCAAGGCGAAAGGGCACAAATTCGAGGTGACGGCAAAGGGAGGGGATCGAAGCAATCAATTCGTCGAGTGGCCGATGCTCCGCTTATTTTTGTGTTTTATTGGGTTTACGGCTGCCGGAATCGTGTGGGCATTTGTTATAGACGATACCCGCCCGCTGGCGGATGCGAGCGTTCTGGCGTTGTACTGGAGTTGGTACAATCTTCTGGTTCTCACGCTTGCATGTTTCGTCACCATCGAAGCGCAGCAGCGCCGTGATGGAGCGCGATTGCAGGCTCCAGATGTCTGCTGGGTTGCATGGGGAGGCCAAAATTCGCACTTTCGTGTTTATGACCTCTCCATAACCGGCATCGCGTTTCATGGCGAAAGCCCGGTACCGTGCGCAGGTATGGTCACGGTCAGGCTCGGTGACATGGACGTGGTTGGCTGTGTGGTTCGCGCTTCCGCAGGCTCCTTCGCGGTCCGCTTTGCCCATAACGAGCAATCGCATGTGCACTTGATCCGTTACGTGTATTCTGGTCGCTACAAGGCAACGACGGAGGACATCAAGCCAGCTGGTGTCGCCGTTGGAATCTTGTCGAGACTCTATCGCTGATACGGCGTCAGTGCGTTCCTGCTATCGGGCGAGGCACATGATTTCAAGATTTAGCTTGATTGGCCGATCGAAGGCCGCGACCGGCCGTTCGACGCAATGATGATAATTGCCGGCACACGTGATGTATTTGTATTCCAACGTGATGATGCGGTAGCACTCGCAAGTCTCGTGCTCCAAGGTGGCGCGATCAACGATTTCAATGGCGCCGCGCGTTTTAACAATCGCGCCCATCGTCTCCAAAGTCGAAAGTGCCGCCGTTATGCCGGCGCGCCGAACGCCCATGGTCACCGCCAATTGATCATGCGTAAGAGGAATGACTCTTTCCTCAAAACGATCGGCAGCCAGCAATAGCCAGCGACATAGGCGCTCCAGGAGTTCATGCCGTACATTGCAGAGTGCGACCTGTGAATTCTGGATGAGCAGTGCGTGAATATAGATCAGCAGGTGTTGGCGCACAGCCGGTGCTTCGTCCATGATACGGTTGAGGTCGCACGATGCAATGCGAAGCGCCTGTCCGGGCACGTCCATGACGCAGCGATTGGGCGAGTGCGTTTTCCCAAGCACAGCTGCCACGCCCACGAACCCCCGTGGTCCAACAATTGAGATTGCCACCGGGCCGTCGGACTGGGTCCGTGCGAACAAGGAGGCAACGCCACGCTCGAGAAAGTAAATGTGCTCGATCGGCCGGTTGTGTTCCTGGATAATTGCTCTTTGCTTCAAATCGATCAATTCCAGGTGCGGCCGAATGCGATCAAACAATTCGGGAGCCATGCTGGCCAAGAGCTGATTTCGAACGATTCCGGAAATAGGTGCCATTGAAGTCAACCTATCATTACGTGCCACATTTATATACTTTAGGATAATATGGGGGCTATCGCAACAATTGATTTCAACTGTGCTCTTATAAATTGTGAACGCTGGTTCAGGAACAACTCAATCGGTAACGGGTTCCGGACTCGACGCAGCATTCGCTTCAGCAAATGCTGCACTGCGGAACCGGGATCTTACGAGGGGCTACATTCATTAAGGTCCCGGCTCTGCAGCGCAGCAATCGCATGGCGCGCGCCCGACGCGGGTAAACGCGCTCGTGAAGAAGGCGAATGGTGCGCCGCGCCCCGGACAAACAATCGATTCAGTTATTCCTGGGCCGGGCCTAAGCGGGCCTTGCGCCTACTTCATAGTGGGAATGACGAATTCCGAGCCTTGCCTGGTGCCGGAAGGCCAACGCGCTGTGACCGTCTTGGTCTTGGTATAGAAACGGATCGAGTCAGGCCCGTGCTGATTGAGATCGCCGAAGCCCGAACGTTTCCAGCCGCCGAAGGTGTAATAGGCGAGAGGAACCGGGATGGGAAAATTCACGCCGACCATCCCGACTTCCACCCGGCTTGTAAAATCGCGGGCGGTGTCGCCATCGCGGGTAAAGATCGCGACGCCGTTGCCGTATTCATGTTCGGAAGGGAGCCGTACGGCTTCTTCATAATCCTTGGCGCGCACCACCGAAAGTACGGGACCGAATATCTCTTCTTTGTAGATGCGCATATTCGGCGTCACCTCGTCGAACAGGCAGCCGCCCATGAAGAAGCCGTTTTCATAACCCTGCAATTTGAATCCGCGGCCATCGACCCTAAGCTTGGCGCCTTCGCGTACACCGAGATCGACGTAGTTCCTGACCTTCTCCAGATGCGCCCCTGTGACGAGCGGTCCGTAGTCGGCTTGCGTGTCGCTCGAGGGACCGATGCGGAGGCTTTCCACGCGCGGAATGAGCTTTTCGAGCAGCGTATCAGCGGTCTTCTTGCCGACTGGCACTGCCACCGATACCGCCATGCAGCGCTCGCCAGCCGACCCATAGCCGGCGCCGATTAGTGCATCGACCGCCTGGTCCATGTCTGCGTCCGGCATGATGATCATGTGGTTCTTGGCACCGCCAAAACATTGCACGCGCTTTCCAGCCGCACAACCGGTCGCATAGATGTATTCGGCAATCGTCGATGAGCCGACGAAGCCCACCGCCTTGATGCGCGGATCCGTGATGAGCGTGTCGACGGCCTCCTTGTCGCCGTTGACGACGTTGAGCACGCCCGCCGGCAAGCCGGCCTCGACCAGGAGATCTGCGAGCCGCATCGGGACGGAAGGGTCCCGTTCGGAAGGCTTGAGGATGAAGGCATTGCCGCAGGCGAGCGCCGGGGCAAATTTCCACATCGGGATCATGGCCGGGAAATTGAACGGCGTGATGCCGGCGACGACGCCGAGCGGTTGCCGCATCGCGTAAAGATCGATACCGGGGCCAGCCCCCTCGCTGAATTCTCCCTTGCTCAGGTGCGGGATGCCGCAGGCGAACTCGACAACTTCGAGCCCGCGCTGGATGTCGCCCTTTGCGTCCGCGACGGTCTTGCCGTGTTCGGAGGAGAGCAGGATCGCGAGCGCATCGAAGTCCCGGTTGAGCAGTTCGAGGAAGCGGAACATGACGCGCGCACGGCGTTGGGGATTGGTGGCCGCCCAGTCGGGCTGTGCGGCAGCGGCGACCGCGATCGCGTGTTCGGCCTCCGCACGTGTCGCATAGGCGACCTTGGCCTGGACCTCGCCAGTGTTGGGGTTGAACACATCGCCGAACCGGCCCGAGGTTCCCTTTACCTCCTTGCCGCCCACGAAGTGGCCGATTTCGCGCATGGTAGTCTCCTTGACGGTTCCTCGCGTGGATGGTCGTTTCCGCCTTTGTCATAGGGTCACGGCGGATGACAAGCCACCCATATCTCGACTACCATTTCGCCGCACTAGTGCTGGCACAGGAAGCGCACCATGGTGACATATCTGACTAGATGGCTGCACATGGTTGCGCTCGCGTGCGCGCTTGGCATCGGACAGGCCAATGGCCAGCCGGCGAATGTCGAGGCGGTGGCCAACTACGCCGGTGCCGATCGCCAGAAAGTCCTCGAGGACGGCGCCCGGCGTGAGGGCGGCCTGCTTCTTTACACCACAGGCACGCAGATCAAGCCGTTGCTCGACCGGTTCGAGCAGAAATATCCTTATCTGAAGGTGGAACTTGCGCGGGCGAGTTCGGCCGATACGGCGCGCAAAGTTATCGAGGAATACCGCGCCGGCTTCGAGAAGGTCGATGCATTCGAATTGGCTTCCCATGGCCTGGTGGTACCGCGCGACGAAAACATCCTCATGCCGTTTCGGTCGCCGGAATTCGAGGCCTTCGTTCCGGACGCCATCGAGCCCAAGCAGCATTGGGTCGTCGTGCGGGAATCCTATACGGGCATCGGTTTCAACAACAAACTTCTCCCCCCGGACAAGGCGCCCAAGACCTACCAGGCCTTGCTCGACCCACAATGGAAGGGTCGCATGGCGATTTCAGGCTTGACCACCACGGCCGTCAATTGGGTCGGCAGCATGGTTATCGCCCATGGCGCCGATTTCGTGCGCCGGCTTGGACAGCAGAACATCCGAATCTACAACCTGACAGGACGCGCGCTCGCCAACCTCATGTCTGCGGGCGAAGTCATACTGTCGCCGACCATCTACAATTCGCATGTGGCGGCGAGTGCGGACAAAGGCGCGCCGCTCGGCTGGTTCGCGCCCGGTCCGGTGCCGGTGACCGATACGGGCGTCGCAATCGCCCGTAAGGCGCCCCATCCCCATGCCGCCATGCTGTTTGCGGATTTCCTGATGTCGAAGGAGGCGCAGTTCCTTTACCAGGAACTCGGCTATGATTCGGCGCGCCGCGACGTGGCAGGGCCTGGCGCCCAGGTGGAGCGGCTTTATTTGACCAATCGGCCGAACTTTATTCGCGACTACGAGGATTGGGCGAAGCTTTATCAAGACACATTCGTGCGACGGCGGATGTGAGGGGCGCGTGAGCGACGCCGCCCTCGCAATCCCACCGTGGCGACTCGGCATCGCGCATTTGCGCGATCGGTTATGGTCGGGTGAAGCCGCGATACTCTTGCTGTTGGCCGTCGTTCTGATCGTTGTGCTGCCACCATTTGCCTTTCTGGTGCAGGCAAGCCTGACGGTGGGAACCGCGGCGCAATCGCACATCGGGTTCGACAATTTCATTTCTGTGCTTGCTCATAACGGCGCGGCGCTGTGGACCAACACCATCATCTATGCGCTGGGCAGTTCAAGTGTTGCGATCGGGCTCGGGGTTTCATCCGCCTGGCTGGTCGCACGCACCGACGCGCCGTTTCGGCAGACCGCGATGGTGGCCGCCTTTCTGTCAATGGCCGTCCCGGTCATCGTCAAGAGCATTGGCTGGATCATGCTGCTCGGCCCCAACAGCGGGCTCATCAATGTGATGCTGCGGGTGGTGGTCGGCGGCGAAGAAGGCCCGATCCAGCTTTATTCGCTCGGGGGCATGATCTTCGTCGAAGGGATGTTGTGGATGCCCGTGGTTTTCCTGCTCACGCTGCCGGTGCTCGGTGCGATGGACCCCTCGCTCGAGGAAGCTGCTGCCACCTCCGGGGCGGATTTGCGCCACACCTTCCAGCGGGTGACGCTGCCTTTAATGCGGCCGAGCATCTTTGCGGTGTTCCTGCTTGCCTTCATTCGTGCGCTTGAATCCTTCGAAGTGCCGCTGCTGATCGGGGCGCCGGGCGACCTCCAGACACTGACCACGGCGATTTACCAGAGCATGCACACCGGCTTTCTGCCGAAATATGGAGAAGCCAGCGCCTTCGCGGTGTTGCTTCTCGGTGTCGTAGTTGTGCCGCTGGCCTATTACTATCGCCTCACAAAGCAGGCCGACCGTTTTGCGACCATCACCGGCAAAGGCTTTCGCCCGCGGCGATTGAAGCTGGGCCTGTGGCGTATGCCACTTGGTCTGTGGCTCTTGAGCATTCCATTGTCGCTGGCTGCACCTGTGCTGATCATGGTCTGGGCCTCACTGCTGCCGGTCTACAAGCCGCCGCAGTTTTCCGACTTCGCACAACTTTCCTTCGCCAATTATCGATCGGTCTGGGGGCGCGGCGACACGCTCGCAGGCTTTGCAAACAGCGCGCTGATCGGGTTCTGGAGCGCCACCATCGTGGTGACGCTGACGTTTACGGCGGCCTGGCTGATCGTGCGCTACCGCAGTACCGCGCGTTGGGCCCTCGACGTGATGATATCGATGCCGCTGGTCTTCCCCGGCATTGTCCTTGGCATCACGATTCTCATCGAATTCTTGGCGCTGCCCACGATCCCGATCTATGGCACCATCTGGATTCTGATTTTCGCCTTTCTTATTCGATTCATGCCTTACGGAATGCGCTTTTGCCACGCCGGCATTTTAGCGATTCATCGGGAACTCGAGGAATGCGGACGCACATGCGGAGCCAGTGCCCTCACGGTGCTGCGGCGCATCGTACTGCCGCTCGCCTTGCCGTCAGTCGCGGCGGCGTGGCTTTACGTATTCCTGCATTCCGTGCGTGATTTGTCGTTGGCGGTGTTGCTGGCCGGGCCGGGCAGCCAGGTCATTGCCTCCGTCATTCTCGATCTGTGGAACAATGGCGAAGTGCCGGAACTCGCTGCGCTGGCGGTCGTGCTGGCAATCGGGGTTACGGCGCTTGGCGTGGTCTTGATGTGGCTCAGCCGGCGAACCGGCAGCGTCGCGAGTTGATCGGCCTACTGGTTTCGGGCGGCGCCCGTCGGCTCGCGTGATGATTTTAGGGAATATTTACTAAGTATTGCCATACCAAAGACGATGCTCACATTGAGATTATTCACTTTTTTCTGCCATTAGAGAAAGTTGGGCTAGTACTCCGACTCAATCCAGCTTTAAGGACGATGCGCCATGAACATGCAGTCCTCCGACACCGCCAGGCACCCATTGCGCGGCCTGACGCGATCCTTGACCGATCGCAAGATCGGCTTCCGAATCGGCTCCGGTTTTCTCCTCATGCTCGCCCTCCTCGTCATGGTGGCGGCGACGGGTTATTTCGGTTTCAACACTGCGCGCATCGGTTTCGAGACCTATGCCGCGATCTCTACAAGCACCCTGAAAGTGGAACAGATCGAGCGTAATTTCATCACCATGCAACGCAACGTGTTGACTTTTGTGCAAAATGGCGACGACGTATCGGAAAAAAATGTCCGTCAACTGCACAAGGTATTGCAGGACGACATTACGAATACCGAAAAGAAAATCGCGGTTGCCGAACAAAAAGTCACACTACGAAAGCTCCTCGAACTGACCGACCAATATGCGAGCAATTTCGATGCCATCGTGCGGGCGGTCCAGGCGCACGATGAAGCGGTCACCGAGGTTCTGGAGCCGTTGGGTACCAAGCTTTGGGCCCAGCTCACCGAGGTGATCGAAATCGCGATTGCGGATGAAAACACGTCGGTGGCCGCCTTTGCCGGCATCGCACAGGAAAAGCTGATGCTCATTCGGCTCAGCGCCAACCGCTTCCTGCTCAACAACGATATGGACCATGTGCGCGCGGTCGAGGGACAAAAAGAAGGCCTGAGCGCGGCAATGCGGAAGCTGGTGCAGGAGACCAAGAATCCCGACTGGGAGGCCAAGGTCCGTGAGATCGCCGATGGAGTACCGCAATATTTCGTAGCTTTCGACAGCGCGGTGAAGGTGATCAACGAACGTAATCGCTTTGTCGACAATGTCGGCACCAGGATCGCCGATGAAGTAGGGCGGATGGTTGTGGACCTCAATAGCCAGCAGATCAAAGCCCTCGAAGCCCTCAAGGTTGACACCGAAGGGAGCATCGCCTGGGCGACCACGTTCGGCACGATAATTACCGGTGCATCCGTCGTGTTCGGTATAATGTTTGCTTGGCTGATCGGGCGCGGCATTTCAAGACCGATCACCGGATTGATCGTCGGAATGCGGGAACTCGCGTCCGGCAATTTCGACGTGGTGCTGCCGGGTCTCGATCGCAAGGACGAAATCGGTGACATCGCCGGTGCTGTCGAAGATTTCAAGATCAGGGCCGTCGAGAAGGCTCGCTTCGAAGCCGAAGCCAAACGCACCGAAGAGGCACGCCTTGCTACTGAGCGCAAGGCCGAGATGAATAAATTTGCCGACGAGTTCCAGGTCAAAGTCGGCAACATCGTCGACGCGGTGTCGTCGGCCTCGACCGAACTCGAGGCAGCGGCCCGCACACTCACCCGCAGCGCCGAGACCACCCGCTCGCTGTCGACCCAGGTAGCGGCCGCCTCTGAGGAGGCCTCCGCCAATGTGCAGTCGGTCGCCAGCGCCTCCGAGCAGCTTTACGGTTCGATCAACGAAATCTCGCGCCAGGTGCAGGAGGCCAGCAAGATTGCCTCCGACGCCGTAGCGCAGGCGGAGAAGACCGATGCCCAGATCGGCGAATTGTCACAGTCGGCCAGCCGTATCGGCGACGTGGTCCGGCTAATCACGGCGATTGCCGAGCAGACCAACCTGCTGGCGCTCAATGCCACCATCGAGGCGGCACGCGCGGGCGATGCCGGCAAGGGCTTCGCGGTGGTGGCGCAGGAGGTCAAGGCGCTGGCGGCGCAGACCGCCAAGGCAACCGAGGAGATCGGCGGACAGGTCGCCGGCATGCAGAACAAGACCGCCAACTCGGTCTCCGCCATCAAGGCGATCAGCAACACCATCGGCCGAATTTCGGGGATTTCCGGCGCCATCGCGGCGGCGGTAGAGGAACAAGGCGCTTCGACCCAGGAGATTTCTCGCAACGTCCAGCAGGCCGCAACCGGCACCGTGCATGTCACCAGCAACATCACCGATGTCAGCCGTGGAGCCGGCGAAGCCGGTTTGGCGTCCGCGCAGGTATTGTCCTCGGCGCAATCGCTGGCGCGCGAGAGCACCCACCTCAAGACCGAGGTCGCCAAGTTCATCAATGCCGTGCGTGCGGCTTGACATCGCGTAGGGCGGATTAGTAGCCCATAGCGCGTAATACGCGCGTGGACGCGCTTATAACGCGTTTCCAACGCGGCATGGCGTAATCCGCCGAGCCACATTCCATCGCAACAACCCCGCGGCGGATTGCGGCCATCGGTCCTCAAAAAACCGGATCGATTTGTCAGTGGCAGAATCACTGGTTTGATTCTGCACAGTGGAGAAGAACATGTTCGAAGACTTCATGCCGAAAGTGAAGATCGGCGCACTCAAACCTCTGGCGATCATCGACAATGCAGCCTACGAATTCTATCGCATCGCGCCCCGCGACGTGATGTTGGTGATGATCCCGATCGGGCTCGGGGAATTCAGCAAGCAAGACGTGGAACGTGTCTTCGCCCCAGTCGACGAGCTGGTCGACCAGTTGATGGAACGCGGATGTGACATCATCATGCAGTCCGGTGTACCATTGCCGTTGCTGATCGGCATCGAGGCGCACGACCGCCTGCTCGATCGCATCAACAAGCGCTGCGGCAAGCCGGTGACGTCGTCGGTCGTGGGTGTCGTCGCGGCTGCAAAGCATCTCGGGCTTCGCCGCATTGCGCTTGCCAACAAATGGTCGGAGCCGATGAATCGTATACTCGGCGAATTTTTTGCGCGCGGCAACGTCGAAATCGCGGGCGTCGCCTCGGAGGTTCTCACCCCGGCTCAATTCCAGAAGATTTCGACCGCTGACAATATGTCGCTCGCGCTCGAACTCGGCCGTGCCGCGTTGACACGCTTTCCGGATGCTGACGGGCTTTATATTGGCGGAGGGGCGTGGCTATCCGAACCGGTCTGCCAGGCGCTTGAGCGCGAATTCGGCAAACCTTGCATTTCCAATATGAGCGCTATGATCTGGGACACGCTCACCCGCCTCGACTATTGGCGGCCGATACCGGGACAGGGGCGGCTGTTGGAGACGTGAGGCCCGCGATTGTTGCGCGCGGCTCCGGCGGCACTTTGGACAAGGTTCGTCACTGGTAAACGGCGAGCGCACCCTATTGCATGATCCGTAAGCTCCCAGTGGCCGACGAAAACTTAAAAACAGTAATTATATCAATCTCTTGTGCTCTCTTAAGGTTTCCCCTTCTTCAGCTTATCCACTTCCCGTAGCCCGAATCGTGCCGGTGCAAACCTGTCCACCGGAATCGGGATGGCTCGGCCATGTCGTTTGCCCCCGAGGGGTGCTATAAGCCGCCTCCCTTGGAGCCTGTCCTAGGCCAACTGCACAGCAGTCCGACGCGGAAAGTGCGATTATTCAAAGAATCAGTGCCTGTGCCCGATTTCTAAAAAGAGGAAGTCACACAAGCCGCGCGTCCACACGGTCGAACGCATCATGTCAAATGTAGTTAATGAAAGTTCTGTGTCCGCTCCACATGCGCATTCGCATGGCGAGCCAGGACGTCAATCCAGTCTGCTCGCGCTCACACTTGGCAGTATCGGGGTCGTCTACGGCGACATCGGCACGTCGCCGCTTTATGCCTTTCGGGAGGCTGTAACCGTGGCGGTAGGCGGCGGGCCCATTACACTCGACATTGTGCTGGGTGTTCTTTCGCTGATCCTTTGGTCACTGATCATCGTCGTTACGGCTAAATATGTGCTGCTTCTGCTGCGGGCGGACAACAACGGGGAGGGGGGAACCCTTTCATTGACGGCGCTGGCCACCCGCGCGCTCGGCCGGCGGACCACACTGGTTTTCCTGCTTGGCGTCGTTGGGGCGTCGATGTTTCTTGGTGATTCCGTGATCACGCCGGCAATATCCGTATTGTCGGCCGTCGAAGGCCTGAAGCTTTCCCAGGAGTTGAAGGCAGCGATTCCAAACTTCGACAATTTCGTCGTGCCATTGACGATTGCAATCTTGTGCGGCTTGTTCGCTGTGCAAAAGCGCGGGACCGGCAACATATCGAGCCTCTTTGGGCCAGTCATGGTGATCTGGTTTGTCGCTATCGCGGCGGCCGGTATTGTGCATATTGCTGACTACCCTGGCGTGTGGGTGGCCATCAATCCACTCTACGCCGTTTCATTTGTCGCCACCCATGGGCATATCGGGCTGGTGGCGCTCGGGGCCGTCTTTCTGGCCGTAACGGGCGGCGAAGCCCTCTATGCCGATTTGGGTCATTTCGGACGCAAGCCGATCCAGACGGCCTGGTTTGTTCTCGTATTGCCGTCCCTACTGATCAACTATTTCGGGCAAGGGGCCAAACTGCTGGCCGATCCGACCGCGATCGAAAATCCCTTCTATCGCCTCGTTCCGGAAACGTTGCTACTGCCGATGATCGTTTTGGCGACGGCGGCCACCGTCATTGCGAGCCAGGCCGTGATCACCGGTGCCTATTCGCTGGTTGCCCAAGCCATTCAACTCGGCATGCTGCCGCGATTAGCCATCCTGCACACCTCTGCCGAACATGCCGGCCAAATCTATATCCCGCGAGTGACGGTCGCGCTTCTCGTCGGCGTCCTGCTGTTGGTCGGATTGTTCCGCTCGTCGAGTTCGTTGGCCTCAGCCTATGGAATTGCGGTCACGACGACCATGGTCGTGGATGGCGTGCTGGCTTTCATCGTGATCTGGAAACTTTGGCAATTGAAATTGTGGCAGGCCGCATTACTGGTGATCCCCTTGATCGTTGTCGACTCGACATTCTTCGCGGCCAACCTGCTCAAGATTCACGACGGGGCGTGGGCACCGCTTCTCTTCGGCATCGCAATGGTGACGATGATCCTGACCTGGCGTCGCGGTACAACTTTGTTGGCGCAAAAAACACGACGGAGCGAAGTGCCGCTTGACACGCTTATCCGTAGTTTGGAAAAGAGCCCGCCCCATATTGTGCCTGGAACCGCGGTGTTCCTGACCAGCGACCCGGAATTCGCCCCGACGGCGTTCTTGCACAACCTCAAGCACAACAAGGTCATGCATGAGCACAATGTCGTACTCACGATCATTACGACGGATACGCCGAGGGTTCCAGACGGTGAGCGTGTTGTCATCACGCCCGTGTCGGAACATTTTCGCCGGGTCGCGCTCAAGTTTGGCTACATGGAGCAGCCCAACGTTCCTAAAGCGCTAGCCATAGCCCGCAAACATGGTTGGAGCTTCGACATCATGGCGACTTCATTCTTTCTGTCGCGACGCTCGCTCAAGCCCTCGAGCAAATCCGGCATGCCGCGCTGGCAGGATCGCCTGTTTATTGGTCTCACCAAATCGGCCAGCGATGCGACCGACTTTTTTCATATTCCAACCGGCCGTGTGGTGGAGGTCGGAACGCAAGTGACTGTGTAGTCGGGCCTATTTTGTCCGTACGACCTCGGAAAAACCTGCTGGAATCGTGTAGTATGGCCCCAGCCTTTGATCGCGAGGCCGTCCTATTATCGGGGCGGCGCCGCGCGATTCGTGGATCGCCCCAAAGGCGAGCGCGTTCGGGTCAACTGCAAGAAACTGGATGGTGAAGGGTGGCATCGGACCTGGTTTATCGACAGCGCTTGGAAGCCGATCTGCTGCGCTGGCAAGAGGACGGCGTAATCTCCGGAGCCACGGCCGAGGCAATTCGTGCCCAGATCAAACCGTCCCCTGAAGGTGTGACGATTGCGACTGTTGTTGCCATGGTGGGCGGGCTTCTGATTGCGGCTGCATTCCTCGCGTTCATTGCGGCGAACTGGACCGCCATTCCGCGTCCGGCGCGTTTCGGAATGCTTCTGGCCGGAATTATTGCCGCCTACACGACGGGCGCCTTCTTCCATCGGGCAGGTCGGCTCCATCTGGCTGACCTGTGCGTCAGTGTTGGCGCCATCGTGTTTGGTGCCGCAATCGCGCTCGTCGGGCAAATGTACCATCTGGCGGATGACTTTGCGGCGGGGTTGTTGTTGTGGGCGGTTGCGGCCTTGCTGGCTGCGGTGCTGACCGGATCGCGCGGCGCGTTTGCGATTGCGCTTGTGGCCGGGTGCCTGTGGAGTGGCGCGCGCGTCCAGGAACTTTCGGTCGTCCACTGGCCGTTCATTGGTTTCTGGGCGATTGCGGCCTTTGTAGCCTGGGGTTGGAACAGCGTTGTGGCGCGCCATCTGGTCTCGATTGCCGCGGTGACTTGGTGGATATTGTGTGCCGCGGACTATGTGGGCACGGCGGGCCGCAACCCGGCCTTCACGCTCGGCGCTGGCGCTGCGGTCTTGTTTGGCGGCGGCATCGCTCTGGCGGGGCGTGGCACGCAAGGTTTGCGGGCGCTGGGCCGGACGCTCGCCAATTATGGCGCCATCGTAATGGGGTTGCGGTCG
>DATGVJ010000200.1:0-15784 GCA_035300505.1 Xanthobacteraceae bacterium
ACCCCAGAATTTTCTTGAAGGAGGCGGAGGAATCATTCCGATTGATCATGCTATGTGGCGCCAGTTTGCGAATTGACGTTTTGGTGGCGAATTGAGTGGACCTCGTAGCCCGTCGGATGGCACGCAATCCGGACTCCGATCCTTAGCATGGCGCCTCTATATGGTGATATATACATCGTGCCGTCGAGTTCGCGTTGACGAGGAACGCAAGCAGAGAGCAACTGTGCAATGACACAACCACCTGCCACGGACGAGCCGCTCACGCCCGAACACATCATGCGGGTCGGGCTGGGCTTCTGGGCCTCCAAAACGCTCTTGAGCGCGGTCGAACTGGAGTTGTTTACGGAGCTTTCGAACGGCGGGCGCACGGCTCCGCAATTGCAGCCGCGCCTTGGCCTTCATCCTCGCGCGGTGCTCGACTTCCTCGACGCCCTGGTCTCGCTCGGATTTCTGGAGCGCACCGACGGCGTCTATCGCAATACGCCTGCGGTCGATCTGTTTCTCGACAAAGCCAAGCCCTCCTACGTCGGCGGCACGCTCGAAATTGCGAGCATTCGGCAGTTCGGATTCTGGAACGGCCTCACCGAGAGCTTACGCAGCGGCAAGCCACAGACGGAAGCCAGCGACGGCGGTGCATCGTTTTTTGCGGCGCTTTACGCCGACCCGGCACGCTTGAAGGAATTCCTGAAAACCATGACTGGGTTGAGCCACCCTGCGAACATCCTCATTGCGGAACGTTTTCCCTGGGCCAATCACAACAGCTTTGTCGACGTCGGCACCGCACAGGGCGATCTGGCGGTGCAGGTCGCAAAGGCCCATCCGCATCTCACCGGAATCGGATTCGATTTGTCTGCGATCGGAACGATTTTCGAGGAAAATATCGCGCACCACGGACTGAACGCCCGCGTGCGGTTCGAGGCTGGGGATTTTTTCTATCGGCAGCTGCCGAAGGCCGACGTCGTGATGATGGGGCATATTCTTCATGACTGGGATCTGGAGGAGAAAAAGATACTCATCCGCAAAGCCTATGAAGCGCTACCGCCCAATGGCGCCTTGATCGTTTATGAATCGATCATCGACGATGCGCGGCGCGAGAATACGTTTGGACTTCTCATGAGCCTCAACGCGTTGCTCGAGACCGAGGGTGGCTTCGATTACACCGGCGCGGACTGTATCGCCTGGATGAAAGAAATCGGATTTCGCGAGGCCCGCGTCGAACACTTGGTCGGGCCGGATTCGATGGTCGTGGGGATCCGGTAGGGTGGGCCATAAGGGCGTTTACGCCCGTCTCACGACGGGCTATGGCCGCGCAAGCCGTGAACGTGCAACAACCTCGATCGTCCGAAAGCGCGCCGTGCCCACGCGCCCACTAGCCCGTGCGACCACGCGTGGGCACGGCGCCGCATCGCTTTGTGCCCGCTTCGAGGTCTGTGTTCGGCGCCCATAGCGCGTCGAAGACGCGCGTGAAACGCGCTGATGGCCCACCCTACCGTGCCCAACGCACGTGGGGACAAACATCAAGTCTTATTGCTCGTATCACCCAAGTGCTGACCGCAATCCATGCGGATGCATTCGCCCGTCATCGTGACGGCGCCTTCGACCAGGAATAACGCCGCGACCGCGACATCGCGGGGCCAGATGCCGCGACGAAGGGGATATTCCGTCTTGGCCGCATCAAGACGCGCCTGGTACTGCTGTTCAGTTAGAATTTTTCGCGTCCAGGCACCCAGCATTCCGCCCGGACATAGCGCATTGACGCGCACTTCCGGCGCCAGCGCCCGCGCCATCGCAAGCGTCAGGTTGTTGATGGCGGCCTTGGAGGACGTATAGGCCATCGAACTGCCGCCGGCCCGCATCGCACCGACGGATGATATATTCACAATTGCGGCGTCGCCCGACGCCTTGAGATGCGGTGCTGCCGCCTTGGTCATTTGATAATTGCCGATCACGTTGACGGAATAGATCCGCTCGAATTCGGCTTTGTCCAAAAGATCCATGCGCCGGTGCGCAATAGGCTTGGTGACGGCCGCATTGTTGATGAGCACGTCGAGCCGGCCAAATGTGTCAAGCCCTGCCTGCACGAGGCGCCTGCAATCCTCGTCCTTGGCGACGTCCCCTTGCACCGCGATGGCCTGCGCACCCGCGGCCCTGCAGGCCTCCGCGACCTTCTCGCCACCGGCCTTACTGGAGGCATAGTTGACAATCACGTTGCAGCCGCGCGATGCGAGAATTTTTGCGCATTCCGACCCGATGCCATCGTCCGAGCTTGCTCCCGTGACGACCGCCGCCTTACCCCGAAGTTCCAACACGTTCTCCTTTGCTAATCGAATTCACCTGCGCGTCGTCAACTCGCCGGCCTTTGCAATCAGTTCCGGCGACAGACGCGCAACTCCTCGCAACACCGCTTCGACCTGTTCACCCGTGCGGGGATCGACTTCGAGATTGCGTTGCTTGGCTTCATCAAGGAATCCACGATCCCGCATGGTGGCGTCGAAGGCGCGCCGCAAGGCGTCGACCCGGTCCGCCGGAATATTGGGCGGCGCCACCATGGGGCGGCCGGTTTCGAGGCTGGAGGCCTGGAACGAAAGAATATCGCGCTCCTCCTGCGTCCTGGCGAACTCAAAAATGCTCGGCGCATTGTAGCGCGATACGCGATCCTTCTCGGTGGTGAACAACACGCGCACCGAGCCGTTGTCGAGCAGATGCTGGGCGGACTGCGAAAAAGCAGTGACGGTCTGGCACAGACCGTGGACTTCATTGCGTTGCATCGCAAGCACGACACCGCTCGAGCCCTGATAGCCATCGATGGTACGGAACTTCATGCCAAGAAGGTTCTTGAGCAGGACCGGCATTTCCGAAAGCGAGGTGCCGGCACCGTCGGTACCGACCAGAAGTTCGCGCTCGAACAAATCCTTGGCCTCGCGCACTCCGCTGCTGACGTTGGCATAGCAACCCCGGTTGGTCATTTCCGGGCTGCCGATCCAGTTGAACTTCAGGGGATCGAATTGAACGTTGGGTTTTTTGGTAAATGCATAGTTCGGAATGTTGCGGCTGACCGAGCCGAGAGCCGTGCCGTCCTGCGCGGCCTTGTTATAAAGATAATTGGCGGCGATCAGGGAACCCGCACCCGGCATGTTTTCGACGACGAAGTTCGGGTTGCCCGGCACATATTGCCGCATGTGGCGGGCGATCATCCGCATCCAGGTGTCGTAGTCGCCAGGCGCCGTCCCGACGATGATGCGGATTTGCTTGCCCCGGTAGAAATCCTCAACCGTCTGCGCCTTGGCGTCGAGCGAAGGCAGCAACAGCGCACAGGTGATCGCAAGCGCAAGCTTCCTCATGCTGATCTCCATGACATCCGACATGCTCGTGACATACTTGCGCCACGGTACCGAGCGCCTCCGTTTCGGGCAAGCGCCTGACACGCGGGCAGACGATCGATTACTGTAAATTGCCTCCGCTGGATGGTAACGTCGACCATGAACACAAAACGTCAAAAAATGTCGGGTTTCCAATGGTTGCCCGCCTTGTCCCTGGGTGCCTTCGGCCTGCTTGGCACCGGTCCCATCGCGGCGCAGGAGAGGTACCCGACGCGAAATGTCGAAATCGTCGTTCCGTTCGCGGCCGGCGGCGGCACCGACGTCCTCGCCCGCCTGCTGGCCGACCGCCTGAGCCGACGCCTCGGCCAGACCTTCGTCGTGCTCAATCGTCCCGGCGCCAATACCAATCTGGGAACCGCACTCGTGGTCAAATCGCGACCCGATGGCCATACGTTGGCGATGGCGAGCATTGGGCTTGCCGCCAATCCGTCCCTCTACCGAAACCTCGGCTTCGACCCGCTGACTGACCTGGCGCCCATTTCATTGATTGCGAATGCACCCTCGATCCTGGTGGTCAATCCGTCGCTGCCGGTGGGCAATGTCAGGGACGTAATCGCGCTTCTCAAGGCAAAGCCCGGCGATCTCAACTACGCCTCTTATGGGGTCGGTTCTGGCCCTCATCTCGCCGCCGAACTGTTCAAATCCGTGACCGGAACGCAGATCGTTCACGTGCCCTATGGGGGCGGCAGCCCGGCCGCCGTCGGGGTCACCACCAATCAGGTGCAGATGCTGTTTGCGAGCGTGCTGCCGGTGCTGGGGCTCGTCCGCGGCGGCAACCTCAAGCCCATCGCAATCGCGGCCGACCGCCGCTCGCCTCTCCTGCCGGACGTGCCGACATTCGCGGAAAGCGGCCTCGACTACCAGACCGGCACCTGGTTCGGCCTGTTGGCACCCGCCAAGACACCTCCCGAAATCATCAACCTGTTGAACGCCACCACGGCCGACGTGCTCAAGGAGGTGGAATTGCGCCACCGGATGGAGGAACAAGGCGCCGAGATCGTCGGCACGAGCCCAGCCGGCTTCCATGCCTTCATCAGAGAGGAAGCCGCGCGGCTTTCGATCGTCATTCGCAATGCGAATGTTCGGCTCGATTGATAACAAAAGGAGACTTGGGTGAACTCTTCGGACAAAAAGCTGACCGGCCGTATTGCGGCCGAACACATCAAGATGATGTCTGTTCCGCGCCCGCCGCAAGGCACTGTCGAGCGCTTCAAGGCGCTGGGCGATGCGACGGGCATTATTTCGGATTCGATGGACGAACTCGGCATCCCCGGCGGCGTTATCGGCGCCTCGGTGCTGCGGCCGACGATGCCCGGCACCACCATGGTCGGGCCGGCAACGACGCTGCGCAATCGATTGCAACGCATCGATCCACTGCAGGGCGCACGCGACCACGTGAACAAGATGGCGGAGTTCGAATCGCACAATCTGGCGACGCCTGGCGATGTGCTTGTGATCCAGGGGGTACCCAATATTTCCAACATGGGCGGCATTTCGGCACAGACCGGCAAGCGGCACGGCGAGATCGGCGCCATCGTGCAGGGCGGCGTGCGCGACATCGCGCATTCGCGCAGCGTCGGCTATCCGGTCTGGTCGAGCGAAATAACGCCGGTCACCGGCAAGTGGCGCATCGAAGCAGCCGAGATCAACGGCCCAGTGCAGATCGGCGACGTCAAGGTGACGCCAGGCGATCTCGTCGTCGCTGACGACACCGGCGTCTGCTTCATCCCGCACGACCACATTCTCGAAGTGCTCGAACTTGCCGAGAAGAAATCGAAGGCGGAAGACGCCCGCTGCACCGCGATCGACAACGGCATGCCGGTGCCGGAGATTTCGCGTTCGACCTATGGGGAGAAGTAGCCCGGATGGAGTGCCAACGGGACGGCGCAGAGCGCCGCACCGTGGAGCGCAATCCGGGAATCGCGCCGCACGACGAGAGACCGCCCCGCATTGCGCCATTTCGCGTGAAGAACGCGATCTGGCTGCATGCGGGCTACGAAGTTCCGGTCCCGCTCTTCACCGCGGGCGCCGCCGGATGCACCGCCGCAATCTTGGCGGCTGTGTGCATGTGGCCATCCCAGCGCTTTTCGTTCGGCGCGGAAATTCCAAATTGATCGAGCACACGCATGACGATGTGATTGACCACATCGTCCACCGACTGCGGATGGTTGTAGAAGGCCGGCATCGGCGGCAACATGACCACGCCCATGCGCGACAATTTGAGCATGTTTTCGAGATGCACTTCCGATAGCGGCGTCTCGCGCACGAGGAGCACCAGTTTGCGGCGCTCTTTAAGGATCACGTCGGCGGCGCGGTGCACCAGGTGATCGCCGACACCTTGAGCAATGCCGCCGAGCGTGCGCACCGAGCACGGAATGACCACCATGCCATCGGTGAGAAACGAGCCCGACGAGATCGTGGCCCCCATGTCACCCGAGCTATGGACGACGCTCGCAAGCGCCCTCACCTGCTCGAGCGAATAGTTGGTTTCGTGCTCGATCGTGCGCTGCGCCCACTTGCTGATGATGAGATGCGACTCCACGTCGGCGTGCTTCAACGCCTCAAGAAACCGCACGCCAAAGATGGCGCCGGTCGATCCAGTCATGCCGACAATCAGGCGTCGCATTACAGTCCTCGTCGAATAAAGGTGATCCTTAACACAGATTCGGTCGCTCCAGCAGCCCGCCGTCGCCGTATGGTAACTACTCGTACCGCGCGCCCGGCGCGACGGTCAGCTGGCGAACAGGTGCCCGAATTTCTCCTGCGCCAGCCGGCGATCCTCCGGCGACGGCGCGTTTACCGCGGGAAACTTGTCGCGCCAATGGAATGGCCGGCAGGCATCGATCACGGCGCGACTGTTCGTATAGTCGCCAACCGCCCGGCGCTCGGGTTCGATGCGCGGATCAAGCGGCGTCGACCAAGCCCCGCGGATGACGTGGATCGAGGTCGCGGGATCCGAGCGCGTGAGCAGCGCCCACAAGACCTCTTCGAGATTGGAAACGTCGATGTCATCGTCGACCACGATCACGTAGCGCCCGCAGTAAGCACCGACATGGCACATGGCCGCGATATGGCCGGCCTGCTTGGCGTGGCCCGGGTAGCGCTGGTTGACCGCGACCGCGAGCAACAGCCGGGCATTGCCAACCTCATGCGCCCAGGCCGCCGTGACGGCCGGCACACCCGCCTTGAGAATATTCTCGCGCAGCAGGGCAGATCGCACGATGGCGCGATAACGGCAGATTTCATCGGGCGGCCGCTCCGGCACGCAGCCGAGCAGGATAGGTTCATTGCGATGATAGATCGCCTTGATGTCGAGCACTGGTTCCGTGGCGGCACCGGTTGCGTAATAGCCGGTCCATTCGCCAAACGGGCCTTCGATACGTTCCTTGCCGGGCTCGATGAAGCCCTCGATGACGATTTCGGCATTGGCCGGCAGCGGCAGCCCCGTGACAGGCCCCTTGATCACCTCGACCGGGCAGCCGCGCATGCCGCCGATGACGTCCAGCTCGCTCGTCCCATACGGCACCTCGTTGCACCCCATGAGAAAGCTCATTGGGTCGCCGCCGAGCACGACCGCAATCGGCATCGGCAGCCCGCGCGCCTTGTACTTGTCACGCATCTGCCGGCCATGCTTGCCGGGCGAGATGTACATGCCGCATGACGTCGCGTCATGGATCATCAGCCGATAGGTGCCGCAATTGATCCAGCCCTCGTCAGGCTCGCGGATGATGCTGTAGCATCCCGTGCCGATATAGCGGCCGCCGTCCTTGGCGTGCCACTGCGGCGCGGGAAATTTCGTGATGTCGATCTTGTCCCCGGTCAGGACGTTCTGCATGACCGGACCGGTCTCGACATATTCGGGCGGAATGCATTTCAGATTGGCGGCATAGTGCGTGCGAAAGCCTTCGCTCAACTCCACCTTCGAGAGTTCGGCGGGAAACCCGAGCGTCATGTTCTTGCGCTTGCCGTCGAAGAAGTTGATGAGCACGCGACTGCCCGGCAGTGTCCCGGGCACATCCTCCATGACGAAGCACGGCGCATTGTCGGTATGGGCCGCCATTTCGGACAGCATGCCGATGTCCTTCTGCCAGGACAGGCCCTTCACCGTCTTCACTTCGCCAAGGCGCTGCGCCTCCTCGAGCCATTTGCGCAGGTCGTGGTAGACGAGATGCGGCGCGGTGTTGGAGCCGATGCCGAGCGGCGACGAAGCGCCGGCGGGTGGCGAAGCACCGCCAAGCGGGGTCGACATGCCGTCGAGTGGCGCTGAGCCGCCAGGTTGATGATCCTGCTTGGCCATAGGGGTTCCGAAATATCCATGGTTGGCGCGTGTCGCCAGCCGGCCGCGACAATATAGGCGCCCTCCCCAGGCACAAGCCAAAAATGACACCGTCAATGTCCACCCCCGCCATTGGCATCACGGGACAAAAATACTTATAATACTAAGTAATTTCCATTCTGGTCTCATCCCATGCCTTCCGACGCCGGCCCCAAACTGTTGCAAGAGTGGATCGACCGGGGCACGCTCCGCGACCCCGCCAAGCCATGGCTCATCCGTGCCGAGGATGGCCGCACTGTCAGCTATGGTGAACTCCAGGATGCGACCGCCCGCATCGCTGGTGTTCTCAAGGCCCGCAATCTCGACCCCAACGACCGGGTGGCGCTGCTCGCCAACAACTCGATCGAACACCTCATCTGCTATTTCGGCGTGATGGCCTACGGCGCGACCATCTGTACGGTTCATGTGGAGATGAATCGAAACCAGCTCGACAATATCTTTGCGCGCCTCAAGCCGAAGCTCGTCCTGCATCAGGACGGCCTCGGTCTTGATGATCTTCTGGCCTCCGATTCTGTGGCGCGGTTGCGGCTTGGAAATTGGGACGAGCCCGAAACCGGAACGTTCTACGCCGAGGTCGCGCACCAGAAACCATCGACGGCCTGTACGGCGGCAGGGCCACGCGACGACGCCGTAATCCTGTTCACCTCAGGCACGAGCGCGCGCCCCAAAGGCGTGGTGCTCAATTATCGCGAACTCCTCGACAATATCGACCCCGCCGCGAACGGATTCGGCATCACGGCGGGCGACCGGGTCTACGATTTCCGCTCCTTCAATTGGGCTTCGGCGCAACTGCTCGGCGCCCTGGTGCCAATCAATCGCGGTGCGACACTGGTGATGGCAAGTAAGTTTTCCGCAAGCCGCTTTTTTTCCCACGTGCGCCAGCATGGTGTAACGATCGCGGCCGGCAACCCGACCACCATCAATATCCTGCTTAACAGCGACGGATCAGACCATCGCGATAACGTGCCTACCTTACGTTTTCTCACATCGAGTTCGGCGCCGCTCACAATCGAGGAATGGCGGCGTTTTGAAGATCGCTTCGGCATTCCGGTTGCGCAAGGCTATGGCTCAAGCGAAACGGGCTGGATCGCCGCGATCCCGGGCGAAGAGCGGCGGCTCGGGACCGCCGGGCGGCCGTTCCCCTATCACCGTCTCGCAATCGTGGACCCCGACGGCAGACAGCTGCCGCCCGGCGAAGTCGGCCATGTCGAGATCGGTGGTCTTGTGGGGCATGAGTTCCGGTATCTTGCGAACGACGGCAGCGTGGCCGGCAGCGGCAGCGCGCGCATGCGCACGGGCGATCTCGGTTTTCTCGATGCGCAAGGGTTCCTCACGCTGACGGGCCGAGAGAAGGAACTCATCATCCGCGGCGGCGTGAACATCTCACCCGTCGAAATCGACGGCATCCTGATGCAGCGGCCGGAGCTTATCGAAGCCGCGACCATCGGCGTGCCGGATGCGATTTACGGCGAAGAGGTGGTGAGTTTTGTTGTAGGCCGGCCGGGTGTCACCGTCGATACCAACGCATTGCTGCACTATTGCGCTCTGACGCTGCCTGCCTTCAAAGCACCGAAAGAAATCGTGGTTAGCCAATCACTGCCCAAGACTGAGCGCGGCAAGCTTGATCGCCGTGCATTGGCAGAAAGGTGGACGACAGATCGAGTCCACAGCGAAATCAGGCCATCGAAAGGCTTCCCAGGCAATTTGTAGAACCGCGTTTCACTCCGCGCGGATGTTTGCCGCGCGAATGACGGCGCCATATTCTTCATATTGCCGACGCAGCAAAGCGCCGAATTCGGCTCCGCACATTCCGACCGGAGCAAATCCCAGGGCGACGAGTCTGGTCTTGACCGCCAGCACACCAGTTCCTGCTGATGCTGCGCGCCCGTTGGGGACACATCTATTCCTGGCCCAATCCGCCGGTGGCGTGATATCTGTTGTCCAACGCGGGAGGATGCCATGGGATGGCCGTGCCGAGCCTTATTCGCGGCCGTTGCGGCTATCTCGCCATGCGTCGGGCCTGCAACCGCACAGGACTGGCCGAATCGGCCGTTGACCATGGTGGTGGCATTTCCCGCCGGCGGTTCGGACGACATCTTGGGCCGCATCGTGCCGCACGCCTTTCCGAGGTGTTGGGTCAGCCCGTGGTCGTCGAGAACATCGGCGGCGGGGGCGGCACCGCCGGGACCGCCCGCATCGCGACGGGCGCGGCCGATGGTTACCAGTTCGCGCTCGGCACCTCCGCTACGCATGCCCTGAGCCAGGTTTTGCGCAAGAATCCGCCTTACGATTCGACTGCCGATTTCGTGCCGGTTGCGCTGATTGCGGAGCAGCCGTTCGTGTTGATCGCACGCAAGGGGATGCCCGCAAATCTGCTGGAGTTCGTCAGCTACGCCAAGGCAAATGCGGCAAAAATACAGTACGGCTCAGCGGGCGCAGGTTCGGCGACCCACCTCATCTGCGCGCTGTTCAATGCCGCGATTGGAATCACGGCCGCGCACGTTCCCTATAACGGCGGCGCGCCCGCGCTGCAGGATTTGGTCGCCGGCCGGATCGATTATTTTTGCCCCGTGGTGACAATTGCCATCCCGCAGATCGAAAACAAAGGTGTGCAGGCCGTCGCAATCCTGACCAGGGATCGCGCGCCAATCCTGCCGACGCTGGCCAGCGCGGCAGAACAGGGCCTCGCCAACTTCACGGCCAACACGTGGTTCGCCGTCTTTCTACGGAAAGGCACCCCTGCTTCAATTGCGCAAAAGTTGAATGCGGCCCTCCTGGCGACGATGGAGACGCCGTCCGTGCAGGCGCAGTTCAAGAAGATTGGCGCCGAAATAGTCGCACCCGAGCGCCGCGCGCCGGACTACTTGGAGCGCTTCCTCAAGGGTGAAATCGAGAAATGGGCAATCGCGGTCAAGGCAGCCAACGTGACAGCGGAATAATCGTTTCACCCCGGCCCGCAATTGCCATAGAGCATCGTGATATTGATACGCCGGTTGGTGTAGCCTTGCTTGAATTCGATTTTGTCGGTCTCGTGGAAGAGATCGGAATCGAATATGACCGCACGGTTGGCCCGATACCGGACCGTCACCGAATTCGCGCCGGATTCTGCGAGGAAATCCCGGATCCTCTGGCCGGCGCCCGGGCTGTTGTATTGCTGGAAAAGCCGATTAATCAGTTTCCGTTGGTCTTGGATGACCGACGTTTTCCTCTTAGGATTCGGTTGCAATGTCGGCTCGATCACGACCGGGCAATGACGCAAGTGCGCCACGAAAGCCGCGCATTATTGCGCGCGCCTCTTCGAGTTCGGAAACTTCCGTCGCATCAATATTATTCAGCGGGCCGTTCATTCACCTACTCTCCTTGTATAATATCTAATCGTAGGCCTTACGACTTACGATGGGATGATTTCAATTTCAATCTTGCCTCTTCATAAGCTTCAATCGCCAGTGCAAATTGGGCGATCTCTTTGATCCGCTTGGCGCTGGGGCCACTGAGGCCGTTGCCATAGCGCGGATCATAATTTTCACAGAATTCAGCAGCAAGACGGTAGGCCACGGCTGGCGAACCGCTATGCAGAAGATAGAGGCTCAGACCGCTTTCCACCAAGAAGAGATTCATATTTTGAATAATCCTCACGGGTCCCCACTCCGTACGTTTATACTCGTTTTGAAACGCTTCCAGCCGAGCCTCAAGCTTTTCGGCGCGAGGCCGTGAAATCTTGGGTTCCAACACATCCACGTCAGCCAGGAATTCACGTGCCTCTTGAAAAAGCTGAGTTGCCTCCTTTGTCGTCTTGCCCGTGCGCTGGGATGCCTCGCTCGCAATGAATATCGCGAAAGATGCGACGCGGCGCGGTTCTGCAAACCACTTCTTGAGCACCGTAAGGCGCGTCAAGTTAACGTTGCCGCGGTCTTTTATGTCGGAGACAATTTTCTCCAATTTGGCGGAGATAGTCGCCGGCATGTCACCCCTGCCCGCGATTGCCATAGAGCATCGTGATATTGATGCGCCGGTTGGTGTAGCCTTCCTTGAATTCGATTTTGTCCGTCTCGTGGAAGAGATCGGAATCGAAAATGACCGCGCGGTTGGCCCGATACGGGACCGTCACCGAATTCGCGCCGTTCCCTGCGAGGAAATCCCGAATCCTCTGGCCCGCACCCGGACTGTTGTATTGCTGGAAGGTCCACTCCAGCGGCGCCGGCTTGTCCCAGATGACGAGGCCGCCGCTGTCGGGATTGAGATTGGCGTCGTCCGGAACGATCCAGAAATTGACGTTCACCGCCGCAAAGTCCGCGTGGATGTTGATGCCCTTGAGCTGGCTGTCGTATTTGAAACCCCACCAGCGCAACAATGGATGTTCGCGGATGATCGCCGGATAGTTGTTGCGCAACTCATCGGCGATCTGCACCAGCAGCGGACAGGCAAAGCCGTGTTCCGGCATGGCGCCCAGATAGCCATTGGGATAAGGCTTCTGCCAGACCATCGAGCGCCAGCAGTATTGCCGCAACCGCTCCAGCGCTTCGCTTGTCAACAGATTGTCGATGACGGCCAATTGCGGCGAACTCGTCTGCCAGCGCGTCGCGATTTCACCATTCGATTGGTCGGGATTGACCGCCCGCCCGGTGACGCGTTCGCCCTCTTCGAGATTGAACGCGGCCGTTATGCCACTGCCTTTGAGATATTCGCGTTGCTCCTGGTCGTGCAGCGCCTTGTAGGGCGGCACGGGCTCGCGGCTGGGCGACGCGCTTGTCGGCGCACCGACCAATACGGCATGGCGACGAAACAACGGCGTACTTTCCGCCAAGCGCCCCTGATCCACAATGACGAGACCGAGATTCTTCAGCGCGTCGACCATGTCGGGCCTGAGGGCGAGGGCGCGCCGATAGCACGCCTCCGCCTTTTCCAACTGGCCCTGTTCGAACAGCACATTGCCGAGATTGCTGTGAGCCGCGGCATTGTCGGGCGCGACGTTAGCCACGCGTTGGAACAGCGCCGCAGCTTCTCCAAGCTTGCCTTGTTCCTTGAGCGCAATGCCAAGCGCGTTGTTCGCGGCAGGATGGCTCGGCCGCTCGCGCAGGATGCGCCGATATAGTTTTTCCGCCTCGCCGAGGCGTCCAGCCTTATGGTGCTGGACCGCCTCTTGCAGCGTTGCATCGAGCTTGGAAGGTTTGGAAGAAGCTATGGCCATTGACTCTTTTCTCTCCAGGCAAGCCATGCTTCAACCAAACTGAAGCGGTTGCAACCCGCCCGATCACTGCCGCGGCGGCTGCTCGGCGAGCGTCGCCTTGAACATGGCCTCCTGGACATCGGCCTCCAAGGTGCAACTCGCAGGATCGATGAAGGGATTTGGCGCGCCTTCCTGAAGCTTCGCGAATTTTTCGTGCATGTTGTACTGGGCACCATGGTCGCCAAGTTGCACATCGCAGGGGAGCGAGCGCACTTTCTTGAATGACCGATCGAACTCCGCGGCAACAGCCGGTGAGATCACGGCTGGCGAGCGCAGGCTGCAGCCGAACATCACGTTGAGGGTTCGCCCGCCCTCCTGCACGGTCGTCGTAAAGGTGGTGCAGCCACGCGTGTGGCCGGCAGTGAGGTGGGCGACAAGCGTCGTTCCGCCCAATGCTATGGTGTCGCCATCGCGAAAAATTTTGTCGATCGGATGTTCCTTCCCGCCCGGTTTCATGTCGCGAAGCGCAGGCACGTCCTCGGCCATCGCCATCACCTGCGCGCCGGTCATCTGCTTGACGAGCGCATCGCCTTCCTGGTGGTCGCCATGTGCGTGGTTGCCGAGAATAATCTTCACGTCGGAAAACTTGAAGCCGAGATCGGTGACCGACTTCTCGATTACACGCGCATTGCGCTCGTACGTCGTGTTGACCAGGATATGTCCCTGCGGCGTTGCGATCAAAAACGAAGGCAGCGTGACGGTGCCGACATAGTAGATATTGCCGATGATCTTGTGCGGCGTGAATTGCGTGACGCGGTCTGCTTCCGAACCCATGTTGCGCGCCAGGATCGAGCGCGGCGTATAGACCTGCCCGCGCACGGTGACTGAGGGAAGATCGGGCGGCGGCGGATTTTGCGCGAGGCTTGGCATGGCGCTCGCACAAAGGGCGAGAGTGCCGAGGACACATGTAAGCGGCTGCAACCTCGAAGAACTGCTCGACATCTTTTGCATGTTTGGCATTTTGTGCATCGCGACCTCCACAACGGTTTCAAGGATACTCAATGTAGCTTACCTCGATTGAGCGCCGCGTTATAGATGGCGCGGTGACAATAGTCGGACGAGGGGGATACCGCCAGTCCAGCTATTCCGCCTTTATGTTGGCCTCGCGAATGACCCGCCCATAGTCGCTCAATTGCTTGCGAAGATGCGCGCCGAAATCCGCGCCGCACGCGCCAACGGGGTAGAGCCCATGGGCGGCAAGTTTCGTCCTGATTTCGGGCACCTGCAGCGCAGACTTGAACCAGCCGGAGAGCCGGGAAATTGCGTCATTTGGCGTCTTCGCCGGAGCAACAACCCCGAGCGTGCCTTCTGCCTCGTAGTCCGCAAAACCGGCCTCGACCATGGTCGGCAAATTCGGCAATGCCTCGATCCTCTCCCGTGATGCCGTGACCAACGCACGCAGCCTGCCTGCCCTCACCTGCTCGGCGACATCAGAGTAGTCGGTGATCGCAGACGACACGTGATCACCCAACAATGTATTTACAGCCGGCGCCGATCCGGAAAATGGCACGAAGGTCATGTTGACGTTGGCCGCACGTTTGAGCATCTCGAATGCAATATGATGGGCGCTCGCAGGACCGTTGCCCGCCATCGTCAAGTCTCCCGGCTTGGTGCGCGCTGCGCTCAGCAAATCCGCGATCGAGCGATGGGTTGAAGTGCCAATGACGGAGACGACAATCGGCGAGCGCACCAGAAAGCAAACAGGTTCGAAGGCGGTCAGCGGATCGTAATTCAATTTCTTGACGCTCGGATTGATGGTGAAAGAATTAGCCATCAACAAAATCGTAGTCCCGTCCGGCGTCGCGCGAGCCACGGCCTCGGTTCCGATGACCGAGCCGGCCCCTGGCCTATTCTCGATCACCACGGTCTGGCCAAACGATCGGCCGATCTGGTCGGCCAGCAATCGGGCCAGAGTATCGGCAGTGCCGCCCGCCGCAAATGGAACGATAATCTTGACCGACGCCGCCGGCTGAGACCAACCATCGTGGCAGGTTCCTGCAATAAAAAAGACCGCGACAACCGCGGCGCATGCTGTCAGATGCCGGAATCGGTGGCGTGGAAGTTTCATGGCGTTCTCCCAGGATGGGAACGGATTGCACCCCTTCGTCCGGGCGCCGAAAGGACGGAACATTCTGCCCGGTGCTTTACGCGTTGAGACAATAGCAGACCTTTTGCCATTTTCGAACGCGCCGGTATCCCGGTTTCGGCCGAGGCGCGGTCACTCGACCAGAACGGTTGGCTTCGTTTTGGCCAAAATCGTTGGGTTCCCTTCTGCGCGGGCCCCGCTCTTACAAATCTCCGTTCGAATGCGATGCGTTGGTTCTACTATTGATTGCGATAGATGGTAACGTTGCAAGGTGATCTCCGAGATTCCGATGCCGGTGGTGTAAACCACCGGCGACGCAAAACGCGCCGCAGCCATCCTGGGCAACGGCAGCATCAGGGCTGCGGGCGCAATTCGACACAACCATTTCACCAATAATCAATCTGCAAATCGGCGTCAAACAAATGCTATGTGCGATCTTGTGCGATCCTGTGCGATCTTATGCTAGCGTCCACGTCACGATAGTGTCCATGGCCGGCACCGCAGAAGGATTTGCGCATACTGCCTAAGCATAATCGATTGGCTTGGCCAACGGAACTGTGCTCGCGGAGCAATGTCCACACCCGGTGGAGCTGACATGCGAACTCTGAACAAGAAGGCCGGTATTGTGACCCATCTCGGACATCGGCCACCATCTCGAGTTGCGGTTGCGAAGCCGGTCCTAACCTCTATCCAAGCGCTCATTTGAGCGATACGACGATACCGTCTCCAAGACCGGGGGCGGACATGAGAAGGCG
>DATGVJ010000201.1:0-10805 GCA_035300505.1 Xanthobacteraceae bacterium
CCACCTCGACACCGTCTCGCCACGGACGTGCATTATCCAGACAATTGACGAAGCGAATGGTCACAACGAGGCCCGCCAGGTCAGGTGTCGACGCCGAGCATGATGCCGATATTCTGCACCGCTACACCAGAAGCGCCCTTACCGAGGATGTCGAGCCGCGCGACGAGCACCGCGTGGCCATGTCTCTCATTGCTGAAGAGCTCTCGGCTTGCCGGGCAGCGGTTGACGGATCAGTCCTGCGTCGTTCCACCGCGCCCCGCCATCAGGTGCGACATCTGCAAAGCGATCATTTCGCAAAGTGACGGAACCGCGTGGTCCCATCACTGACGGGAGCGACCTGGATCAACTCGATAACGGCCTGCTGACCTTCCTCAAAAACGGCATGTAGGGCTAAACCTGCACCAGCGGGAAGCCGAGCGCCTGTGCGGCTTCCGCGAGACGTTCATCGTGTGTCTGTAAATGACGTTGTCGGGCTAGCCGTTGCGGGGGAGCATGACATCACGCATTCGGTGCAGGCGTTGGGCCTTCCGTTCCCATCCGGAATGCCGCCTCCCGCCCGCCAAAACCCTCGACAAGCGCCCGCTGGTCGGTCTTGGCCTGTCTGTCTGCGGCCTCTGGATCGACGATCCTTCTAAGCTCTTTGCGTAATCTCACAACGTGTGCCGCGCATCCCGGATCGTTGGCGACATTGGTTGCTTCGTCGGGATCCGATTCAAGATCAAAGAGTTCAGGCTCGAACCCGATATACTCATGGTACTTCCACCGCCCCTTCCGCAGCATGAATGCTCCCGATGGTGCTCCAACAGCGTGATATTCGGAGAATACCGCACGATTGGAATCGAACGGCTCACGCGCGACGTCGAACAGGGAGCGCCCGGGCAGTTGCGGGTCGGATAGGCCAAAGGCGGCAAGAAAGGTGGGCGCAAGATCAATCAGATTGACCGGCGTTTTGCAGCCGTGTCCGCGCGGTGCATCAGGCCCGGCCACGACCAGCGGCACCTGCGTACACTCGCTGTACAGATTGCTTTTGCCCCAATGGTCACGCTGTCCGAGCGCTTCTCCGTGATCGGACGTGTAGATCACAGTCGTTGTTTCGGCGAGGCCGGCGCCCCCAAGCGCGGCACAGATCGCTCCGACGTGATCATCGAGCATCGTGCACAGCGCGAAGTAGGCCGAAATAGCGCGGCGGCGTTTGGCGTCGTCCATTCCGAACTCAGCGTCGGTCGGCATGAGCCGTTCCTGCGCGTCGACCCACGGATGTCGCGAATAGCCGCCCCGCCGTCGAAGTGCCGGCAGTGGCATTTGGTCCGGCGGATACCTTTCGATGTAAAATTGTGGCGCGATGAGCGGGAAATGCGGCGCCACAAATCCGACGAACAGCATCCACGGCCGTTTATCGTTTGCATGGTTCCGAATCCACGCGATGGCTTGGTCTCGCACGGCCTCGTCGTAGGCATTGTACTTCGAATAGCCCGCGCCCAACTGTTCGAATCGGACGATATCGTCCCTGGGCCCCGGTATCGGATCGCGCACCGACCCCCACACCTGTCCTATTCCATTCCAGATGTGCATGGGCCGGTGTTGGGCATCGAAGCCGGTCGGGTCCTCGCGATTGCGATAGTGGAGCTTGCCGATGGCCTCCATCCGCACATTCGCCGCCTGTAGTCGAACGCCCCAACCTGGAACCCGGCCATCGTAGGCCGTCGCATTGTCCCAATAGCGGATGTCGTGAACGTAGCGGCCGGTCGCCAGGCTGGCGCGCGCCGGCACGCAAATCGGGCAGGGCGTGTAGGCTGCCTCGAACCGGTTGCCGCGTTCGGCAAGCGCGTCGATGTGCGGTGTCCTGACGATCGGATGGCCGGCGCACGAAAGCGCCCGCGCCTGGTGTTCGTCGGAGATGATGAAGAGAAGATTTCCTGCCGCTCTGCCTGCTTGCTGCACGATCTGGTCACCCGCTTCCGACAAAATTTCAAGGTCTTCGCCGCCCGTAAATCAATCAATACTCACGCCGGACGCTTTAACGGCTGCAGCCCACTTCTTGATTTCACTCACAACGAACCCCTGGAGATATTCTGGCGACCGCCGATCAGGTGCGACCGGTTCGCTACCCACCTCCTTCAGCCGCTGTTGCACGGCCGGCATATTCATTGTTGCGACAGTGACTTCATTAAGCTTCTGCACGATCGCTTTTGGCGTGCCTTTCGGCAGGAAAAAGGCGTACCACGTGACGGCCTCGAAATCGGTGAGCCCCTGTTCGTGCGCGGTTGCCAGTGTCGGCAGGATCGGCGAACGGGTCCTTTTCAACAGCGCGATGGCTTTGACGAGGTTGCTTTCGATTTGCGGAATGACAGGCGCGAAGGCGGCACATTGATAGTCGATGCGGCCGGCCATCAGATCCTGCATGGCTGGCCCCGCGCCCCGATAGGGAACGTGCGTGATGTCGACGCCGATCGATGCATTGAGCAACACACACGCCAGATGAGGCGTCGTCCCAATCCCGGGCGATCCGAATTGCATCCGGGCGCGATTCGCCTTCATGTAGCTGAGCAAGTCCTGCAAGCCGTTGACCGGCAAATCCGGGCGCGCGATCACGGCAATCGGCTGTTCGACTGTCAGCGCAACGGGTGCGAAATCGGCTGCGGCATTGTAGGGCAGCCGCTTATAAAGTGATTGGTTGACTGAATGGGTGCCGGCGGTGCCGAGCACGATCTGGTAGCCATCCGGTGCTGCCCGCGCCACGCGGGAAACAGCGGTGATTCCGCCTGCGACGCCGACATTCTCGACGATCACCGGCCGGCCCAAGAGTTCGCTGATATGGGGCGCGAGAATTCGTCCTACAATATCGCTGCCGCTGCCGGCAGCAAACGGAATCACGATCGTCACGGGCCGGGCTGGCCAATCCTGCGCTCCGGCGGGCGCAGCATCCAATGGATTGAGCACAATCCCCAGTCCGATTGCACCGATCGTGAAGGCTGATCTGAACATGGCGCCGGCCTCTTGATGGTTGCATTGATCGACGGTCGATGCGGTCGAACATAGGGGCTTCAATCAGACTGAGAAATGCTATTGTTCGATAGCGGTATAACCGGTTCGCTATAGGTGTTGGCATGGACATATCGGACCGAATCGAGCGCCGGCTCAAATTGCATGACCTCCGCGTCCTCATATCGGTCGTGCAGGCCGGCAGCATGAGCAAAGCGGCCGAGCGCCTGGGAACGGCGCAGCCCGCGTTGTCACGATCAATCGCGGAGTTGGAGCACGCACTTGGCGTGCGTCTACTTGATCGCAGCCCGCGTGGCGTCGAGCCGACGGACTACGGTCGCGCGCTCATCAAACGTGGTATTGCGGTTTTCGATGAACTGCGGCTGGGCGTCAAGGACATCGAGTTTCTCTCTGATCCAACGACGGGGGAATTGCGGATCGGAGCCGGCGAAGCGATTGCGAACGGTCCGGTGCTGGGAGTCATCGAGCGACTCTCGCGCCAGTATCCGCGAATTTCAATTCACCTTATGACGGGAGTTGTCGAACAACTTTGTGACAAATTGGCCGGGCGCACGATCGAGATGGCCATCGTACGGTTGGTCGAACCTATCCTTGATCGGCAGTTCGTTGTCGAGAATCTGTTCAGCGATCCGTTCGTCGTAGCGGCAGGCGCGCGGAATCCGTGGACGCGTCGACGGCGAATTCAACTTGCCGAATTGGTCAACGAGCCGTGGGTGCTACTGCCGTTCGATACGCTCATCGGCGCGCTTGTCGCAGCAGGCTTTCGCGCGAGTGGAGTGGAACCACCCCGAGCAACGGTCTTCACCCAGTCGCGCAATGTGCGCGACAGGTTGCTTGCAACCGGCCGATTTCTCTCGGCGCTCCCGAGCTTTTCATTGCATCTGCCCGGCGGACAACTCTCCCTTAAGGCGCTGCCTCTGGCACTGCCCGGCACGCAGCGGCCGGTGGGGATCATCACGTTGAAGACCAGGACTTTAAGCCCTCTGGCACAGCTTTTTGCGGCTCGTATCCGAGCCGCAATCAAGCCCCTGACGAACGCAAGGAAGGTGCAAGAAAGGTGAATGCCTAGTCCGGTGCAGGCTAATGTCGTCGAAAGACTCAAAGTTTTCTTTGGCACTGCTCCATCAAAAGACGCTAGGCGACTCCGCCGAGCACCTACTCTACCTCGCCGCCGCCTTGCGCCGCTCATCGTCCAGGTTCTTCACCGCGCCTTCGCGCATCGTGTTCATCCACTGCCGCCACGATGCCGTGTCCACAAAGGGATGCGGCTCGCCTGGCTTGCGTGATTGGAGTTTGATTGCGCGCTCAAAGATGCCTCCATTCGGATACGGATATGACGCAAGCCAGCTATGGACCATCACGTGCACCTCGACGCCGGGAAGCTCGGCGACACGGTTGACGCTCGAAAGGAACTGCTCGCCGCCGGCGACACCGTCGCGTGGACCGGGACCGCCAAACAAGAACGCTTTGTGGGCGACCCCATTGTCGTAGACATTGAACTCAGCCGAGAGCGAGCCCGGCGTGTGCCCGGGATGCCTATAGAATTTGAGAGTCTCGCCGACCAAGGTGAGCGTATCGCCCTCCTTGAGCACCATGTCGCGCCGGGGCACGCCTGGCGGCGGCGCATTGTCCCGGCCCGGTCGATTGCCGGCGGCCTCGATCAATCGCCAGTCCTCCTCCAGCGCACCAACGCGTGCGCCCGTGAGTTCGGCGATGCGGGCGGCCCCGCCGAAATGATCGAGGTGGCTATGGGTCAACAGAATGTATTTGATATCGGCGGGCGTCACGCCCGCTTTTTTTATGCTGTCGACAACATGGTCGACGTATGGCTCTTGCGCCGTATCGATCAGGATTGCGCCATCACGTGTCTTGAGAATCCAGGTCGAAACAAAACCCGGCCCGACATAATAGAGATTGTCGAACACCTTGAACGGCGCAACTTTCTGGTAGGCGACATTGTTGCGCTGGCTGCCGCGATAGGATTCGCTGAGTTCCTCGGGCTTTGGAGCCTGGGCGGTCGCGGATGCGGGTGGCAGCGTTGTAGCAATTAATTGGGCTGCGAGGCAGAAAAGTAGGCGGCCAACTCGTTGTCTATGGAAATCCATGTGTAAATGTCCTGGAGGTCCGAAATCGCCCTCGGATCGAACGTAATTCTCAAGTGCCGCGGACACGGAAGCGTTCAAAGACCTCCTCGAACGGCACCCTCGGATCGTTTCTGGCACGTCTACGACGTACCTCTGCCAATTGATCGTCGCTTAAACGCAGGTGGCTCTTGTCCTGCTCCTCAACGGCCAGCAATATTTCAACAATCTCCTCCTGCCGCTTTTGCGGCAGCGTGAGCACACGGTCGAGAACGGCTTTTACCTGGTCCTTTGTCATGCTTGCAGTTTATCATAGGTCCTGCGTGCAAACTCCACCCCTTCGAACACCGCTGCGTCCGCATGTAAACTCGTCGCCGGCATCCTCAATGAGCCCCCTGCATGAACCTATCTCGCAATGGAGAGCGCCTGCTCCTGACCTACGAGAGGTCAGGCTTTGAACTGCTCACCGATCCGGTCTTCATGGTAGCGTTGGTGATGCTGGTCCTGCTGGCCGCGGCCATCGTCGTTACCTCTGTGATCTACGGCAAGGGGCTTGAGATAACGTTGTTGATGCTTTTCGGCGTCGGCATCGGATGCGCGAGCATCTATGAGGAATCGCTCGACGCCGATTGCACGACCGAATTCGATCTGGCCACGCGGTCGATCACTGTCACGATGAGCGGCTTGTGGAACCGACAACTCGGACCAATCTCTTTCGATGACGTTGACACGCTCGATACCGTCGACGGGTCTGTGGGGCGACATCGCGCAGCTATCGCGACGCTCATGCTCACGGATGGATCGAAATGGCGCTTGGGACACGAAGGCATCTGGGTGCGTCCTGTCGCGACGAGCATGGTTCCGTCCCTGCTGATCAAGATCCGTCACACGACGGGACTTGCCGGAACTGATGCGACTTGACCTACCAGAGGTCTGGACGTGTGACGAACGGCCTTCGAAGAGCCAGAAACCAGCAAGGCCGAGCACTGAGCCGTGGCAACGATAAGGGGCGGAACGGATGGGCAGCGGGCCCGCACCAATGGAACTCAATAATGGAACTCAAAGGCCTGTCGACCGCACCCGCCCTGAATCAACCACTCACGATGGCTCAACTTGGCTACGGGTCTGCTATAAGTCTGCTGCATAAAGGCCACCCGAAGGAAGCGATGGTGATGCCATCATTTCGAAAATTGCTGCACCGCTGGCGCCACGCGGCTCTCGCCCTCGCGTTGCTGGCGCTTGCCTCACTTTGGCCAGGCGCCATCGCGATCGGACAAGACGAGGAGGCCAAGACGGTCAAGGACATCATCTGGGCCCGAAAGGTCTTGATGGCGACGGCGGGCGACCGATCCGACCAGATCCGGAGCATGATCTCCGAGCGCGATATCGATCTCGAACGCGCCCGCGCGCTGGCGCGCGATATCTCCGTCCTGCTCACGGTTTTTCCGCATCTCTTTCCAAAGGCCTCGAACCTGTGGAAAGAAGGCGATGACCAGGACCCCGCAACCGATACGATCGCGTCGCCGGATATTTGGGACGATTTCGCGGATTTCTATAAGCAGGCCATGGCGAATGCGAAAATCGCACGCGACTTGAGCCGCGCCGCCGATGAGGAAGAATTGAAAAGCCTGCATCGCGCACTCGAGATCACGTGCGATGTTTGTCATTCGCTTTATCTGAAGGAATAGAGAAGGTTGACGATATGCAGAAATCAGTAGCGATGGCCATCCGTGCCGTCATGTTAGGCGTCACCGTTGGCGCCATGTCGGGCGGTGCGGCGCAAGCCCAGGTCGCAAACAGCCAGCCCCCCTCCGAGGCTGCCATTGCCGACCTCAAGGCCAAAACGGAAGCGCTCGCGCGTGCCGCCTTGGCGCGTCTCAATGCCCTCAACGCGCAACAACGCCTCGCCGCGCCCCCTGACATCTGGAAGGTTCCCGGCGCGATCACGGAATTCAAAGACTGCAGCGAATGCCCGCAGATGGTCGTAATCCCGGCCGGCGACTTCACCATGGGTTCGCCGCCCGAGGAACAAAACGCCGAAAACCAGCACCGGGTCACGCTTGCCTCCCCCTTTGCGGTCAGCAAATTCGAGATCACATTTGACGATTGGGAAGCTTGCGTAAGCGGCGGTGGGTGCGGCGGTTATCTGTCGAGCGACAATGGCTGGGGCCGCGGCAAGCGTCCGGTCATCCACATGTCTTGGGTCAACGCCACCGATTACGTCAAATGGCTCAGCGCGAAGACCGGCAAGACCTATTCTCTGCTCTCGGAAGCCGAATGGGAATATGCCGCACGTGCCGGCACCACCACGCGCTATTCATTCGGTGCCGAGATCAAGCCCGACCAGGCAAATTTTGACGGCAGCAACGATGGATCGGGCCCCTCCGACGTCAACCGGCAGAAGACGCTGCCCGTCGGGAGCTTCTCGCCCAATGCGTTCGGGCTCTACGACATGCACGGCAATGTCGCGGAGTGGGTCGACGACTGCTGGCATGATCAATACACCGCAGCCGCGCCCACCGATGGATCAGCCTGGCTGACCGACAACTGCACGGGCCGCATCCTGCGCGGCGGATCGTTCGAGGATTCTCCGGAAGAACTTCGCTCAGCTGGGCGAGTTGGAGAATACAAAGATAATTCGTCGTTCGTTGACGGATTGCGGATCGCGCGGCGGCTGTGATGGGGAAGTTCCCTCGGGTGCTACCCCGTCAAGCATTGATCTCAGGCTCGACGAGTCTTGCCAAATTCTGCAGCGATTCCTGCCAGCCGAGGTAGCAAGCCTCCACGGGAATGACACTGGGCAAGCCTTCCTGGACGATGTTGATCTCCGTGCCAACGAATACTTGCTTCAACGTGACTGTCACCATAATTTCTCCCGGCAAATTCGGGTCATCGAAATTGTCCGTGTAGCGCAACCGTTCGTTCGGCACCAACTCAAGGAATTCGCCGCCGAACGAAATGCATTTGCCAGTGGTGAAGTTCGTGAACGACATCTTGTAACTACCCCCCACCTTGGCGTCCATATTATGGACCTTCCCCGTGAAGCCATTGGGTGGGAGCCACCGCGCCATGGCGTCCGGATCCAGGAACGCCCGATAGACCTTCTCCGGTTTTGCGGCGAGCACACGGTGCAAGCGGACAGTGTTTGTAGACATGAATGGTTTTCCTTTCACAAGTGTGGAGCGTGAAGCAGTGTTTCGTGCCCTAGCAAACGAAGTTTTCGCGGGTAGCCCCTTCTTTTGCCTTGGCAACACCAACGACCACAGCAAAGCAGAGGAGCCCTCGCCCTCCATGCTACTGCCGCCCGCTGTTGTTCGCGTCCCAAGGACGCACCGCAATCCAGTGTTCCGACATTGCTCACAATTTTTTTTCGGGCAATGGGCTTCCGACGTTCAAGGACACATCCTGGGACAGATGACGTTGCCTCACTTCCGTAGGGGGGCTAAGGCGCACCTTCGTGCCGTGCCCACGCGTTTCCCTCCGCTTGCATCGTTCGTTGGCGCGTGGGCACGGCGCCACGAGAGACTGTCGAACAGTCCAACATTTGTGCCAGGCGCCTTAGCCCACCCTACGAAACCGCTACTTTATTTGACACAACAAGCGCGGCAGCTCTTACCCATCGCATCAGTGCGCCAGGAAGCCGGCTTTACAATTCTTTACAATGCAGAGAAGCGGCGGAAATCTGGCCCCCTCATATAGGTGTGCATCGCTGGGGCACAACGAAGGAGAGGTCCATGCCTGATCAGAACGCCACACCGCAAAACGCCACACCGCACGACATTACACCGCCGCCACGCCGACGCGGGATTCGACCCGCCTGGGTCGTCGTGCTCGTTGCCGCCGGCGGGTTGACCGGCGCGGTCGTCACTGCCTCCAGTCAGGGATTCGGGCCCGGGTTCGGACACTTTGGCCATGGGCACGGCGGCATGATGGGCTTCGATCCCGCCCAGGCGGAAGAACACGCCGAGCGCATGGTGCGTCATTTGGCCATCGAACTCGATGCCACCAACGAGCAGGCCGACAAGTTGCGGGTCATCGTACGCTCCGCCGTGCGCGATATCGTACCGATGCGCGACAAGGTGCTCGCGACCCGCACGCAGGCGCGCGTGCTGCTCACCGAACCGACCATCAACCGTGCCGAGATCGAGCGGTTGCGCACCGAGCAGGTCGCTCTCGTCGACACGTTCTCCAAGCGCGTCGCGCAGGCGCTCGGAGATGCGGGCGAGGTGCTCAATCCGGAACAACGGCGCAAGCTCGCCAGTCACCTGCCCCCGCCCGGTACGATGCCCCACTTCGGAGGTCCGCCTCGTTTTTGGAATCGGTGATAGACTCCACACGTGAGCGACCGCATCCTCCTGATTGAAGATGATCCGCGCCTCGCCGAGATGGTGAAGAACTATCTCGGCGGGGCCGGCTTTGCCGTAACCATCGCGGGCAAAGGTTCAGCCGGCATTGCGCTGGAGGCGCGCGAGACGTTCGACGCCTTGATCCTCGACCTCATGTTGCCCGACATGGACGGGCTCGAGGTTTGTCGTCGCGTCCGCGCGCGGGCGCAAACCCCGATCCTGATGCTGACCGCGCGCGGCGACGCCATGGACCGTGTCGTCGGGCTCGAAATGGGCGCTGACGATTACCTGCCCAAGCCGTTCGAACCGCGCGAATTGCTGGCCCGGCTCAAATCGATCTTGCGGCGGCGCCATCGCGGCGAGGCCGGCATCGGGACCGACATGCTTCGCTATGGGCGCCTCGAAATCGACGTCGGCGCGCGTGAAGCGCGGCTCGATGGCAATGCTTGCACGCTCACGAGCTATCAATTCTCGATATTGCTTGCGCTCGCCAAACATGCCGGGCGCGTGCTCTCGCGCGACGCCATCATGGACCTGATGAAAAACGAGCGGCTGGAAGCTTTCGATCGCTCCATCGACGTCCACATTTCACGCATCCGCGCCGCCATCGAAGACGACCCCAAGAAGCCGCGGCGGATCATCACGGTGCGCGGCAGCGGCTATGTCTTCGCCAAGGCGCAGGATTAAAACGATGCGCCGGGTCTATCAAAAAATCTATCTCACCATCTTGGCCAGCCTGCTGCTGGTGGTTTTGATCGCGGGCGGCTTCTGGCGTTTCGGCGGCGGTCCGCCGCCGATCGCGGACGCCTTCGAAATGGCTGGCGAATTGGCGGCGAGCGCGCTCCCGCCCGCACAAGCGCCGGCCGCGACGCAGCTTGAGACGCTCGTCGAACTCGCGCGGCGCCTTCATACCGATATCGCACTCTACGATGAGGTCGGTGCGCGGATCGCCGCCGTTGGCAGGCCCTTGCCGTCGCCGCCACGCAATGGCGTCAGCGGATGGGTGCTGGGGACCGGCGGACCGGCCTGGGCGTTCCACATGCCCGACGGGCGCTGGATCGTCGCACGCGCACCGCCGCGGCATCGGCATCCCGCGGTCCATCTCGTGCTTGTGCTGGGCAGCATTGTGCTTGCAGTCGCGATCGGCGCCTTTCCGATCGTGCGCGGGCTCACGCGCCGTCTCGAACGCCTGCAACAAGGTGTCGAGACTCTCGGAGCCGGAAATCTTGGCACCCGCGTGAAAGTGGAAGGCAGGGACGAGATTGCCCGCCTCGCGACAAGTTTCAACCGTTCGGCGGCGCGCATCGAGGAACTGGTAGGGGCGCATCGGATGCTGCTTGCCAATGCGTCGCATGAATTGCGCACGCCCTTGTCG
>DATGVJ010000202.1:0-3095 GCA_035300505.1 Xanthobacteraceae bacterium
TCGTCCTGCTGGTTGCGTTCCTCACGCATGGCGGCAAAAACGTCGTTTTTATCAGCGGCGGTTTCCTTGTGATTTTCGGGGGCTATCTCCTGTGGACCGACTTCCTGTCGAGCAATAACAATAAGGAGCCTTCCTGAGCAACTATCCCAACAGCAGTCAGTTGCCCTGCCCGAACAACCAGCTGGCGGTCAAATACGGGCCGTGTGTCGTGAAGGCGCTTCGAAAGTGTTCGGCGGTCGCCAAGTAAATTCCCCTGGGCGGAAGCGTGAGACTTGTCGGGACGTTCGTCAGCGAATACTCACTGACCGCATCGAAATATACCGCCGCCCGATAACCTGCCTCAACCTTGCCCTGTCCGTAATAGCTGGGTGGAAAAGCATAGGCGGTGGCCAATCGGGCGTCGATGCTGGGAACTACCCGCGTCGCGTTGGGCGATGTCAAAGACCGGATATTGGGTCCGCTCAACAATTGCGGATTAACCGTTGTAAAATTGATGCGGCTCTGCTCGGTGCCGATCAAGAGTGCTCCCGCGACCTCGCCGATCAGTTGGAAGTCGCCCATGGCGTACTGACCAATCGAGGCCCGACGCCGGTAAACAACGAGTGGTGCTTGCCATCGAAACCACGGCGTCCGGGCTTTGGAACGTCCCGCTGAGATCCTGGCCGATGCGTGCAAATTCCACGCCGCCAAAGGCGCGTAGCTGGAACGAACATTCGGCGCAGAAGGTATGCCCTGCGTCCAGAGCTAATGGAGATCGAGCTCAATCAATGTCACGGGCGACAAGGTCGGCGACTGCGTGGTCGGTGCCCTCCCCCCGCCGTCTCAGGCCGCTCTCCACGCCGGCACGATCCGACATCTCGCGGTTCTGGCTCATTTTCCACTTGCCCTCGAGGCGCGTGATGGCAAAGCGGAAGCCAATGATCCCGCGCAACATCACCTCGACATAGCGGTCGGGAGCGTCCGACACCGCCCAAGGCCTGGCCTCGCCCGCCTCTTGCTGCGCGGACAGTTCGCCCACGTGGCGGCGCAGCCACGCTTGCTCCTCCATCACGTCGGGGCGGCCATAGGCGTGCACGACAGCGTAGTTCCAAGTGGGCACGACCTTCCCGTGCTCGGCCTTCGAGGGATACCAGTTGGGTGTGACGTAGGCGTCCGGCCCTTGGAAGATCATCAGCGCCTCGTTGCCTGTGGCGAGGTCCTTCCAGTGCGGGTTGGCACGCGAGAGATGGCATTCGATCATGCCATTGGGCGGCTCATCCTTCAGGACGGTCGGCAGGTGCGAAGCATAGAGCCCCAGCGCGCCGTTCGACACGAGTGTCGCAAAGGGGCGTGCCCGCATCAACGCATGGAGTTGCGAGAGATCGGCAACGCGGTAGTGATCGGGCTGGTACATGGCGATCAAACCAAAAAAGCGACACTTGCGGGCCGCAGGCCAAAGCGGGTTTTTAAATGTGCCGGAAATTTCGATGCCATCATCACACTCGCACGGGTCGGACTGCGGCTCCTGGTCTGAATTGCGCGCGGCTCCGACTGAGCACCCATCAGTTACGTTCAGAAGTCCGGACGATCCGCCTTGGGCAGGCCGATCCACTCGCCCTCGTAATGTTCGACCGAGTTCTCGGCGCAGACTGTTTCCGTCCATCGCGTGATCAGGCGGCGGTAGGTGACACGGGCGGTCAAAGGCGCGGTGAACACCTTCGGGTCCGTCATGGTCACTTCGAGCTGCAATCCCTTGAGACTGATATCAGGGCTGTAACCCGCGTCTCGGCCGCCGCCACCGACAGTGCCCTCGCGCTTCTCGATTGCGTCCGTCGCCGCCTTAGCCAACGCGCCGTCGATGAGCCGGTAGCGTTCGACTATATGCATTGCATCGCCCATCGGCGTGCCGAAGCGATCGACAGAAGTAAAATCGTCCACCCGTACGCCCACGGTGTCGATCACCAGGGTCTCCCCCTCCCAATGTCCGACCGAATCGCCCATGGGCGACGGCACCAATTTTGCGGGATGTGCGGCATTCATGTTGATGCGGCGAACGTTGGCGCCCTGATCGTACAGGATGGTGATGTTGCCGTCCTTGGCCTGCAGCATCACGAAACCAAGCTGCATCACAAGGGCAAAAGGCGGCGGCATCGGCCGGCACTGGTCCTGCGCATTTGGAAACCCTTTGCCCGCAATGGCGAGTTCGCCCTTTTTCTTCACAACGGCCGCGCCTTCAGGCGTCAGTATAGGATTGTGATAGTCGCCGACCAGCTGGGCGGCATCGGATGTGCCGTTGCGCCGACGATTCAGATTCCTTAACGGCTGCGGACCTGATGCCATCGGCTCCAAATAGAACGCATTCTTACCCCAGCGGACCCCCATCATGCCTTCCGCGCCGTCCGCTGCCGCCGCAGGCAAAGCGAGCAACATCGTCGCGAAGACACTGAAAAACAGAGCCTGACGTTTCATCGAATGTCTCCTTTCCTCTGCACTTTCAATCCACTCACTTAAAGAATACATCAAGGTAAGGTTCCAGGGAACATCGTGCTGCCAGACATCAAATTGAAAATCTCACTTTATCGCTGAATTCCAGGAAGGAACACTACCGTGGATGAGCCGTTGCATCGAACAGGAACAATTCAATCGGGAGATGTTGCGTTATTTTACCGTGCCTTTGGGCCGGAGAGTTCGGGTGGTAAAACGCCGATCATCATCCTGCACGGAAGCAACTACTTCGATTCCTACGACTGGATCGGGGTTGCCTCCGGACTGGCTACGGAGCGCCAAGTCGTCGTTTTTGATCACCGTGGATTTGGGCACTCGGGGTGGAGCGAACATAAGGATTATTCGCTGGATGCGCTTTTTTCCGACATCATAAATGTATCTGCCCATTTCGGTTGGAAGCGGCCTGCGATCATGGGGCATTCCATGTCAGGTCGCCTCGGAATTTTCTTCGCGGCCTATTTTCCGGAACATCTGTCCCAACTCATCGTCGCCGATACTGCAATGGGCAAAGGCAATCCCGGCGAGCACAAGGTCTCGGTTGGAAATGCTACAAAAGTTTTCAAGACAGTCGAGCAGGCGATGGCTCATCTCGCTGAGAAGGAAAACCCGCC
>DATGVJ010000203.1:0-11192 GCA_035300505.1 Xanthobacteraceae bacterium
CGCCAACTGTCGCAGTCACCTGCGGACGCGAAGGGCGGTTCATGCGCCAGTTGGCCGGCATGCGGACGACGACACCCGCGCTCTCCAGTGCCTGCACGTCTTTCAAAAGCAGCAGCGATATGACCTGGATGGTCTTGCCGAGCCCCATGTCGTCGGCAAGGCAGGCACCAAGGCCAAGCCGCGCGAGCAGGTGCAGCCATTGCGCGCCCTCCTGCTGATAGGGGCGCAGCGTCCCCTTCAACTGCTGGCCCGGATCGACACGCAAACGTCCGGCCGGGCTGCGCATGGCAGCGAGCGTATCCGCAAGCCAGGGACCGGCCACCGTCTGGCTCCAGTCCGCATGAGCAAATTCAGCGCTCTTTTCCCCTGATATCCCTGCTCCGGCAACGAGCCGCATCGCTTCGCCAAACGACAAGCCATCGGCAGCCGCCCGGCTCTGGACGGATTCAAAATGATCAAGGGTCTGCTTCAGCCGTTCATGATCGATCTCGATCCATCGGCCGCGAATGAAGGCGAGCCCCTCCGATTGCGCAAGCAACTGCTTGATCTCGGCTTTTGTTAGCACCTCGCCATCGAGAGTGACCTCCATGCGGAAATCAAGCAAGGCATCGAGCCCAAGCTGCGAGGGCGACTTGCCGCCAACTGTCGCAGTCACCTGCGGACGCGAAGGGCGGTTCATGCGCCAGTTGGCCGGCATGCGGACGACGACACCCGCGCTCTCCAGTGCCTGCACGTCTTTCAAAAGCAGCAGCGCCTGTTGCGGCTTCCAGCGCAAGGGGTGAAAGATCTCGCGCGCATCGACCATGGTTTTCAGCCAATCGCACTTTTCGGCCGCGCGTTGCACCGGCATCAGCAGCGACAGCAAGCGCTCGCGATTGCGCGCTCCGGCATATTCCTGCAGAGCGCGCCCGAGCGGCAGGTGCTGCGCTTTGGCCTCCGCAGACAGCCGCGTCGTATAGGTCGCCAGGAAGGCAAACGGCGCCTCTTGATCCTTCTTGTTTTCCGCAAGGTTGAAATGCACGCGCCCGACCAGACTCCACGAAGCATGCCGGGCATTGAGAAAAGCTTGGATCGAAGTGTCGGCTTGCGCCAATTCGCTATCGAATGCCCCATCGATCGCCTTCCAAAGGTCGGACAGAACCGAAACTGTCAGATATTCGGCGCCGAGCATGGGCGGCACCGCCATGACCATCGCATTCAAATCGTTTTCGGGCGGAACCGGGACGGCTGACTTGGCTTTCTTTTCATCGAGCCCGGGAAGCGCACATAGAGCGGCGACATAGCGCGACCCGAACTCCCGCCAATAGGACAAGACCGCCGGGAGTTCGGACCCAACTTCGTTGGCTCCAAGGTGCAGGAGCCCGTGGCCTGCGCCGCGCGCGAAAGCCTGTTCCAACCGAGCAGAAGGATTCTGCGGCTGTGATTTAGCCTTCGAAGTGTCGGTTTTTGATGTCCCGGAAACGTCGTCAAGGGGCAGGCCGTCGACATCCGTCTGAGCTGCGCGCTGCAGACGCAGAACGCCATGCGGTGAAAGAACGGGTTCAAGCGAAAGCATGATGGTCACTCCAGAAACTCAACCGTGCGGCTGAGAACCGGTTCGAGAGTTGCGACCGCCGCTAGCGCCATACACCTTTCAAATTGAGGGGAAGGTGTGTTGTGCGCAGGGGCGGGTCCTGGCGCGCGAAGCTTGGTTCCGACTATTGCCAGTAATGGGTGCCGCAGTTACGTTCAAATCTCGAAACGCCCAACAGGTTTGCTGCGATATCCACAACAAGCCGTCCACAACAAGCACCTGGAGACGATCATGCCCCGTAGCGACAACCAGGTGCTCGAACGGGCGGCCGCAAAGACGCCCTATCCGATCCACATGGCGGTCGCCGACTACGACCGCACACGTCCTCTCCTCGATGGCCGGATCAAGGCCGCCGGGGTCAACTTGAATGCGGAAGCGCGCTACGTGGGCGACTTCTGCGTCGAGCCGGTCTACGAGCAATATGACGTCGCCGAAATGTCGTTCTCCTGGTATGTCACGGCCCGCAGCCAAGGCGAGCCGGTCGTCGCGCTGCCGATCTTTCCGTTGCGAATGCCGGTGCTGGCCTACGTCTTCGTGGCCAAGGATTCCTCCATTTCCAGCGTTGCGGAATTGGCCGGCAAGCGCATCGGCGTGCCGTCCTACCGATTGACGGTCAACCTTTGGCTCCGTGGGATATTCCACGAGCACTATGGGCTCGCACCGAGCGACGTCACTTGGGTGACCTGCCAGAAGAATGAAGGAGCGGGCTACGAAGTTCCGTCCGGCATCAAGCTCGAAGTCGCCGACGGCGCCAATGCGGAAAAACTGCTCGACCAAGGCAAGGTCGATGCGATTTTGGTGCCGCGCCTGCCGCAGTCGTTCATCGAGCGCACATCCAACATGCGGCGCCTGTTTGGTGACGCGCAGGGCGAAATGCACGCCTATGCGCGCCGCGTGGGATTCATCCCGATCACCCACACCATCGTGATGAAACAAAGCTTGAGCGAGCATGAACCCTGGCTGTGCGAAAGCCTTGCGCAGGCTTTCACGGACGCACAGCGCGTATGCGATGCCGCCTATCAATCCGATCCCAAGTTCGTATCCATGGGCGATGCCATCTTCCACCAGGAACAAAATCGCGCGGTCTACGGCGCCAATTCCTGGGCGCATGGCGTCTCGGCGAACCGCCCGTGCATCGAGACCTTTCTGCGCTATGCGCACGAACAAGGTTACACGCGGCGCAAGCTGACGATCGAGGAATTGTTTTCCAAGAATATGCTGGGGATTTAGCACTCACGACAGCGGTTCCCGGCCCTTCTAAAGACGGAGGTCGCCATCTGCGCTTACTCGATTTTTAGAACGCGTACACCCTCGAGGTCCGTATAAACGAACCGTCCCGAGTCCGGGAAAGCAACCGTTGATCTTGTGTATTTCGGCAGGAATTTGTGGAAGACGACCGCGCCGTCTGCGACGCGCAGGACGGATACAGCATCCGGGGTGGAACCTATGGAGAGGCTGCTGGTGATACTCAGCCCAATCAAATTTCCGTCCGGACTGACGGCAAGCGAGGTGATGCTTCGGCCCTTCAGAACTTGGTGACTTCCGTTGCCGCCGGGAAGTTCCCATGCGACGCGATAGGGCTGATTCTCGCGATACGCATCCCACGCAACCCAACCACCCCGCAGTATCCTGAAAGTCTGGGGTTGCGGCGCTACGCCCGCTGGTCTTGGCAGTATCTTACGAATGTGACCATCGACGCCGACCCAAAGCAACTCGCTTAGTCCCCGCGCAACAACCAGTTCGCCCGCCTCGCTGTCGAATGAGATAAGTTGTTGCGAGCCGCCGCGCCCAAGTGTCGAAAGATCAACGAACTCATCGCCGCGACCGTCCACGCGTCGGATGACCGCTTCGAATTGGACCGGCGACGTTACGCCTACAACTGGACGGAGCCACGCCACACTGCCGCCGTCGTTTGAGAGGATTACTGACTGACCTTCCCCGACATCGACCAATGTTTTGGTGTTTGCTGCAGCATCGAAGACGAACCACGTCGCCGGTGTCATTGTCTTGTAGAGCGCATGCGCGCCGGCGACGTAAGTCACATGACCCTCCGCCGATTGGGCCAGTTCCAATCTTGTCACCTCGCACCCCGCGGGATTGAAGAGTGCATAACGGTGTGGCGGATTTACATCCGCGAGCCATATGGCGGCGCTGCGTGACGGGCCCGGTGGCGAAGAGATCGCGGGGATCCAAACATCTCGCACGGTGCATTCGAGAGACCACGTCCCACGTTCGGCAGTGGTATCCGGTTCGATGAGAAAGTACGTCGGAATCGCAACCATATAAGCATAATTCAATGCAATCAGCGCCGGAACGATCGGCAGTCCGAGACAGAGCGTTCTGCGCCAACCGGGCCTTGCGAGAAACCAGTAGACAAGTAGGAAGAATGCAATTTGGGCCATGAGCGCGACGCCGATGTCAGTCGCAGCCCACGCCAAGTCGTGGTCACGCCCACCGTGGAGAATATTCCCAAGATCGCGCCAGACGACCTCACCGAGGACAAACACGGCATGTGGGCCGACAGTCGGCGTGAGGTACACCGCAACCGAGATAACCAATGCCGTTGCGGCGCGCTTTACCCTGTTCATGGCGGCTTGAGAATTACTCCTGGACGAACCCTACACGAGTTCCCCCGCTCAAAAATCCGGCTTATCGGCCGTCGGGATCGGGAACATATTGTGGGAGAATTTGTCGTCATTGTTCTCCGCACAGATGAACTCGTGCCAATCGCCCTGAAACCGGCGCCACCGCGTCGCCAGATACATGGGCTCGTTGAATGTATCCGGATCGTCGACTTTGACGAAGGCTTCGAGGAATTTCCCATCCTGTGTCAGCTTGTAGCGCTCGGTCACACGCATCTTCTCGGTGTGCGGCGTGCGGAACATGTCGAGGAAGCTCAGCTTGGTGGACAGACCGATGGTGTCAACCACCAGTTCGTCGTTCTCATAGCGGCCGATCGATTCGCCAAACCAGGACGGCTTCACATTTTCGGAATGCTTGTCGGTCATGTAGATGCGGCGCGAGAGGGAGTCGCGCTGCCACACCATGTGCACCACCTTCGGATTTTGCACGAAGTAGAACGGCTCCGTGGTCCAAAGCAATTGTCCGGGAACGCTGCCCGGATAACAGCGCGAGGTGGCCAGGAACGGCATCCCGCGTTTGCCGGTGAGCACCTCCTCGTTGGATTGCCGCATCTGCTCAGCCGCCCAGGGCTTGAGGATCGGGTCCATATGGTCGCCGATGGCGAGCGTCACCTGCCGCCCCCGGCGATCATTATTGCCCTGCATCGGGTGGTCGGGATGGGTCTTGATCGGCCCGCGCATGCCGGCCGGCGGATCGAGCCAGCCGTCGCCGTAGAGTGCGTTGCGGCCGTCCGCCCTGACCCGAACCCAGGACGAGACGGAAGGGTTGGAGGCAAGCTCCGGGATCTTTCCGCTGGTCTGCGCCAAGGCGCCCCCGCCGGCAAAAACGGCGGCGCATGCCCCAAAGGCAAGGGCTCCGATCCAGTGCACTCCGCGCGCGCAACTCCCACGAACGGCTTCCGCGAACATCGACATCGTCTGTTTCTCCCTGCGCAGGACCCAGCTCCTGGAGGCTGATCCGATCCTGCTCCTTGGTATTATTACTGAATCAAGCGTCGCCTCAAGTGTGGCCCAATGCCGCTCTATTTTCAACGGTGCTCACAGAAACGGCAGCCTGCCCTTCCACTTTTTCCGGACGCTTTCCGCGAACTCGCGGTCGACCTCGTTGGCCTTCGGGAACTCGTCCTTCCAATGAAACGGCCGCACCGCATAGATGATGATGCGGCTGGTCGTGACGTCGCCGTTGTCGCGCTCCGGAATGGGCAGCCGCGTGAGCTTGGCGCTCACCACATCGATGGCGCCCCCAAGCCGCCCGCCTGCTTCTGAAAATTCCGACTGGCCAGGCCGATACGCTGTGCCGGCCACACTGCCCAGCACCGGCGCCTGGCCGACCGAAATCGCCATCGGACACGCCTGCCCGCGCGCCCAGTATTTGCGGCGGATGATGTCACCCTGCTTGCCGGGCTCGATGAAGACGGTCAGCGTCTTCTTGTCGTGAACCTTGACCCGATAGGTGCCGACGTTGACCCAATCGCTGTCGGGGTCCTTCGTGATCACAAGGCACTCGGTGCCGATATAGGCGCCGCCGTCGCCTTGGTGCCAATACGGGCATGGGAATTTCAGGATATTGACCGCATCGCCCTCGTCTAAGTTCTCGAAGACCGGACCGGTGTTGAGTTCGCGCGGCGGGATCGGCTCTTGTCTGTCCTTCGGGCGACGCCGAAAGGCCTTGAGGGCTGCGAGATCAAGATCGCCGACCATGAAGCGCTGATTGCGGACGTTTGAAAGAACGCGAAACCCAGGATCGCAGCCGACCATATCCTCGAATAGCAGAACCGGCGGATACTTCTTCTCCTGGCTCAGTTCGTAAATGACGCCCATTTCCAGGTGCGGATCAGCCCCTTTCACGACGACGAGATCGCCTGCGTCACGCGCTTGTTGGATAAACTCCCGCAGATCCCCCAATGCCGCATTGGAAGCGCCGCCATCGCCGCGACCTGATCCTTCAGCCATGTTTTTCGTCTTTGCTCCTTCGGGCTATATCATTACGTTGCCGTAAATAATTTCTCGATCTCATCCATGAGCGGATGCGTCAGGCCCGCCTCACGCATTTGAGCGATATCGCCGAGTACGACGGCGTCCCAGGCTTTATCGCCGATGACTTGATTGTATGCGCGATAGCGCAAATAAATCGTCCGTGCCTCATCGGCGCGATTAAGAAACATCAATGCATGCGCGCGGGGCGCCTGCAGCCTTATCAAATCGGGAAAGTACGCAATCGCGTCTTCCGCGCATTGCAGCGCAAACTTGAATTCCCGCTCCAAAACGAATTTGTAAGCCAGGCCGCCGATCTTTTCGAACAAAGGCGACAGATCGCGTTGCCGGGTTGCGGCATCTGCTCCGAGGGGGGCGACACGGGCTGCAACAAGCTTCGCGAGGCGATTCCCAACGGTACGGCTCGACCGATAATGAATGAGCGCCAGCGCGAGCTTACCCTGCCGCTCCAGGAGGCTGCCCACATCTTCATAAGACACCGACAAGCCGTGCTGCCACTGCGCATTGCCTGGGTCAGCAGCAACCAATCGTTCGCGAATTTCCAGGGCTTCGTTGTGGACCTCCAGCGCGTCGTCAAGATAGCCCTGCGCCCGTAAGGTTTCGCCGACATTGTAGTGAGATACCGACAGGGCGTGCTGAGCGTCCTTGTTGTTGCGCTCGCCGGCCATACGTTCGCGAATATCCAGGCTATCGCGAAATGCTCTTAGCGCCTGATAAAAGTCCCCGAGCGCAAAATAGGCATTTCCGACCTCGTCCAGCATCGCGGCACGGCTTGCCTGCGACGCCGGTTCGTCGGGAAAGGAGCTGGCCAATTGCTCGAATTTTGTAACCAAAGATTCAAGCATCGGGCGGACGGCTTCCGCCCGCATCCCCTGCAGGTTGCGCAGGCCCTGGGCGATGACAGAGAGGCGGCCCTCGGCCGCATGGCGCGCCAGGCCTAAGTTTTCCGCGGCCGGGCCGCGCGTGTCCGGCGACCTGGCAGTCGCCTCGTTTTTTTCCGCAGTCGCGCGCTGCCACCAGGTAACACCGGCGAGGCCCGATGCTGTGACGACCCCCGTCACAAGACAACCCAACAGAATGTTGCATCGTCTCGCCGGAGAGTGCCGAACAGTATCGAAATCCACGTGAAGTCCTTCGGGCCAAGAGCGATCGTTACGGCGATCGCGGCGCAAGCCATGATCTCACATCGGCGACAATGATAAGAGGTATTGCTCCAGCCTCCGGTCCGTGTCGATCCAGATCGGCCCCATCTCGCCATTAGGATATTTGGACACGAAACCTTCGGAAATCCGAACGCCTCCAGCCGGCGGTTCCGTTTCGACGATAAATCCGCGATACCCCAGGGCCGGCGGCGGCTGCATTCCATTGGTGGATAATGGGAGACCGACCAGAAGTTCTCGAACACGAGCGCTCTGTTGGGGTGTCAATGTCCACATTGGATTCGTGCGGCCGGAGTAGACGTCGAGATGGACAGTGTATCGGTCTGATGCCTTCTCCTGCGCATGCGATTGGCGAGCTTGATGTCCAGTCATCGCGACCAATGCTACGCCACACAAAAGAAAAAACAGTTTGGGCAAGCTATGACCTCCAGAACCGGCCGAACCAGGCAAGTGCGGCGAATTTGAAGTTCCCCTCATAGACTGGTCTCGTGCCAGGATTTGTGAAATTCTACACGATATCGAGCTGCATATCGAGCCTACAACGAGCCCGGATCAGGACCATCAGGTGTTTATTTCATTGGAGCGATTTGGAACTATTACGGACCTCGGGCTCGGCCTGCACTGGGATGCGGCAACCCTTGCTCGTGAAGTTGAACGCCGCGCGAATGTCCTGGCCGAACTCAAGATCGGTCGTGGTTCGATCGTCGCAATTGCGCATTCCGGCAGCGCAAATTTTTTCGCGGATTTGTTCGCCACATGGCAAACAGGTGCGGCGGCAGCCTGCCTTGATGATACGCTCACGAAACACGAACTTGAAAACATCCTGGATTTTGCCAGGCCTTCCGCGCTTTTGGTGACCGCGACACGGCCCATTGGCAATTCATCCGTACCGAAGCTGGAACTCGTGCTGGCGCCACCTGGTGCGGCGCACGAATTATCCGGATTCGAACCCGATGACCCCGCGCTGATCCTCTTTACGTCAGGCACGACCGGAAACCCGAAAGGCGTCGTCCTCACGTTCCGCGCCTTGTTCGCACGCATTGCACTCAACCAAGACGTGATCGGCCGCGACGCCCTTGCTTCGACACTCGTAACGCTGCCAACCCATTTTGGCCATGGACTGATTGGCAACGCCCTGACTCCTCTCATGGCGGGCGGCGAGATCGTGCTGCATCGGACAGGGATTCGACTGGCGCAGAACCTCCGCCGGATCGTCGACCAGCACCGCATCACCTTCATGAGTTCGGTGCCGGCGCTGTGGCCGCTTGTGATGAAGTTGTGCGATGCTCCCGCGCTTGGCTCTCTCAGACGGGTTCACATAGGGTCGGCTCCGCTATCGTGTCAAATCTGGTCCGATGTCGCGTCATGGACGCGGGCTGAGGTGGTCAATTGTTACGGCACCACCGAGACCGCCAATTGGCTTGCGGGAGCATCCTCCGTCCGGGATGGTATTGCCAATGGACGCGTCGGCCGCATGTGGGGTGGACGTGTCGCAGTCGCCATTGACGACAACGAAATTCTTGCACGTGGCGAAGGTGAAATCCTTGTACAGACGCCCGCTTTGATGTCTGGGTACTTCAGGCGCGCCGACCTGACGGCCGAAGTCATTCGCGGCGGCTGGTATTACACGGGAGACCGAGGAATCGTGGACGCGAGTGGTGTGATCGAGCTCACCGGCCGTATCAAAGACGAGATCAATCGTGCGGGATCGAAGATCCAGCCCGCCGAAATCGATCTGCTGCTCGAAAACCATCCTGCAGTCGCGGAAGCCTGCGTCTTTGGTATCGAGGATCAGACAGCAGGTAACATCGTCGCCGCAGCCATCAGATTGGTCGACGGCTCCAATGAGACCACGGAAGGACTTCGGTCGTGGTGCCGGCAGCGGTTGCGTCGCGAAGCTGTTCCGGAGCGCTGGTTTCTACTTCCGGAGATACCGCGTAACGCCCGCGGTAAGATCGGCCGCGATGCGGTGCGCCGTCACGTCCTCGGGATACATTGAGCAACGCATGCCTGGTTCCGTAGCCATCGAAACCGCGCGCTTTCGCCTGCGCAACCTCAAACCTTCCGACGCATCGGAACGCTGGCGCGGCTGGGCGCGGGACCCGGCCGTGATGCATCCTCTCAACAATCCGGCGCGGGACATGAGCCTCGACTATCTTGCGCGGTATGCATCGTCGTTTGACGGCAAGAACCGCCATCTGATCGGTGTCTTCGAGAAGGCAACCGGTGCTCATATTGGTTTCTTCATGGTCGAAATCGATCCGGTACATCGATTGGCAACGTTCAATGTCGTCATCGGCGACAAGGACTGGTGGGGCAAACGCGTGGTCAACGAATCCCGCGCCGCTCTGCTCGATTATTTTTTCGAACGCCGTAGCATCGAAAAGGCCTGCGGATCGCCGCTCTCCCGCAATTTCCCGGCAGTCCTCAATTACAAGGAGCAAGGCTGGCGCCACGAGGGCACGTTGCGCGGGCACAGAGTGTCCGCGATCGATGGATCGAGGCTTGATCAATATCAATTTGGACTACTGCGTGAAGAGTGGCGCCTGCTTCGAAAGGCGAAGAATAATGACTGACCTGTTGCAGGCGAGGCAACTCCTGGCGGACGCCATCACGGTTGAAATCGATGTCGTGCCGGATAACGCGCGCATTGGTCATTTCGAGCGCTGGGACAGTCTGGTTCACATGAGGCTGCTGCTGTCCGTCGAGAAACGGATCGGGCGTCAATTGGACCCCGACGAAGCGGTGCGGGTCGAATGCCTCAGCGACATTGCGGCATTGCTCAAGAACAACAACCCGGCAACCCTATAGGCATCCGCCAGGACTTCGTGGCAACAGAAGGCTATGCGCACGGCGGTGCCACGACACCTCGATCTCGCGCGAGGCCTGAAATCAATAGCGTGCGACGGCGGCGCCCGTATTAAAGCGGTAATTCAATCCGAATTTGACGGTATGGATTTTCTGACCGATGTCGAAGTCCACCGTATCCGAACCGGTCAGCGAGACCCGCTTATGCCCGAAATCCATGTAATTATATTCGAACTTGGCTGATAGATTGTTCCAGAATGCATATTCAATGCCCACACCGGCTGTCCATCCGACACGTGTTTCGCTGCCGGCAGCAGTAAACCCGCTGGAAGCCACCAGTGAGTAATGGTCATGGGCCCACGCAACGCCACCTTTGCCGTAAATCATCCAGCTGTCGACGGTGTAACCAAGGCGCCCCGTCACCGACGTGATCAAATCCGTTCTTGCAGCAAACGTGACCGCGTTAAAACCTTTGACGGAAAAAAACGGATCGGCTGAAAAACTCCCTTTGATATCGCTCCAGGAAACCTGGCCTTCGATACCGATGACCCAATTCCGATCGAACTGATAGTCACAACCAGACTGCACGCCGCCTAAAAACCCATCGATGTCATCGCGAAAATCGGAAACCAACGGAAAGTTAATACCATCCGACAGATCTTTGTGGCCCCACCCTCCGCCAACGTGTCCGCCAATATAGCAACCGGTCCAGCTATAGGCCGCAACGGCCGCCACGACCGGCGCCTTGGTCACGATTCTGGGTGCCATATCGGCGGCAAAACCGACGTCGGCGAATGCCATCAGGCTTGTGGTTCCCAGAAGGACTGTAATCGAGCGACGCATGGGATTCCCCTCGAGCGATTCTCAGAATAAATTTGCGCCAGGATAGCGCTTTGTCGAGACCAATTCCCTCCCTCGAAAAAATTCTTAATTTGTGTTGTACGCGCGCCACAGGGGTCGCCACGTACCTCCGGGCTTGCCCCCTTGAGGGGGGGTGGCTCACGCTCGATACCC